>CATPBJ010000129.1 GCA_955652395.1 uncultured Terriglobales bacterium | reverse complement strand
TCAGAGTCAAGACCTCGGTCCCGGACCTGACGTCTGAGGTCCGACGCCAGGTTCCCGTCAAGTCAACTTCCGTGTAATGCACCATTGCCTCCCTGCACCGAGCGGCACATTCCCAGTTAAGAACGGTTTGACGAAAGAAAAACTGGATCTCGCCGGCCATCACTGAAAGCGCAAGGCGGCATGGCGGCATGTGATAGTCGTGGGTTCGTATGAACTTCTGTGTTCGTCTTTACGTGCTCCTGAGTCTGACATGTTGGCCGGGCCGGTCTGCGCCCAGGGCGCAGGACTTCGTTTAATCGGCAACCAACCCCCGTCAACGCGATCTGTGGTTCCGCCACGGGCGCGCGGTTCCCGGACAATCCGTGGCTGCACTGCGCAACCGTGCGCATCGACAGAAACTGGAATTGCGGGCATGGCACGCCGATGCCCTGCACCCAGCCACAATCAGCGCCTCTCCGCGTGCCGTTCCCGGTACCATCTGGACGCCTCTCGGGCCCGCGCCTTTGCCTCCGACGCAACTGGTCTTAGCATTCAGGACTACGGCCCGGTCGCGGGCCGCGCCACCGCCGTAGCCGTCGATCCCGCTGATGGCACGGGCAACACTGCCAATAACCGCCGTAACTTCACCGAATTCAATCGACCATGTATAAAGAATGTGGTGCAGACTTCCCTGCGCCGCTATGCCGGATCAAACCTACGACATCGTAATTATCGGTGGAGGGATAGTAGGTCTCTCGACCGCGATGCACGCCACCCGCACTCTGCCGCAACTGCGACTGCTCCTGGTTGAGAAGGAAGACGCTGTAGCCCGTCACCAGAGCGGGCACAACAGCGGGGTCATTCACTCCGGCATTTACTACAAGCCCGGGTCTTTGAAGGCGAAGTTCTGCGTCGAGGGAGCCGCGGCCATGGTGGAATTTTGTCGCGAGCACAACCTGCCCCACGAAATCTGCGGGAAGGTCATCGTGGCCACCAGCGATAAAGAGATCCCGCGCCTCAACGTGTTGCTCGAGCGCGGACAAGCCAACGGCCTTGCCGGGCTCCGGCTGCTCCAACAAGAGCAGCTGCGCGAGATTGAGCCTCACTGCAGCGGACTGCTGGGCGTGCTGGTGCCGAGTACCGGCATCACCGACTACGCCGCAGCCAGCCGGAAATACGCGGAGATTGTAGCCACGCAAGGGGGAACAGTAAGCACAGGAACTGAAGTCCAGCGTGTGCTGCCGCGCGGCGCGGAGATGATGGTCGAAACCACTCGCGGAACGTTCGCCGCCAAATACGTGATCAATTGTGCCGGACTGCACAGCGATCGCGTCAGCCGCAGGGCAGGCCAGAAACCGGAAGTCAGGATCGTGCCCTTTCGCGGAGAATATTATTTCCTGGTCCCGGAGAGAGAGCACCTGGTTCGCACGCTCATCTATCCCGTACCCGATCCCAAATTTCCTTTTCTTGGCGTGCACTTCACACGCCGCATCCAGGGCGGCGTAGATGCCGGACCAAACGCCGTGCTGGCCCTCAAACGAGAGGGCTACCAGCGGACCGATTTCAACCTGAGGGACCTTGCCGGCACGCTTATGTATCCCGGCTTCTGGCACATGGCGGGAAAATACTGGCGCGACGGCGCCAGCGAATACTATCGATCCCTGAGCAAAGGCGCATTCGTGAAAGCGCTGCAGCAACTGGTGCCGGAGATTGTCAGCTCCGATCTGGTCGCCGATGGTTCCGGAGTTCGTGCTCAAGCAGTGCGCCCGGATGGATCGTTGGTGGACGATTTCCACTTCGTTCTAGCCGACAAGATGTTGCATGTGTGGAATGTTCCCTCGCCCGCGGCCACAGCTTCCCTGCCCATCGGACGGCATATCGTGGAGCTGGCGCGCAAAGGCATGAAAGGCATCTGAGTCTCTTATGGAGGCGGGCCCCGCCCGTCCCTGAATTTCGGGAAACCTAGCCGAGCCTTGCTCGTCCGGGACGGGGCGGAGCCCCGTCCCCACCCAGTCCATGCCATCGCAGAATTTTCCTCTTCACACTCTTCTTCTTTCAACTTCGCCGATGCACGGCACAACGTCCCGTCGATTGACCCTGAAACTGTACAATTGGCGACGGTAACCTCAGAGCACACGGAGGACACAGCGCAATGAGTTTCGATCTGTCTGGAAAACGAGTGGCGGTGCTGGGCGCGGGCAAGATGGGCGGAATTCTGCTCAAGGCGCTGTTGGAGAAGGGTCTGCTTTCTCCCAAGTCGACCTTTGCCACGGTCCAGCATGAGGAACGGGCACGTGCTCTGGCAGATAAGCTCGGGGTCTCGGTCGGTACCGACAATCTGGCTGCGGTCCGGAATGCCGACATCATCTTCGTGTGCGTGAAGCCGCAAGTGGTGCAGGAAGTGATGGAACAGATCCGCCCCAATGTTTCCAGCAAGCAGCTCTTCATTTCAGTGGCGGCTTCGGTACCCACCAGCCATATCGAAAAAGCGCTGGGCAGCGAGGTGGCGGTGATCCGGGCCATGCCCAACACGCCCTGCGCGCTGGGATGCGGCATGACCGCGCTTTGCAAAGGCAAGTTTGCCGATACCCACCACGTGGAAGCTGCGTGCGCCCTGTTCAACGTGGTGGGAAAAACCGTGGTGGTAGACGAAAAGCACATGGACGCGGTCACCGGGCTCTCCGCCAGCGGCCCGGCGTACATCTACATCATCCTGGAATCCCTGGCGGAAGCCGGCGTAAAGGTGGGCTTGCCGCGCGATGTAGCCACGCTACTCGCGGCTCAAACGACTCTTGGAGCCGCGACCGTAGTGCTCGAAACCGGAGACCATCCCGCTCTTCTGAAAGACGCGGTGACCACGCCGGCGGGCTGCACCATCGACGGCATCATGGAACTGGAAGAAGGAAAACTGCGCGTCACGCTCATCAAGGCTGTAGTGAAAGCAGCGCAGCGGGCTAAGGAACTGGCTTACGGATAATCCAGAGTGTTACTCGGCAAGCGCGAAGTTCACTGTGACGCGGGTCTCGAACTCAACCGCCTTGCCTTGGAGCTGGTGGGGATTGAAACGCCACTGCCGCACCGCGTCCGTCGCAGCTTTAGCCAGCTGCGCATTGCCGCGGATCACTGTGAGGTCCCGCACCAGACCGTTCGTTCCGACCAAAACGTCGAGTACCACCGGACCTTGAATGTGCTGTTGTCTGGCCGCCTCCGGATACTCGGGCTCCACCCGCTCCAGCAGATAACTGTTTGCTGACGAAAAAGAAACTGAAGCCGGCCGGGTCGAACCGTCATCTTCCCGCGTCGCCGCTTTTTGAATGGCACCCGATGCCATGACACCAGGTTCGGCTGGGGATGGAGATTCTCTTTCTGACGGTGGCGTCCGAAAAACGACTTTGCCATGTTCATACACCACCAGGCCCCCGTTGAGTTCGATCGGCGCGGCCGCCACTGCCTTGGGCTTCAGAGCCGGCTTGGCTGAAATCGGCGGGGCGGTCTTGGAAACAACCGGCGTCGCTGGAGTCACAGGTTCCGCGTGGCGGGGCGGAGCCGGCCGATTATCTGGAGTCACCTGTGCCCTAGCCTGCGCCTCTTCCACCGTCATTGGAAGCTGGGCCGGGGCCCGATTGATGGCCAGGGTCCAGCCCACGCGGCCTACCATCCAGCCAAGGAGCACCGCCAGCGCGAGAACCGCCGCCGTCAGAACACCAGTACGATAATCCCGGTGAGCGATTGCCGCATTCTGCTGCTCCGGCGCAACCAAGGCTTTGGGCTCGGCCGCTTCTGGCTGCGCGGGATCGGTTGCCGGCAGCTGGGAAAATGATTCCCGTCCCACCGCCGTGGACTCGCCCTCGATCGCCTCATGCAGCGTGTTCGAGATCTTGCGACTGAGCGATCGCAGTGCCTGCAGGTCGGACTCATTGAAGGCGCGGGGAAAGGAAGAGAAAACCTCGAGCACGCCCCACAATTCTCCGCCATCCAGCACTGGCAGAGCTACGATGGATCGGATCCCGAGATCGCGGCAGGCGATCGAGTTGACTCGGGGATCGGCCAGGGTATCGTCGCAAAGCTGCATCTCGCGAGTTTGCACACAACCGCCCGAAAGCCCGGATCGAGTATTCAGGCAAACCCCCGCGCTGGGGGCCTTGTCGCCTAAACTGGCGTGGCATACCATCTTGTCTCCTCGCGCCAGTGCGATCACGGCTCCACTCGCGGCCGTGGCCAGGCGAGCTTGCTGCAGAACCTCGCGTAGCCGCAGATCCAGGGCAAGGCCGGTGGCCAAATCTGCCCGGCCGGAGAAGGTCACGATCTCGGCTGGCTCTACCCCGAGTTCCGCTGAGTCCGGCTCAATCCATTCCGGACCGATGCTGCGGTTTTGGACTATAGAGGGATAGCGCGTTGAGTCAGGCTTTAACATGGTTCAAGCCCAAGCCAGTGACTGGCAGCGCGAGATGGCTACCGAGGGTGATTGAGCGGAGTTTCGCCTGAAACGAACGTCTTGTCAACACAAATGAGCCGCCGTAATTAACTCAAAACAAGAACTTTACCAAGGCACGC
>CATPBJ010000128.1 GCA_955652395.1 uncultured Terriglobales bacterium | reverse complement strand
GTGTTTCCGTCTGCACACAACTAGCCCCAGTTTCGCCGCGTTCGTAATGCTTGTCGAAAAATCGCCATAACACTCACGACCGGTTCTGAGTGCTATCGCCTGTTCTCAACAGTTACGCTTGGGGGGAGCGGAAAGTCGTAGAATGATGGTGGTTGGGAGCGGCACCATGAAATACCGAATTGCTATGTGGGCGAGTGCAGGCTTTCTAGTTGCGGGCTTCTGGGCACTTTTTGCCTTCGCAACCTTCCCATCTACAAACGAACGCATGCGGGATGTCTGGGCTCTCGTCAGTTTAACCTGCCCGGTTACGATAGCTGGCAGGCATTACGCCATTAGTCTCTACGAGGCTCTGGCGATAAATACCGTTACGTATGCGCTGGTGGGTCTACTCGTGGAAACACTGCGTCGGCAATTAAATCACTCAAAAGTGTGACTCATCGTCCAACCGGAGCAAATACGCAGCATCTGCCGTCCGCAATCCCCTTGCTTCCGAAATCTGCTTGTCAACCAACAGTTTTGCTACTCGGACAGCCGCAAAACTACCTTGTTTCCATTCAGCATATATTCGAGTTCGTATCGGCCGTTCTTCGTTTTCTTGGAAAGAGGGAAATAAAGGTATCCGGCAACCGGAGTCTCAGCCGCACCTTCGGGCAGGCCTTTTTCGTCGAGTTCGCCTTCCATGACTTTGCGATCGGCATCTGTGTTGTCACCTTGACCACCTGGAGAACCAACGCCGACACCCACGCCAGATTGGGTGTAAACCCCACCCCCATGCCGTGATTGTCCCGTCATTGGGTCATAAACAGGGCCTGACTCGTACCCAATCCCGACCGAGGGAGAGACTACGACATCCCTGCTCGAGGCAGCCTTCTTTTGCAGCGATGCCGAAATTACTTTCGCGCTGGCGGCTTTGGTCGCGGTGTCGGCGCCGATTGTCCGCAGAGAGAAATCGTTCCATGAAACGTCAACCGGTTGTCCTTTCTGCGGATACAGGGCGAACTCCACGACTAGGCAACAGCGGTTCAGGTCAGACACGAAGTTGCTACGGGCTTCTTGCGAAGTCAGTAGCACCGCGCCCATGGCCACACTATCTTGTTCCGCGTGGGCCGGATATTTGGATGCTGTAGAACGAGCGACGGTTCCTTTCGGGGCTGCGAAGGCAAGGCACGCCAGGCAGGCGACACCAACCGCCAACCATTTTCTCTTCGTCGTCATGGCTTTGCCTCCGGTGCTTCCGCCGTGTTCCGTGGATTGAGCTTTGCCGCAATCTTCAATGACCTACCGCTGAGCACATAAATGCGACGGTGAAAGGGCACATGGTCCTTGCTCGAAACCGAGAGGTCGTAAGCGCCGGGTTCCAGCCACATATTTTTCAAATGATCGGCCGTACCTGCATAAGCATTGTCGACATAGACCTCAGCGAGCTTCAGGTCTACGGTTTTCGGCTCCAGAACTAGTTTGACTTCGCCTCTTCCGTCGTTGTAACCAAAATACCCGGATGGATACGATAGAGGGTTAGCCCAGTACGGGTCCCAGACCCACGTCCGATAGAATCCATCGAAGGGATACAAACCGTAGGGATAATAGAGAGGGCTGCCGAAATGGGTGTAACCGGCACCTACGGAAACGGTCCCCAGCTTAAGGTGCCACTTACGATCATGATTCCCAGTAGGCTTATCTGACCGCGGTGGGTTTTCAGCACCTGCTGAACTTTCTGGTGGACTCTGAGCAGCAGCAGTCGAATTCGCCGCCGAGGACGATGGAGTTTGCCCGACGCTGTACTTAGGCAATACCCCAAGCGTCAACGCAACCCCGAGGAAGATTGCCGCTCTATGCATGGCAACACCTCTCGCATCTTAATCCAACGGATGCCCGCAGTCCATCTCAGGTTGCTTTGCCATCGTGCCGCACCTTAAAGTTGCCAGTCTGAAGACTATCCTCTTGAGGTTGCTAGGGAACCGACATCGGCCAAAAGGCGCCCTCCCGCGCAATAGCTCGCAATAGTTGATGTAACATCGCCATTACGCTCATCCTATGAAAAAGGATGTCAAGGAAAAAAGCATCTCCCCGCCCCTCTGAGAGATGCGGGAGTGGTGACTTACATCCAGCCCCACCTCATTCCTCACCTCATTCTTAGAGGGGTTATTGGTTTGGTCGCTTTGGCTCGCCGCACATTCCCGCGGCGATGCCAACCCCAGTTGCTTGTCCCAACTCGACGGTTTCATGAAGTCAGTGGCGCTCGACGCCGTTCGGTTCCGAAGCTACGCAAGCTAAGCGTTGGCTTAAGTGCCAACCATGATCCTATGTGAGGCTCGAGGCCTACAGCTTTTTTCGGTTATCCGAGGGGGCATAGGATTGACCCGGAGACTCGGTGCTGGACTACAGCACACAGAGTGCCTGAATGAGTGTATGGATACTCTCCCTCGAACCGGAGCATCGCAAGAACCGATTGGCTACCACCGAGGCATGAAAACCTTGGGAGATCACCTGGGTTCTATTCGATGCTCAAGCTGCTTGCGTTTTCAGTTGTTC
>CATPBJ010000127.1 GCA_955652395.1 uncultured Terriglobales bacterium | reverse complement strand
TTGCCCTGCGGCAGCGAATTCTTGCAAATGCGCAGGTGCCGCTTGGGTTCGGTGATCTGCGCCGATGAAAGGAAGGGAAGATAGCTCTTCAGATCGCGGGCCAGAAAATCATAAATATTATGCTTGCCGGGATTCACTCCGGTCTGAAACGTAGACCACGCGACCGGAGAAATCGCGGGAAATGTGGTTCGCAGTCGCCGAAAGGTTCCGCTGTCGCGCAGTCGGGCTAAGTTCGGCAGTTTTCCTTCGCCCATGAAGCAATTGGCTAGCTCAGGATCCATGCCATCGAAACCCACGATCACCACGCGCTTCACCTGGGCTTTACCGTAAGCCTTGCGACGCCGGAACATTCGCACAAGGTGGCGGACGGGCCAGGTGACCAGCGCGTAGAAGGAATAGAGAAATGCGACAAAAATGGTCCAGAAAGAAGAGAGGACGGCAAAACCAGCGCCCGGCCCGGCGTATGCCTCGCTGCGCAAAGGAAGAAGTAGGATCAGCCCGCATATCAGCAGCAGAGCCGGAAACAGACTGGACTGATTTCGCCGCAACGAAAGCAACTTCATACCTGAATTCCTAAAACGCTTTTGAAAATAAAACCTGCAATCAATGAGACCACAAAGAACAACACAATCCAGTTCCATTCCATCCCGGCGAAGGCGATCACACGCGGAGGATAGCCTATGGCGATCGATTGCACAGGACTATTGTCCGCCAGCGCGGGCTCGCCCGAAATAAACACACGCTCCCAGAAATTCCCCCGCAAACGCACCGGCGAAATACGCGCCAACCCTGCCGACACCACAACCTGCTTCGAAACCGTCTGGCCGGCAGCGGCAATGTGTACACCGTATCGTCCTTCGCGCTCAGCCACTACCCGCCACACCACCTCGTTGTCCTTCGGTAGATGCACAGCTGGAGCAGAGCTCGACAGTTGAGGAGGCAATTGCAGTGCAGCGTCGTTTAGTGTCGCAGGATCTGCGACTCGCGCCTCTATCAGGAAAGTTTGCGCCGGATGCAGTGGCATCCACCCGAAATATCGGTCCAAGTGAACGATCAGGAAAGTGATGGGCAGTAAAGCAATCAAGAATGGTGCGAACGCCAGGCGAAGATAGCTGCCGGTTCCGCGCAGGATTCGTCCATACGCGCGCATCACAACCGGTAACTGATCCTGAAACAGGCGGACAGCCAGCAGATGCGCCTTCAATCGGTCCTTGGCGCGGCCAATCGCCTTTTGATCGGAGGTGTAACGAAACACCACCACCATCAACAGGCCGATCACGATGGAAAGCGCAAGCAGCAGCAGTAATGGGGTGTTTGCCGCGAAGTTAAAAGTAGCAAACCCGGCCGGGTTGGAAGGACGCGCCATTCAATGGATATTCTTGGATATTCAACGATCGATGCGAGCAGAATTCAGACCGCAGATGCGCTAGTCGATATAGCCCAGCCCCTGCAGTCGCTTCGTCACTTTCTCCTTGGATTCAGTACCGCCTCCCTGGTCCGGTGTCAGACGCCTCACTTCCTTCTCAATTGTATGCAGCACAAACTCATCGACGGAGGCATAACCCGAGGCCTCCGCGCACTGCTTGGCCTTTTCCAGCAACTCACCTTCGATCTTGATCTTTTGCGAGGACATTCGGCTGCCTCCATCGATTCTGACAGCTTCGTTTCTGAAACTCAGCGGTTGGGTGAAAAAACAGAATGTCCCATCATACCGCCCGGCTGGGGAATTCCAAATTGCGCAAAGATGGTGGGCGCAATATCCGTCAGCGCTGGATTGGGCGTATCTATGGCTCGATTGCTCAACAACACACCCGGAACCAAGGTGTAGTCCATACAATGATCGCCGCTCCAGGGATTGGTGTTTTTCTCGAACACGTCGGCGGGGAAATTCCCCAGAATGGTTTGCCATCCCGCCCGGTAGCCCCGATTGTAGCCGACCAGGAGGTCTGGCCCCTGCTGCGCATACGGTCCCTGATAAACCTCGGTGGCCCGATCCACTCGCGTGATTGCTGCTTGATTGTTCTGCGGATCGCGCACCCCGAGCAACTTCTCTTTGATTTCGTTTAGCAGCGAATCTGACGCCGTGCCTGCTTCCACAATTCCTTCGCGCTCGCGGCCGCGCAGATTCAGATAAAGGCCATTCAGGCCCAAACCATAGGCGCGCGTGCGGCTCCAGTCGACATCGGCGAAGGCCTGATTCTGATTGAGGTTCGGTTCGCTCTTCAAAATGATGTAGCCGTTGTTAAGCAGCCAGGTGTTCAGATTGAACGAGCGATTGTACGGAGCGAATCCGTGGTCGGAAAGCACCAGCAACGTTGAGCGATCGTCCATGCGCTGCAAGACTTCGCCAAGCACCTGATCAATCTGCTGATAAAACTCGCGCAGCACTGACCCGTATCGGGCCGCTAGCGCGGCGTCGTATTCCGGATGTTGCGGGTCGATCAGTCGCCAAAACATGTGCGAATTGAGGTCAAGGCTGGAGAAATAAAAGAAGAACACGCCGGAGTGGAACTTGGGGAGCTCCACGTCGAAAATCTGGCGGTGTTCCGCCAGGACCGTACGTGCCTGCTCGAGATATTCCTTATCGTCGAGCACGCCAGCCGATAGGGCTTTCGTATCTTCGGAAATGCCCTGGGTGTAGAACTCGCCCACCTCTTCCGAGAGTTCGCGAGAATAACTCTTCGGAGTCGAAATCGGCAGCGCGGGATGGGCAGGATCAATATTGATGGGCGAAACGTACAATTCAAATCGCGGATGTACCTGCTTGAGATAAAACCGGCAGATCCCTTTTACACTCCCCATAGACGGAATCAGCTGGAACTGTATGTGGATCCAGTCGCTCCACTCTCCCTCGCGCAGCACAAATTTCTGGTCCTGCACGGTGACCTTCGCGACTGCCTCCAGCGGATCGATGGAAACGGTGAAGGGCTCGAGCGCGGGCGGCGATCCCTTGCGAAACGTGTTGTCCGGTCCGATCAGCTTTGCCGTCACCTGCGATTCTTCCACCTGGACGGGAATAATTTGTCCACCCTCTACCGCTCCCGCAGCAGTCATCGGGTCATCGGTGTAAAAGGAGAACGTGCCGTAGCTGCCGCGTAAGTCGGGCGTGCCCATGCCGGACAGGGTGTATCCCTTCGACTTGACGGGAGGAAAATTCGATGGCATGCGAAAAATCATGTTGGGCACGCCATAGTCGTCCAGCGTTTCCCAGAATGCTTTCCCCTGGCGGAGCTGCTCGGCGCTGCCGCCTCCAATCGGAATGACCCAGTTGCCCAAATGAATTCCGTGCTTGGGCGGCTCCACTCGCGAAGCCGAAAAATAAGGTTGCAGCGTCTTGGGATCGCGGTGGATGAAATCAAAAATGCCGTGCCCGCCCGCATTCATGCCGGTGATCAGGTTCGACCAGGCCACCGGACTCTGCGGGGGAATACTGGTGGTAAGCAGACGAAACGACCCCTTCTGAGCCAGGGCCGAAAAATTCGGCATCTTTCCCTCGACCATGAACGTTTTCAGGAGTTGCGGGTCCATGCCGTCGATGCCCAGAATGATGATCTTCTGATCGCCCTGCCATCTTCGCGGTTGGCAGGAAATCAGCAGCGCGGTCGCAGCGCATACCATCAGAGAGAGAGCAAGTTTCTGGATTCGTCGGAGACGCAAAGTAGACCGTGATTCTCGCCCTCACGAAGGTCGATGTCAAGCGAGTGGAGCTCTGATAACTCCTGCTCATTCACTCGTGCCAACTCTCTTCGTGCATTTTGCGGTCAGGAGGTTGATGTTCCCGCAAGTCAGACAAGATCCTAAACCCCAAGGGTCGCCCAGAACAGCCAGGAAGGGCGCGCAGTTGTGGCTCTTGTGCGCCGGTCTCACGGCACGTCCTCTGCGGTAGACTGACAGCATGCTTCGGCGGAGTTTGCGTCTACTTTTATTGGTCGCGTCTGTCGCTTTGTCTGCAATTTCAGCGGGCGCAGCCGCCCAGCCCAGTATAATTCTCATAACACTGGACTCTGCTCGCGCTGACCGCATGGGCTTCCTCGGCGCCAAGACGAGCGTCACGCCGAACCTCGACGGCCTGGCCCGCCAGAGCATGGTTTTCGAGCGAGCTTATTCCCAGGCGCCGCTGACCGTGGTCTCGCATGCGACCATACTCTCCGGCACTTATCCTCAGACGCACCGCGTCAGCGAGTTCGGTGCCAGGCCTGTCCCCACTCTGCCCTTCATTCCGGACTTGCTCCAAGCGCGCGGATATCGCACGGCTGCCTTTGTCGGCTCCGTCGCGCTCGACCCAAAGAACGGATTGGCTCCCGGCTTCGACCGCGGATTCACTTTGTATGACGCCGGGTTTCATCCGCCCGAGCGTGGACCGGGTAAAAACAGTTCGGTTGATCGGCCGGCTGCGCAGGTCGTCGCTCGCGCCAACGCCTGGCTGGCCCGCAATCCCAAGGGACCGTTTTTCCTATGGGTGCATTTGGACGCTATCCAGTCTGCCATTTCATACAATGCCGCTGTGGCCGCCGCGGATCAGGCGGTCGGAAAACTCGTCGCCGCACTCCGCGCGGGCGAGTTGTACGACGATGCGCTGATCGTAATTGCTTCCGACCATGGCGAAAGCCTGGGCGCACACGGGGAAGAAGCCCACGGAGTCTTTCTCTACGATGAAACCATCCACATCCCCCTGCTGCTGAAATTGCCCCAGAACCAAAGAGCGGGAAGGCGAGTAACCGCCCGAGCCCGGCTGGTGGACGTGGCTCCCACCATACTGGAAATTGCAGGCGTGCCCATTCCTTCTCAGATGCAGGGCCAGTCTTTACTGCGTATAGCGAAGGCAAGTGCCGACCAGCCGGTTTACTCGATCAGCAATTTTCCGCAGCAGGCATTCGGATGGAGCGCGTTGGAATCCTGGCGCGCGGGAAAATATCTGTACATCAGAGCACCCAAGCCGGAGCTTTATGAACTTTCGTCGGATCCCGCCGCCACGCGCAATCTGGCGCAGACTTCCAAAGCCACGCTGGAGACTATCGCAGGCCAACTGGACGCCTTTGACCGGCGTTTCAGCGACCCAGCGAACGCTTTCGGGGGGGCTGACCTTACCTCCAGCGAAATGCAGAAGTTGGCGTCGCTGGGTTATGTCGGCCTGCAGAAATCAACTGCTCCCGTGAGTGCGCCGTCGGGAATTGATCCAAAAGATGGGATTGCAACGGCAAATAAAATATTGTCCGCGCTCGCGCTGCTGAAGGAAGGAAGGCCGGAGAAGGCGGTGGCAGTGGTGCAACCTGTACTTGCGGCTGGCCCAAAAATGTATCTGGCGCAGTTTGTCATGGGAGCTGCCCTGGCGCAGCTGCAACAGTATCCTCAGGCCATCGAGCATTTGCGCCACGCGATCGAGCTCCAGCCCGACTCGACCTGGGCCCATTACGAGATGGGTTCCGCTCTCCTGAAAACTGGCGATTCTAAGACTGCGATAGTTCACCTGGAGATCGCGTCGAGCCGGCTACCCGACTTCGCGGAAGCCCATTCCCGTCTTGCGGAGGCTTACGAACATCTGGGACGTGCTGAGGACGCGAAACGCGAACGCTCCAAATCGACCGCACTCGATCGGGCGAAGCCGTAGTCTCGCCCTTCCTTGCCCGATCCTTCCCAGCGGGGCTTTTGACCGAATACGATAATGTCGATCGCATTAGTAGACTTGTTGAAAAAGTTCGTGTATATTAGCTCCCAATGGTAACCGGCATCAGCTCCATCCCTTGTACCCGCACATGTTGTCGCTGTGCGTGTCGCAGTCAGCGTGGGCGTGAGGATGGAATGTAGCCGAAGCAAGACATTCAATTTCTCAAACGGCCGACGAATCGGAATCGTGGGCCGTTTGCTTTTTACGGCCAGGACGCCGGGTCCGAGGTGCCGCATGAAACTTAAGAGGGGAAGCTAATGCAGAGGAAAGTCCTGGTGGTCCTGGGGCTGATGCTTGCGGGGCTGCTGCTCATCTTTTCGATTCAGGCTCAGACCCAGGATGGCCAGGTTTCGTTACTGAACGTTTCCTACGACCCGACGCGCGAGCTGTATCAGGATTTCAATCAGGCCTTCGCGAAATACTGGAAGACGAAGACCGGCCAGATCGTCATTGTCGAGCAGTCTCACGGCGGCTCCAGCAAGCAGGCCCGTGCGGTGATTGACGGATTGCAGGCTGATGTCGTGACTCTCGCCCTGGCCTATGACATTGACGCAATTTCCCAGAATGCCGGGTTGCTACCCGCGGACTGGCAGAAGCGGTTGCCGCAGAACAGCACTCCCTACACCTCGACGATCGTTTTTCTGGTGCGCAAAGGCAATCCCAAACATATCAAGGATTGGGGTGATCTGGTGAAGCCCGGCATTTCGGTCATCACGCCGAATCCCAAGACGTCCGGCGGAGCCCGCTGGAACTACCTTGCTGCTTGGGCCTACGCCCTCCAGCAATCCGGTGGAACCGACCAGAAGGCGCAGGACTTTGTGAAGAGCCTCTACAAGAATGTTCCGGTACTTGATTCCGGAGCGCGCGGGTCGACCACAACCTTTGTACAGCGTGAAATCGGCGACGTGCTCCTTGCCTGGGAGAACGAGGCCTTCCTCTCGATCAAGGAACTGGGCCCCGACAAAGTTGAAATCGTTGTGCCTTCGCAAAGCATCCTGGCTGAGCCGCCCGTGTCAATCGTGGACAAAATCGTGGACAAGAAAGGTACCCGTAACGTGGCCCAGGCTTATCTCGAGTACCTGTACACCCCCGAGGGTCAGGAAATCGCGGCCAAAAATTACTACCGACCGCGACTTGACTCCGTGGCGAAGAAGTACGCAGCAACATTTCCAAAGATAAAGCTTGTGACGATTGACGACGTTTTCGGCGGATGGCAGAAGGCCCAGAAGACACACTTTGCCGACGGAGGCGTGTTCGACCAGATCTATGAGTTCAAGCAGTAACTAACATGACTTTCACTTTCAAGAAACGCAGCAACCTGCCGGGCTTCGGACTGGCGCTGGGTTACACCGTGTTGTATCTCAGCCTGATTGTCCTGATCCCGCTGGCCGCGACGTTTCTGAAAGCGTCATCACTCAGCTGGGACCAGTTCTGGCACGTCGTTGCCTCTTCGCGTGCTGCGGCTTCCTATCGTCTGACCTTCGGAGCGTCGTTGATCGGCGCCCTGATCAATCTGGTATTCGGAGTTCTGGTAGCGTGGGTGCTCGTACGCTACAGTTTTCCCGGCAAACGTCTGTTCGACTCGTTGGTGGATCTCCCGTTCGCTCTGCCGACGGCGGTTGCCGGTATTGCCCTGACCACGATCTACGCGCCCAATGGCTGGCTCGGCCGTCCGCTGGCTTCCATTGGAATCAAGTCTGCTTACTCACCGCTGGGAGTAGCCATCGCCCTCACCTTTATCGGATTGCCGTTCGTAGTCCGAAGCGTGCAGCCGGTTCTGGAGGACATGGACAAGGAACTTGAGGAAGCGGCGGCCAGTCTCGGAGCCGGTCGCTGGCAGACATTTTCCCGCGTTGTCCTGCCCACAATTCTGCCGGCTGCGCTGGCTGGCTTTGCCATGGCTTTTGCGCGCGCCGTCGGCGAATACGGCTCGGTGGTGTTCATCGCGGGCAACATGCCGATGAAAACTGAAATCACGCCGCTGCTGATTATCACCAAGCTCGACCAGTATGACTATGCCGGTGCCACCGCCATCGCGGTGGTCATGCTGCTGTTCTCGTTGATCTTGCTTTTGCCGATTAATCTCTTGCAGAAGTGGAGTAGCAGCCGGGAGGAAAAGACCACAGCCTTGGTTGCAGAGGATACTCAATAAGCCGATGGGAACTGCAATTCCACTCAGCACTCGAAGCCTGTTGCCGAGCCGGCGGATCGCGACCGCCGCCACCAGCGAGTCAGCGCTTGTCCGCTGGTCGCTGATGGGGATCGCTGTCCTCTTCCTGGCGGTGTTCATCTTCTTGCCGCTCGCGATTGTCTTTTCCCAGGCTTTCGCAAAAGGGATGGGCGTCTATTGGGCGAGCCTCCGCCAGCCCGACGCGCTGTCAGCGATCCGCCTGACGTTGCTGGCGGCGGGCATTGCCGTGCCCCTCAACCTTGTTTTTGGAGTGGCTGCCGCCTGGGCCATCGCCAAGTTCGAGTTTGTCGGCAAGAGTCTGTTGATCACCTTGATCGATCTTCCATTTTCGGTCTCGCCGGTCGTGTCGGGCTTGATCTATGTCCTGCTCTTCGGCTTGCAGGGACTGCTTGGACCGTGGCTGGCCCGGCACGACCTACACATCATCTTCGCGGTACCGGGAATTGTCCTGGCCACCATCTTCGTAACTTTTCCCTTCGTGGCCCGCGAGCTCATTCCATTGCTTCAAGCCCAGGGACAGGAAGAAGAAGAAGCGGCTCTGGCCCTGGGCGCCAGCGGCTGGCACACTTTTTTCCGTGTGAGTCTGCCCAACATAAAATGGGGACTGGTCTATGGCGTGATTCTCTGCAACGCCCGGGCGATGGGTGAGTTTGGTGCCGTTTCGGTGGTCTCCGGCCACATTCGCGGACGCACCAATACCATGCCGCTGCACATCGAGATTTTGTACAACGAATACCGGTTCTCCGCCGCTTTTGCGGTGGCGTCGTTATTGGCGTTGCTGGCTTTGACTACCTTGCTGGTCAAGACGGTGGTCGAATGGAGGGCGCGCCGTCAGCGGGCGGAATCCGCTCGCTGGGACGAAGAAGGGCAGATCGCATGAGCATCGAAGCCAAAAATATTACCAAGAAGTTCGGAAACTTTACCGCGCTCGACCACGTCGATCTGAAGATTCCGTCAGGTGAGCTGGTGGCACTGCTGGGCCCGTCCGGCTCCGGGAAGACCACACTTCTGCGCATCATCGCCGGGCTGGAATTCGCCGATTCCGGAACTATTCTTTTTAATGGCGAGGATACCACTCACCGCACCGCCCGCGACCGCCGTGTCGGCTTCGTCTTCCAGCACTACGCGCTCTTCCGGCACATGACCGTGTTTGAGAACATCGCTTTTGGACTGAAAGTTCGCCCCCGGAATGTGCGTCCGTCGAAAGAGCAGATCCAGGCCAAGGTCCACGAGCTTCTGCGCCTCATCCAGCTGAAGAATCTGGCCGGCCGGTATCCCTCTCAACTCTCGGGAGGCCAGCGGCAGCGGGTCGCGCTGGCACGCGCGCTGGCGGTTGAACCCAGCGTCCTGCTGCTCGACGAACCCTTCGGTTCGCTGGACGCGAAGGTCCGCCTCGAACTGCGCCGCTGGCTGCGCCAGTTGCACGACGAGGTGCACATCACAAGTGTGTTCGTTACCCATGATCAGGAAGAGGCTCTGGAAGTTTCCGACCGCGTTGCCGTGATGAATGAAGGCCGCATCGAGCAGGTCGGCAGCCCGGACGAGGTCTACCATCACCCAATTACGCCCTTCGTTTACAACTTTCTAGGCAACGTGAACCTGTTCCACGGCCGGATTGACGAGGAAACTCCCGCTATCCACGAAGCGGCGACGGGAGACCTCGTCTATGTGCGCCCGCACTTGTTGGAGATTCAGCGCCAGCCCAATGGCGGGAGCGACTTTCGAGCAGTCATCAAGCACATCAACTCCGCCGGCCCGTTGGTAAAGATCGAAGCGCTCAGCGAGTGGGGAGCGCCGGTCCAGGTCGAGCTTTCACAGGAAAAGTTCCGGGAACTCCAACTCGCCAAAGAGGAAACGGTCTTCATCATCCCCAAAGAGCTGAAGGTATTTCAAAAGAAAGCTGTCTAGAGAGGTGGCGTTGTAATTCGAGAAACGAGCAGAACGATGACAACTACGAGTGCCCTACCTTCGCGGGTTTTGCAAAGGTGGGACCAATCAAGCTCGAAGGTCGAGCCCGTTATGATTTTTTAACCTCACAGCCCGCGATGTCCGCGCCCGGCTTGGATGCGGAGCAGCGCGGCAATCAGCGCGTCAACGTCTTCGCAGATGTTGTAGAGAGCGAGTGATGGGCGCACCGTGGTCTCCAGGCCGAACCGGCGCAGAATGGGCTGGGCGCAGTGATGTCCGGCGCGTACCGCGATCCCTTCCTGGTTAAGCGCCTGGCCGACATCTTCGGTGCGGAATCCATCGAGAACGAAAGAAAGGACTCCCGCCTTCTCCCGCGCGGTTCCGATCAGGTGCAGGCCGGGGACGGTGAGCAGCCCCGCGGTGGCGTAGTTCAAGAGATCGTGTTCGTAGCGGGCGATGTTCTCCATCCCAATCTGCTCGAGGTAGTCGAGGGCTGCGCCCAGCCCTACCGCATCTGCGATATTGCCGGTGCCGGCTTCGAAGCGCGCCGGCGCCAGGTTGTAAACCGTCTTCTCAAAAGTCACATCCAGGATCATGCTGCCGCCGCCCTGCCACGGCGGCGTAGTGTCGAGCAGGTCGGCTTTTCCGAAGATGACACCGATACCAGTAGGCGCAAAGATTTTGTGGCCGGAGAACACAAAGAAATCACAATCGAGAAGCTGAACGTCCACGCCCATATGCGCGATGGACTGCGCCCCGTCCACCAGCACGCGCGCACCGTGCCGGTGGGCCATTTCGACCATCTCCCGCGCCGGCGTAATGGTTCCCAGTGCATTTGACACCTGGCTGAAGGCCACGATGCGGGTGCGCGGTCCCAGCAGTTTTTCGTATTCTTCGAGGATCACCTCGCCCCGATCGTTCACCGGCGCTACTCGCAGCCGCGCACCTTTCTCCGAGCACAACTGCTGCCACGGAACGATATTGGCGTGGTGCTCGAGCCATGTGATGACGATCTCGTCATCCGTTTGGACGTTGCGGTGTCCCCAACTCTTGGCCACCAGGTTGATGCCCTCGGTGGCGCCACGAACAAAAATAATCTCGCGCGGAGAAGAAGCATTCAGGAAGCGACGTACTTTTTCGCGAGCCCCCTCGTACGCGTCGGTGGCTCTCGCCGCCAGCGTGTGGGCAGCACGATGAATATTCGAATTCTCGTGCCGGTAGAAGGAAGAGACGCGGTTAATGACTGCGTTCGGCTTCTGCGTGGTAGCAGCATTGTCGAGCCACACCAACGGCCGCCCGTTTACCTGCTCCTGCAGGATGGGAAAATCGCGCCTTATGATGTGAGGATCAAACGGGCGCGCCGACAAACCCATGTCCGGCACGAGGTCGGGGCGAAACTCGAACGACCCTATGCCAAGGGCCGGCGCAGCCGTCGTGGGAGCGGGAGTGCTTTCCGCGCGCGGAAAGTATGACGACGAACCCGGCACCGCCGGCGCTGAAGCAGCATCCGGAAGTGCGTGAAGATCAGTGGGCGGAGATGACGGCATGCCCGGAACTCCAGGAACTGACTGCATCCCGGGTACGCCAGAAAAAGGTACGCCGAGGAAACCCACGTCAGGAAAAGCCACGCCCGGAAAAGACATTCCAGCGACATCTGGAAACGATGGCACGGCGGCCAAGGGCGAAGCCTTCTCCCAATTAAGAAAATATGCCGACGAACCCGGCGTCGGCAGCGATGAAACTGCGGGAACACCCGGTGCGAATGCCGGCACACTCCCCAGCGATGCTGGAATCCCGCGCAGCTCGGCTTCGGTCAATGGGGCACCTGGTGTCGAGGCAGGTATCCCGGGAACACCAGGCATCGCCTGCACGCCCGGCACGCTGGGAAAAGCGAACGCCTCATTCAGCGAAGGAAATGAAGGAGAAGCGTTAAGCGGAGAAGCGCGATCGAGAAAGTAAGGGAGCGAGCCGGGCGCAGCGGGGGACGCAGGAACATCGGGAATTGCTGGAGGGAGTGCAGTCACGCCCACTGGCGGTGACAGAATCGGCGACGAAACTACCGGAAGAGCATTGGCGGTGGCACGAGCGGGGACGCTCGCGCCTACGTTGTCCGCGGTTGCACTGGCTGGCAGTGCGGCGAAGAACTCGTTAGCCAGTCTGGCGATCACCGCCGGATCCGGCACGGCGAACATCGTGGCGGACCTGCTGTCATCCGCCAGCGCACCCGAACCCTGGTCCGTGAGCGCGGCCCGCTCCGCCGATGCTGGATCACTTGTACTCATGGTATTGATCCACGCTGACGTTCTCGAGAACGCCGACAGCATCTTCCGTGAGAATCGCCAGCGAGCAATAGAGCGAGATCAGGTAGGAAGCGATGGCCTTGTGGTTGATGCCCATGAAACGCACTGACAGGCTGGGCGAAACTTCGCCCGGAATTCCGGGCTGAAACAACCCGACCGCGCCCTGCTTCTTTTCGCCCGTCCGCAACAGCAGAATATTTGTCTTGTCTCCCTTGATGGCAACCTTGTCCGAAGGCACCAGCGGCAACCCGCGCCAGGTCAAGAACGGAGAACCGAACATCGTCACTGTGGGTGGCGGCACACCCCGGCGAGTGCACTCTCGCCCGAAGGCGGCAAGGGCCCGCGGATGCGCCAGAAAGAACGCCGGCTCCTTCCAGACTCGCGCGATCAACTCGTCCAGGTCGTCCGGCGTGGGCGCGCCCTTCCGCGTCTTGACCTTCATCGAATCATCCACGTTATTGAGCAGGCCGTATTCGGTGTTGTTGATGAGTTCGCTTTCCTGGCGCTCTTTGACCTTCTCAATGATCAGGCGCAACTGCTCTTTGATCTGATCATGCGGGCTGCGATACATATCGGAGATCCGCGTCTGCAAGTCGAGCACGGTGGTCACCGCACTCAGCGTGATCGCGTGGCTTCTCCTCATAGTCCACGTAAATTTCGGGCAGATCGACATCGTCGTCGGGGCTGCACTCAATGGTGCGGCTGCCCGGCCGCGTGGGGACGACTTTGTTCACCCGATAGGTACCGGCCTCGACCGGAACCCATTGCAGGAAGTTGACCAGCCAGCGCGGCGTGATGGCCTGCATCATGGGGACCGTTTTGGTGACGGTCGCGAGTTGGCGTGCCTGTTGCTCGTTCAGCGTGTGACGGACTTCAGCTTTCTCGGCCATGCAAATGACTCCTCAAAATTGGGCAAGTCAGAAAGTGTAACATCCCATCGCGCAGCATTGATGACAGGGTGTCTGTGAAAATCAGGGCGTGAAGTCAGGCTCAGGCGCTCTGCTGTCCCGTGTTTTGGAGCAGATTCTGGATCTTCTCCAGACGCTCTTCTGCCCTTTCCGCCGAGACGCCGTTCTTGTGACTCATCATGATCAGCTTCACCGAAACCAGAAACACTCCGCACTCCTGCAGCAGTTCGTGGGTGAATCCTTTAGCGAATAGAGCGATGACGAAGAGCAGCAGAGTAAGAACGATGACCACCAGCGATAAGGGATCAAAGTAGCTCCACATTGACTTGGACATCCTTTTCCTCCTGACATCTCTCCCAGCCCACTAACCAGCGATGATAGCCGAAGCTTCGTCTTGACCAGGCGCGATGGCAACCCGAAACCGCCCAACCCAGGCCGCTCCGAAGTCTTTTCGTTACCTTTGTACTCTTTCGTCGCGGCCGAAGGTATAGAGACTATGAAGGGGCGGTGTGCGCACCCAGGCAAGACCACAGTAAACCCAGCATTTAGTGCGCAGGCTGACCTCAGCTTGAATCTGTGTAGCTTGACCTTGCCGGTAACTGCTTGCAACTGAATGCAATGAGCCAGGATCCATACAAGGTGTACCGGACTGTCGCCCGCCTGGGTGGCGTGCTCTTACTGCTCTTGGGAGCCCTGGTGTTGCTCGGTTGGCTGTGGAATATTGCTCTTCTCACCACCGTCCTTCCCGGGCGCATTGCGATGAAGCCGAACACCGGGATCGGCTTCCTGTTCCTCGGCCTTGCTCTGTTCCTGTTGACCCGGTCCACGAAGACTCGCAGCACCCAACTGTGGTGCGCCGCGTCCGCGACGGTCGTCATCCTGATCGGGCTGCTTACATTGTCCGAGTACTTGTTCCACTTTGATCTAGGGATAGACCAGTTGCTATTCAAGGATCTAGTGCAATCGCCCTTTCCCGGCAGGATGGCGCAGATTACGGCACTCAACTTCTGCGTTGCCGGGTTGAGTGTCTTGCTCTTCACCCTCTCTGAAAAGCGGGCCAACATTTCACAGGCTCTTGCGGCCACCACTGGGCTCAGCGCTCTTTTCGCCGTCATCGGATATTTGTACGGGTTGCCCGTGCTTTATGGCTCAGTCCAATACACGTCGATGGCGCTGCATACTGGCGTCGGATTCCTGGTCTGCTCTCTTTCTGTCTTGTTCTGTCGACCGGACCTGGGCCTGATGTCCGTGTTGACCAATCCCGATCCCGGCGGCTGGCTGGCACGGAAACTCCTGCCGGTGGCGGTGCTTGTTCCCGCGGGACTCGGGGCCGTGTGCATCCACAGTCGCCTGTTTTCAAGCGACGTACGGCTGAACATCGCGTCTCTGGTTGTCGGCCAGATGGTTTTGTTTGTGGCCCTGGTGTGGGTTCTAGCCTTCGTGCTCAATCGGGCGGAGGGGGAGAAAGCAACTGCTCAGGAAGCTCTGGCGCGGTCCGAAAAACTTTTGCAGCAATCTCAGAAGATGGAAGCCATTGGTCTTCTGGCTGGCGGCGTGGCCCACGATTTCAATAATTTGCTAGCCGTGATCAACGGCTATAGCGATCTACTCCTCGAGCATCTCGATCTTCCGGAACCCGATCGCCGCAGCCTCGAGCAGATCAAGCAGGCTGGAAACAGCGCCGCTTCGCTCACCCGCCAGCTCTTGATGCTTAGCCGTCAGCAAGTGGTTGAGCCCGTGGTCCTGAATATCAACCAGACCGTGGGCAACCTGGACAAGATGCTCCGCCGCCTGATCAAGGAGAACATTCAATTCTCGTTAGTTCTGGATCGCCAGTTGGATCGAGTAAAAGCCGACCCCGGACAGATCGAGCAAATTGTCCTGAATCTGGTGGTCAATGCGCGTGATGCCATGCCCAATGGTGGGACGCTGCGCATCCAAACCAAAAACGTCGAGAAATCGACTCCTCAAGCCAGCTCAGACGCCTCGCCAGGCCGCTTCGTACTGCTGGAGGTGACCGACACCGGAACCGGGATGGACCCGCAAACCCAGGCGCACATATTCGAACCATTCTTCACCACGAAAGCCGTGGGCAAGGGAACCGGTCTGGGACTGGCAACGGTCTATGGAATCGTGAAGCAGAGCAACGGCCACATCGAAGTCCAGAGCACGCTGGGGCGCGGATCGTCTTTCCAGATATATCTTCCCGCCGAGACGCAGGCGGGGGCGATCGTCGAACCCGGCAAAGACGCCACCGAGGCTGCTTTTTCGGGAGAGACCATACTCGTAGTCGAAGATGCAACACCGCTGCGTGACCTGATTTGCCAGGCCTTGAGTGTCTCCGGTTGCACCGTGTTGTCTGCTCCCGAAGCCCAGGAAGCTTTACGCATCGTCAGTCAACAAACGGGTGCGATTGATCTGCTGATCACGGACGTCATCATGCCGGGAATGAACGGTCCGGCTTTAGCCAAACAAGTCCGCGCGCTTCGCCCTGAAACGAAAATACTCTACATGACCGGATATAGCGGTGAATTTGTCCGGTCCGACATGCTGATTCCAGGCGTGTCTTTCATCCAGAAGCCCTTCACTCCCGCCGACCTCCGGCGCAAGATTCGCAAGATGCTGGCCGACAAACTCCAGGCCGCCGCTGGCGCGGCCAAAAAAGCCGCCGGCAGCGCCGGCTAACGACCACGAACCAGGTGAGGACATCGGTCCTACGTGTTCGTAAAAAATTTCGGTATACTTTGCTACTCCCATTGCTGGAGCGTCGCCATGTTAGGAAGCCATCTGCTATTTGCCATCGACAAGCAGCTGTACATGGTCATTACTTCGGGCGTGGACAAATCGAATCGGGTGCGAATCGTCGTACGGCGAAGTCTTTAAGGGGCGGCTCAGCCCTCGGCGGCAGTCTGGTCAGCCAGGTTTTCGCCCGGGGAAGAAGTGAAGGTCCCGGCGGATAGCACTCTGAGATTTCGACTGGAAAAACCGCTGTTTTTGCAGCCTGCTCCCTGACCATGCTTCAGGTTCAATGTAAGGCGGTGCTCTTCGATCTAGACGGCGTCCTGATCGACTCCACTCGTGCCGTCGCCCGGGTATGGCATCGCTGGGCCGTGGAGCACGGCTTTGATCCCGAAGAGGTAATTGCGCGTGCCCATGGCCGTCCCAGTCTCACCACGGTCCGTGAATACTTGCCCGACGCCGATCACGCAGCCGAGAACCGCGAAGTCGAGCGCCGCGAGATGAAAGACCTCGAGGGCGTCGTGCTGCTGCCGGGTTCCGCGCGACTGCTCAGCGAATTGCCCCCAGATCGCTGGACCATCGTGACTTCCTGTACCCGCCCGCTCGCTGAGACTCGCCTCCGGGCCGCCGGCCTGCCGATCCCCGCGCGCATGGTCACCTCGAACGACATCAAAAACGGCAAGCCACATCCCGAGCCTTACCTGACGGGCGCTTCCGTCCTGGGATTCTCTGCCGAAGATTGTGTCGTAGTGGAAGACGTGCCCTCTGGCATCCGCGCCGGTAAATCAGCCGGTGCCGCCGTCATCGCATTCCGCACTACCGTGAAGGATGACGAACTCAAAGCCGCGGGTGCAGACTGGGTGCTGAATAATTGCAGCGACATTGTTCTCGCCAGAAGAGATTTAGATCTCATCCTCGCCCTCGCGAGCCACCCGTAGCGCTTCCGCCGCCGCTGGTGGGATAATGGCCGAAGAATACCCAACGACACAACGAGGACCTCCCCATGACTGATCCCAAGCCGATCGACCGCGATTCCGCGAAGGCCTCAATTACCCGCCGCGAGTTTCTGGAAACAGCCGCAGGCGTCACCGTGGCGGGCAGCCTATTGCCCCGCGCCTGGGCGGCCGAAATCAAAAACGGTATTCCTTTTCGCACCCTGGGGAACACCGGCGAGAACGTATCTTGTATCGGCCTGGGCGGATATCATCTGGGCAATCAGAGCGACGAGCAGGAAAGCATTCGCATCATCCGCACCGCACTCGACGAAGGCATCAACTTCCTCGACAACTGCTGGGACTATAACGGCGGCGCCAGCGAAGTCCGCATGGGCAAGGCCCTGCGCGACGGATACCGCAAGAAAGCTTTCCTGATGACCAAGCTTGACGCCCGTACCCGCCAGGGCGCGGCCCGGCAGATTGACGAGTCGCTACGCCGGCTCCAGACCGACACGATCGATCTCCTGCAGTTCCATGAAGTGATCCGAGATACCGACCCCGAACTCATCTTCGCTCCCAAAGGCGGCATGGAGGCCGTTCTCGAAGCCAAGCAGAAAGGCAAAGTCCGCTACATCGGATTCACCGGACACAAGAGCCCGGACATTCACCTCAAAATGCTGAACGCCGCCTTCGCCCGCAATTTCACCTTGAATACGGTCCAGATGCCGCTCAACCTGATGGATGCCCACTACGAGAGCTTCGAAAAGAAAGTGCTCCCCGTCCTGGTGAAGCACAACATCGGAGTCCTGGGCATGAAGCCCATGGGCGACGGCTTGATCCTCAAGAGCAAGACGGCCGAGCCGGTCGAGTGTCTCCAGTACGCCCTCACGTTGCCGACCAGCGTGGTTATCACCGGCTGCGATTCGCTCCCAATCCTGCAACAGGCGCTGAAAGTGGCTCGCACCTTCAAGCCCCTGAGCGGTGAGCAGATCGCCACTCTTCTGGCTCGGACTGCGCCAGTAGCCCAGAAAGGCGAATACGAACTCTACAAGACGTCACACAACTTCGACGGCACCTACCAGAATCCTCAATGGCTGGACTAGCGCCGATCGAATAAACGGTTCACGCCGGCTATACAGGCCTAGGCTAACCAGGCCGATCCAACCCGGTCCACAAATCTAGTAGCATGGCGTCGCCCAATAACCGAGGCTGGACACCCACCAGGACGGGCGGAGGCGGCGTCATGCTGAGCTACTCACGTGGTCCCGACCAGGATCTATGGGAGTTGACCATCGGACAGGTGCTTGATCGGGCCGTTGAACGCTGGGGGGAATGCCTGGCCCTGGTTTCGTGTCATCAATCGAAGCGCTACACCTGGCGCCAGCTGCGCGATGCGGCGGATGGCGTGGCGCGAGGGTTGGTGTCACTGGGAGTACGGCGCGGAGATCGCGTAGGCCTGTGGTCCACTAATTGTGCCGAGTGGGTACTGGTGCACATGGCGTGCGCGCGTGCGGGAGCAGCGCTGGTGAACGTTAATCCGGCCTATCGCACCCACGAGCTGGCGTTCACGCTGTACAAGTCACGGATGAAAGTCCTGTTTCTGTGGGAGCGCGACGCTCGCGCGGAATATGCGCAAATCCTGGACGAGGCGCGGTCGGGAAAACAGCTAGGTCTGGAGCACGCGATCTTTTTCGGTACGGATCAGTGGGAAAAGTTGCGGACCGAATCAGCTGAGAACAGCGACCTGGTGCAGCCTGAGGATGTGGCGAACATTCAGTACACATCAGGTACGACGGGACAGCCGAAGGGAGTGATGCTGACGCATCGCAACAAGGTGAACAACGGGAAGCTGCTGGCCTGGGGCATGCGGTACACCGAGCGTGACCGGATCTGCGTGCCCCTGCCGATGTATCACTGCTTTGGGTGTGTGATCGGGACCATGTCAGCGCTGGCCAGCGGCGCGGCCATCATCATGCCCAACTGGACCTTCGATCCGCGGGCCACGCTCCAGGCGGTTCAGACGGAACGAGCTACATCCCTTTACGGTGTTCCGGCCATGTTCATCGCCGAGCTGGGATTGCCGAATTTCAAGTCCTATGACTTGTCCAGCCTGCGTACTGGAATGATGGCCGGCGCGCCGTGTCCGGTAGAGGTGATGAAGAGGGTGATGTGCGAGATGGGCTGTGCAGAACTGACAATCGGCTACGGGCAAACCGAGAGCACACCGGTAGTGACAATGTCGACGCCAGATGATCCCGTCGGGCTGCGGGTTTCCACCGTCGGAAAGGCACTGCCGTGCACGGAGATGAAGATCGTCTCGGTGCTGGATGGACAAACGGTGCCGACCGGAGAGCAGGGCGAAGTTTGTGCCCGCGGTTACATGGTGATGAAAGGATACGACGGCGAACCGGAGGCCACCGCGCGGGCCATCGATGCGGACGGCTGGCTGCATACCGGAGACGTCGGCCTGATGCGGGAAGACGGGTATATTCACTTGACCGGACGGGCGAAGGACATGATCATTCGCGGCGGCGAGAACGTGTATCCGCGGGAGTTGGAGGAGTTCTTGTACACCCATCCCAAGGTGGCGGAGGTGCAGGTGGTGGGAATTCCCGACGAGCGGCTGGGAGAAGTGGTCGTGGCCTGGATTCGGTTGAAGGCAGGAGAAACTTCGACTGAGGAAGAGATACGGAACTTTTGCGAGGGGAGGATCGCGTACTTCAAGATCCCGCAACATGTGCGCTTCGTCGAGGAGTTTCCGATGACAGTAACCGGGAAGATCCAGAAATTCCGCATCCGCGAGATCGAGACCAGGGAGAGGGGCCTGGAAAAGGTGGCGAAGCGGGAAACGGCGTAGAGAGGACTGTTACAGGATCTTCTTCCCAAACGCCGACTGCGCCAACTCGACTGCCAAATCTGCCGTGCGATTGTGCTCGTCAATTACCGGATTTACTTCGACGATTTCAAAACTGAGCATGCGGCCGTGGTCGGCGATGATTTCCATAGCCAAGTGGCCTTCGCGATAGGTCGCCCCGCCGCGGACCGGAGTGCCCACGCCGGGTGCGTCTTCGGGGTCGATCCAGTCCATGTCGAGGGAAATGTGATACCCGGCAGTGCCGCGCCCGGCCATGCGCAGTGCTTCTTCCATGACGGTACGCATGCCGCGTTCGTCGATATCGCGCATAGTAAAAACACCGATGCCAGCCCGGCGAACATTTTCCTTTTCGATGGCATCAATGTCGCGCACACCCACCAGGACACAATTCTCCGGCTTAACTTTGGGTGAGAAATCGAAAATATTGGCCAGTTCGGAAGGCCCCAACCCCATCGTCGCAGCCAGAGGCATGCCGTGGACGTTCCCGCTGGGTGAGCTATCGGGCGTATTGATGTCCGTGTGCGCATCAATCCAGATCAATCCAATCTTCTGGTTCTGGCGGCGATAGAACTCGGCGACGCCAGCCACTGTCCCCGCCGCCACCGAGTGATCACCGCCCAGTACCAGCGGAATTTTTCCCGCGTCCAAAGTTTTGATCACCAACTCTGCGTGCTTGGTGCAGGTCTCCGTAATTTCCTTCAGATACTTGGCGTGCGGGTCGCCTTCCTTCTTCTGTTCCGCGATAGCGACGGAGATATTTCCGGCGTCCTCGACCACATGCCCCAATGCCTCGAGACGCGCCTCCAGCCCGGCCACCCGCACCGCCGAGGGTCCCATGTCCACGCCCCGGCGCGACTGTCCTAGATCGAGCGGAACTCCGATCACCCGAATCTTCTTGGGAACGATGTTGGACGAAGATGCAGTTGGAGGGTTCATCGTTTTAGCTCGCTTTGAGAGGTCTGTTTCGCTGCCGAGGTCGCCGAGAACTACGGATACAGTCGATTCAGCATCCGTGGAAACGGAATCGTCTCACGCACATGCTCCAGTCCGCAGATCCATGCCACAACGCGTTCGATTCCCATTCCGAAGCCGCCGTGCGGCACGCTACCGAATTTGCGCAGGTCAAGGTACCACTTGAAAGCTTCTTCGGGAAGGCCGTGCTCGTGAATTCGCTGCACCAGCAGATTGTAGGAGGCCATGCGCTGCGATCCGCCGATAATTTCTCCATAGCCTTCCGGCGCCAGCACGTCCACGCACAGGGCCAGATCGGGCCGCTGCGGATCGGGTTCCATGTAGAACGCTTTTACCCTCGCGGGATAACGGTGCACCATGACCGGCTTGTCGAACTGTGACGAAATGTAGGTTTCATCGGGCGATCCCAGGTCACAGCCCCACTCGAACTTATTTTCCAGGGCGCCGTTGGCGTGCGCTTCCTGCAGCATCTTGGCTGCCTCGTCGTACGTGATGCGCGGGAATGGAGCCTCAACCTTTTCCAGCTTTGTGACATCGCGGCCGATGATTTGCAGATCGCTGTGCCGCCGTTCCAGACAACGCTTCACTACGAAGCTGAGCAAGCCTTCGGCCAGATCCATGAGGTCGTCGAGGTTGGCATAAGCGACCTCCGGCTCGACCATCCAGAATTCAGTTAGATGGCGCCGCGTCTTGGATTTTTCCGCCCGAAAAGTGGGCCCGAACGAGTACACCTTGCCCAATGCCATGGCCGTCGCTTCGATATAAAGCTGCCCGGACTGGGTGAGATACGCCTGCTCCTCAAAGTAGTTGACCGGAAAAAGAGTCGATGTGCCCTCGCATGCGGCCGGAGTCAGA
Organism: uncultured Terriglobales bacterium; assembly: GCA_955652395.1. Taxonomy (GTDB): domain Bacteria; phylum Acidobacteriota; class Terriglobia; order Terriglobales; family Acidobacteriaceae; genus JAIQFF01. The sequence goes on along the minus strand of CATPBJ010000127.1, from coordinate 3,351 downwards.
ATGGGCGGATCGGTCAGGGTAAAGCCCCGCTCATCAAGAAAATCGCGCGCCGCTTTGATGATTTCCGCCCGCACCCGCAGGATCGACGCCTGACGCTGTGACCGCACCCAAAGATGGCGGTGCTCCATCAGGAATTCGACACCGTGCTCTTTCGGAGAAATCGGATAAGGCTCGTTCTCGGAAACCCGCTGCACTACCTGAACGCCGGATACATCAAGCTCATACCCGCCCGGGGCGCGCTTGTCAGCTCGGACCTTGCCTTCGACAATCACGCTCGACTCCTGCGTTAGGCCTTTTATCGCGTCGAACACTTCGGGTGCCCCCGTATTTTTCGGCACCACACCTTGAATCAAGCCGGAGCCGTCGCGAAATTGCGGAAAAAGCAGTTTCCCGCTTTCCCGCAGGTTGTAGAGCCAGCCCTGAATCGTGACGGTCTGACCTTCATGCTTGCCGATGTTTGAAATCGTGGTTATGGGAGATGACATAAATAGATCAAGGCTACCTACCGCCGGGCACGCATAGAGCGCCGAGACAACCAGCCCGTTTCTCAATTTCTTTTCTGCGTTTTTTCTTCGCGTTCTCGGCGTGCTCGGCGGTTAAAGATTTTAAGCCGCTTCCAGCTTCCCAAACGCCTCGCTCATCTTTTCCACCGGATTCACCTTCTCGTCCGCTTCAATCTCCAGCAGCAAGGGCGGTGTATTCGGTGCCGAGCGCAGCAACTCCATCGCTTCTTTCCAATTGATGGTGCCGGCCCCGGGCCACAGATGGGAATCGCGGTCCCCGGCATTGTCGTGGACGTGCGTCGAATGGATATGGCGTTTCAGGATTTCAAACGCCTCAGCCACGTTGCTCATGATGTGAGCATGGCCGAAATCGAAACATACGCCTATGTCGTCAAAGTGAGTGGTCTGGATAAACTCTACCAACTTGTCCGGCGTACACAGTTCGTTGGGAATATTCTCCAGCAGGATGCGCACTCCCAGGGGCTTGGCGAACGCGCGCAAGTGCTCCATCGAAGTCATCGCGGCTTCGAACTTGCGATCGTCAAACGATTCGCCGCTGGTTCCCATGTGCTGCACCAGGAAGCGAAAAGGAATTTGCTCGGCCACTTCGATGGCCCGCTTGATCTCGTCCATCGCCTCGATCCGCTGCGCCCGGTCGGTGGCGGCCACGTTCACCGGCGGAGCGCCAGTGCGGCCGCGTTCGTAGTCCGCGTACATGGGCGAATGAATGGAGTGCAGAGGCACGCCACTGTTGTGGAACCAATCCGCAATTTCGCGCACGTGCTGCTTGCGATTGGCATAGTCGAGGTGCTGCCGCGCGGCGAAGATCTCGATCGCCTGCGCCCCGCCTCGCACCAACCCGTCCAGCAGCCCCGGATGCAGGCGCTCTTTCACATACACGTAAGTGGACATCGCCTTAACCATGATTAGTCCTGCTTACTCCACAGACCAAGTGGGGACAGCCGCACCGGCGGTCCGGTCAGCGACAGCTCGGCGTTCTATTGCTTACATGGCCCGGGAGTATTTATTGTTCCCGTGGGCTGCCGAGTTTCGCTCGACCGGGCAGGTGAGGACACCTGCCCCTACGCGCGAACTGTGCCGAACCTAGAATCCGATCGCCTTCCCATTGTTCCGCTTGTCACTGGCACCCAGCCGTTCTCCTCGTTTCGGGTCCACCATGATGCACTCGCCGTCGCTCCAAAAGGGCGCGCGTGTGCCTGATGCCTGTTCTCCAAACTCGATGCGGTGGCCCATTCCCTCAAGCTGCTTGACAATGTCCGGAGCAAATCCCTCCTCCACCCGGGCCACGTCCGGCAGCCACTGATGATGAAAGCGCGGCGCGTTCACCGCCTCCTGAATGTTCATACGATAGTCGACCACTCCCATCAGAATGTTGGCCACCGTGGTAATAATTCGCGGGCCGCCTTCAGAGCCTAGCACCAGAAAAAGCTTGCCGTCTTGCAGCACAATGGTTGGGGCCATGGCAGAAAGTGGACGCTTGCCCGGTCCTATCGCATTTGCCGGACCCTGGATCAGGCCAAACATGTTCGGCGCGCCCTGCTTGGAGGAGAAGTCGTCCATCTCATCGTTCAGCAGAAAACCCAGCCCCTCGGCAGTGACGCGAGAACCAAAGGTGTCGTTCAACGTTGTCGTCACCGCAACCGCATTTCCCTCCGGATCGACGACCGAGTAATGAGTCGTATGGTTCGGCTCCACAACGCCGTCAGCTGGAAGATGCACAGCGGCGTCTTGTTCGAGCTGGCTGAAACTGGCAGGCCGACGCAAATCCTTGCTGACGCTGGCGTGCGCCGGATCAATCGACTCCCGCCAAGCCGCACCATAGCGCTTGTCGATCAGCTGGGCCACAGGAATCTTGGAAAAGTCCGGATCGCCCAGGAACTCAGCCCGATCAAAGAACGCGCGCCGGAAGGCTTCGAGCGTAAGATGCACGGCCTGAGCCGACCGGCCTTCGAATTTCCCCAGATCGTAGCCTTCGAGAATGTTCAGGATCTCGATCAGCGTGGTCCCGCCTGACGATGGCGGTGGCGCACTGATGACCTCGTATCCGCGGTACGATCCGCGCACCACTTCACGTTCTTTCACCTCATAATGCGCCAGATCGTCAACCGTGATCAGGCCTCCGCCCTTCTGCATGGACGCTGCCAGCTCGCGCGCCAGCGCTCCATGATAGAAGTCGTCAGGATTGGCAGCGAGCCGTTTCAAGGTGCGCGCCAGTTCGGGTTGCTTGAACATGTCGCCGGGTTTGTAATAATTTCCATCGCGCTGGAAGATGCGACGCGACTCCGGAAACTCGGTCAGATGTTTATCCTCCCGCAGATCCTTGGCATCTTCGGCAGCCAGAACAAACCCTTCTTCCGCCAGCTTGATCGCCGGGGCCATCACCCGCGCCAGGGTCAGCTTGCCGTACATCTTTTCCGCGTACACCATGCCGGCAACCGAGCCCGGCACTCCGATCGCCTTGTAGCCGATTGTGCTGGCATCCTCTATAACGTTTCCCTTGGCATCCAGATACATGTTCGCCGTCGCCGTCGCCGGCGCCTTCTCGCGGTAGTCCACGAAGTGTGTCTTGCCATCCGCCAAGCGGACGAGCATGAATCCGCCGCCGCCCAGATTTCCCGCCTGTGGATACACCACCGCCAAAGCGAAACCAACGGCCACGGCCGCGTCCACAGCGTTGCCGCCGGAATTCATCATCTGCACCCCGGCGCGCGAAGCCAACCCGTGGACACTGGCCACCATGGCCCGAGGCGCCTCGACCGGCACCAGTCGCGCCCCGAAGCTTCGCCAGGCGCCCAACACCAAAAGCAGCAGAATGAATAACTTGCAA
>CATPBJ010000126.1 GCA_955652395.1 uncultured Terriglobales bacterium | reverse complement strand
GTTGTTAACGCCTCTTCCGGGCCTTCGGGGTTATACGACTCACGGAAAAGACGGTTCATGCGGTTCATGCGGTCTTGCATGGTGGAAAACTCACGGAGAGGCTCCCAACGGGTCAATAGTGTCATAACGCAATTCCTCCTTCAGAGGGAAGCTAAGAGGAAAAACATCAGATGGGCTGACTTAGTTCAGGGGACCTGAAAGAGTAAGAAGAGGTAGCTTGCTCAATGACAATGCTAGGCTTGTGCGCTACCGTTGTCAAACTGCCGCAGGGGCTGGTGCAGGGGCTGGAGGGGCTGGCAGTGTCATAGTTTCGATTGGTAATCGAAAATCGTCGCCCTGTTTCACTCAGGGACTACATGCCCTTGTAAGGCTAATAATGGAGGCCCGGGCAGCGACAAGGATGCACTCATCCTGCTTGCCCGAGTATTTGCTGGCATGGAGTCGCAGGAAGCTGTGATGACGTCCGTCGACCGCCTCGGCTTTCATGTGCGCTTGAAAACCCAAGATGGCATGCGTGGCACCCGCATCGCATTCTTACGAGAAGTGAGCAATTCGGCTGAAACCAGAAGAGTTTTGGTCGAGATGGTGCAGCAGGCACGGTCACAGGCCGAGTGAATGTCTAGGTCTGCTCCGCTGATCTTCAGAACCTAATGCACCCTGAATGGCATTCATAGCCTCCATGAGAACGCCTTGCGATGAGGCCGTAATGCGGTCCGCGGATGCCGGAGTTCCGTGTAGACGAGAGGCGAGAGTATAGATCCTCATTGCGACCATTTTCGGTTCCAGCATGGCTTTCATCGATAGCACGGTCGTCAATGTCGCTCTGCCCGCGGTCCAAGCCAACTTTCGTGCAACGGTAGTGGATGTGCAATGGGTGGTTGAGTCTTACGGACTGTTCCTAGGTGCGTTGATTCTAGTCGGCGGCTCGCTCGGTGACCTGTTTGGCCGCCGTCTTATGTTCGTGGTGGGTGTAGCGATTTTCGCCGTCGCTTCCGGCGGGTTGCGGCGTTGCCTCGAACATTTCATCGGTTCATCATCGCGAGGGGCATTCAAGGTGTGGGAGCTGCACTCCTTGTGCCCGGCAGCCTTGCGATTATCAGTACATCTTTCGACGAGAAGAACCGGGGCCAAGCGATCGGCACGTGGTCGGGCTTTACGGCGATCACCACCGCGATTGGTCCGGTTCTTGGCGGCTGGCTGGTTGAGCACGCTTCCTGGCGGTGGGTGTTCTTCATTAATCTCCCGCTTGCGGCAGCGGTGATAGCCATTTCGGTCTGGTGGATTCCCTGACTCCGCTCGTATCTTTGGACGATTCAGCAGAGCGCGACGAAGCTGATCCAGCCAGCCTGCCCGATTCTCTCTGACAAATCGTCCTGCCGGGGGTTTGCTGTTCCGCGTGGCCGTAGGCACCTGCACATCTTCCTGCACAATTTCCTGCACGGAGTGCACACTGGGACACCACAAACGGACACGTGCCCCCCGTAACCCTAGTCTTTTGACCTTTAGAATCAATCACGCACCCTGTGGCAAGCTTTGCTTAATGAATTGGCCGATCATAAAACGAGGGCGATGTTGCGCCTATGCAAGGGCAAGTAAATGAAGGCTGAAGAGTTGACGGTATTTCCAAGGGATTGGTGGGCGTAACATCTATTTCACTCACGACGGCAATGAGGATCACGTATACAACCCGACGGCTACCGAGCGGCAAGTTCTCGCCACGACGAGTCCTGACGAGTCATCTTAAATTGTTTGGCGCGCCGGATAATCTCGTTCGAAGAAACATGCCACACTGGTGCGCCGAGTGCGCGCCAGAAACCGAACAGGAAGCCTACCCGACACTGGTAAACTGGATATTTCATGGCCCCGTAGCTCAGATGGATAGAGCAGGGAGTTCCTAACTCCAAGGTCGCGTGTTCGACTCACGCCGGGGCCACCAGCGCTTCCCCCCGCTGTCTGTCTATCGACTCACCAGCGACAAAGACACTTAGACAGATTGCGATTTATAGACCTTTTGTGCTCTCAAAGACACCATTTTTGAGCCCTCCTCGCAAACCTGTAGACAGTCACCGTCTCGCAAGTCCTTGTGTTTGCACCTTAGACCGCTGATCCACAATTAGCTAAGTGACGATGGCCTGATTAGGAAACCGCTGCTCTATCCATCTGAGCTACGGGGCCGTCCCTTACTTACTGTAGTTTACCCGTTGCCGGCTCGGAAAAGGGGCCGTTCCGGGGGCCGATCTCCGCGTCCATGCGAGCGCGGTCCGCTTCCAGTTTTTCCATCGCGTCGCGGCGGTCCGCTGGGCTAACAATGGCGTACCGGCGAAACATGCTGTCCGTCTCCCACCCTGCGATGTCCATAATGACCGACTCCGACACGCCCGCCCGGCGCAAGGCTTTCTCCCCCGAGCGCCGCAAGTCGTGGACGAGCAGGCCGGGTAACCCCGCTCGGGCGGTTAAAGCCCGCCAGGAGCGCCGGAAGTCCCCACCGCGTGCCCGCCCGGTCGCGTGAGCACTTGCGCCTCCGGCGCTGTGCTGGCCGTGGCCTCGCGTAATAGTTCCGCGATCCGCGCCGTCATCGCTACTTCCCGGCCTTTGCCGTTTTTGGTCGTGCCGGGGTTCAGCCGTATGGTAGCGTTTTGGAATGCCGTACCCGCAGCCGGGTTAGCTCGCTCCTGCGCCAGCAGTAGGCGAAGGCTAGCGAAGGCTAGTTCGAGTAGCACCCGTAGCCATACGGGCTCGCTCTCGGCCGCAAAACGGAGTCGCAAGAAGTCCGGGTACTCGACGAAACCCGAGCGTGGGGGGTGCCTCCTCCAGCATGTCGATGCGCGGAACACGTTCCACGGTCGGAGGGTCGGATTGGATACCAAGTTTAAACATCCGCCGTAGCGCCGCCAGCTCGCGGTTGATGGTACCGTTGGCCGCACCCTCGCGCCGCCGCTGATCTGCTCGGTCCCCACCTCCACAACGGCGGAAATCTGGTTTTCGTAACCCTGTTGCGCCATGCGTTGCAAACGCTCGCGCAACCACCCCTCGTCCCACAGTTCCCTGCGTTTCGAAGTGGGCACGGATCGCCGCGCGGTCGGCTTCGTTTCTGACTTTGCCGGCTGCGAGCGCTGCCGCAAGCTGACCTCGACGATTCCCTCGAAGCAGGTTTCCCCCATCGCAAACAGCGCGGGGCGGAGCCCGAATAGTCTCGGCTCGCGCCTTGGAGACCGATGCTCGCAAGATTGGCATTTACGCAGACCTCGGGCGGAGGTCGCGGGACGAATCGCGAGCCTTCCGGTACCAATTCACATAAAATAATGACTATTCGGTTCCGTCAACGTCCGCGACATGATTGAATACTGCACCGGCCTCTAGCTGCCCCGGAGAATTGCTCCTAGGCGGTCCCTATCCATGCATCTTGAAATGAAAGCGCAGTGTGGGAAGTGCGGGAGTTCACTGACGCCGGATGGAGAAGCGTATATCTGTTCGTATGAATGCACTTTATGTCCGGCGTGTGCGGCAAACGTGCATGGAGTTTGTCCGAAATGCGGCGGTGAACTCACTATCCGACCACGCAGACAAGCATCTACGGAGGCTTCCCCGAATAGCAACCTCCCCGCAATAGACCGTAACCGTCCTTGGCTGGTATGGGTAACAAGCGTGGGGCTGTGGACGTCGGTCGGCGTGGCGGGCGGCCTTTCCATGTACCAGTTCGACCGCTCTCTGGGAAAATCTGTCGCTCTGACCGACGAGCTTATCCTGCCTTTAGTCAACTATCTCATTTTCGGTTTCCTGACCCCATTTCTTTGGGGAATTGCTATCCGCCATCCGATTCAACGCGACAACTGGCCGCGCCGGTCACTGCTATACGGTTTTGGGGCCTTGGCCTTTTGCATGGCACATGTGGTTTTGAGAGGTCTGGTGTATCCGGTCTGGGACCCGCGGATCGGCGGTTACTCCTATGCCGCGTGGAACCCACATAACGGCGTGTTCAGCGTGCAATGGATATTGTTTAAGAGACTCTTCCTATACAACGCCGTCGACGACATCGTTTCCGTTTATGTCCCCGTCCTCCTGATCGCACACGCACTGTGGTATTACCGGAGATTCAGGGACCGCGAACTGCGAGCCTCTCAATTGGAGGGGCAAGTAGCAAAGGCCCACTTGCAGGCGTTGAAGAACCAACTACAGCCGCACTTTCTTTTCAATACGCTGCACTCAATTTCAGCACTCATGCTTACTGACGTCCGCGCCGCCGACCGCATGATGAGCCGTCTTAGTGATCTGTTGCGGATCAGCCTGGAAAGCGACGGGATCCAGATCATTTCCCTGAGCCGGGAACTTGAATTTGTCAACGGCTATCTTGAAATCGAGAAGGTCAGGTTCGAGGACCGGCTAAACGTGGTTTTCGATGTTGCGCCCGACACTCTCGATGCCTTGGTGCCTCATTTGCTGTTGCAGCCGCTGGTAGAGAATGCCGTCCGGCATGGTATCTCACGGAGATCGAGCAATGGCCGCATACGAATCGCAGTCAGCCACGACGGCCGCAGCCTGTGTCTGCAAGTAGGAGACAACGGCCCGGGCATGGAAGAATCCGATGGCAATCAGACTCAAAGCAAGAGGGGTGGACTTGGCCTGAGGGCGACGCGGGAACGACTTCAGACCTTGTACGCTCACGAGCAGGGTATGGAAATCCATAGTACGCCTGGAAGCGGAGTGGAAGTCGAGGTGCGTATACAGTTTCGCACTGAGCCACGTCAATCAACATATGAAGTGGACCAGGCAGATTTCGGGCCGTGACGAGCCTATGAGCACGACCGGCATACGCACCATAATCGCTGATGATGAACCCCTGGCCCGCGAGAAATTGCGAATTCTGTTGGCTTCGGAGCCTGGCGTCCAGATCGTTGCGGAGTGCCGGGACGGCCAGCAGACTTTTGATGCTCTCGAAACCTACAAGCCTGACCTTCTGTTGCTCGACATCCAAATGCCTGGAATGGATGGCTTCGAGGTCCTTAGTGCCATCCCTGCGGAACAATTGCCTATTGTTATTTTCACTACGGCTTACGATCAATACGCCGTCCGCGCCTTTGAAGCGCATGCCCTCGATTACCTGCTAAAGCCTTTTGACCAGGACCGGCTTCATAGTGCCGTTGAGAGGACGCGGACTGAACTGCTCAAAACCACCGACCGGGATCTGACAAATCGTCTGCTCGACTTGCTGGCGCAGGCTCGAACCAAAACAAAGGGCGACCGGCGCCTGATAATCAAAGCGGGCGGAAGGGTGGTCTTCTTAGACACGGATGAGATCGACTGGGTTGAAGCAGCCGCCAATTACGTCAAGCTGCACGTCGGGAAAGAGTCCTACGTGCTGCGCGAGGGGATTGGTCGCATTTCCGAACGGCTTGATCCCAACCAGTTCATTCGCATCCATCGCTCTGCCATTGCCAATGTTAGGAAGATCAAGGAGCTCCAACCCTGCAATAGCGGCGAATATATTGTGGTTTTGAAGGATGGCAAAGAATTGTCCTGTAGCCGCGGTTATCGTTATGGTCTACAACAGCTCATCGACAAGGACAGCTAGGCAGCCTGCACCTGGCAGCGGAGAAAAATACAAAGAGACTCTTTCGAGCCTCCTTGTATCTTGCTTCGGTACCGCGCGTTCCTAGAAGATGAACTTCGCGGAAAGCTGCATCGTACGGGGGTTGCTGGAAAACACTGCCCTCGCGACGTTGAAGGTAGATGCTCCCGGAGTGAGGTACTCTCGCACCGCGCTGCTGGTCGTGATGGCCGTCAGGGCGGTGTTCGCGCCGTCCGCCCGGTTGACGTAACCCGGCGTGAACTGCGGATGATTGAAGACGTTAAGCATCTGGGCGCCCATCTGGAACTTGAATCTTTCCGTGAGACTAACGCTCTTATAGAGGCCGAAGTCCCAGTTGTTGATGTGCTCGGTTGGCAGGGTGTTGCGGCCCAAGTTGGACAATGCACCAATACCCGTACGAATGTAGCGGGCAGTCGGGTCGTTCGCGACATAAGCCACCGTGTCGCCAGCGGTTTTTTTCAGGGCCGTGACGTCCGTCCCGGTTCCCGCCTTGCCGGCCGGATTAACGATGGCGCGATCGCCATAAGTGTCACCGTTGCCATTGGCGTCACGAGCAGCTTGGACCGTGGCGAACTCCGGACTCTCGTAGGTGTAAACCGGCGCAAATTCCCAGTTACCCACAACGTTCCTCATTAGCCAACTGCTCGAGCCCTTGAAGACAGGCAGGTCGTAGAGGGTCGTGAGTGTGAAGCGGTGCCGGTGGTCCAGAGCGGAGCTGGAGCGGTCCACGTGCAGATTCTGGAAGTCCTGCGGCCGCCGCGGCGTCAGGAGGGTTGAGAAGACATCCGCGGTGGAGTTGTCGATGTTGTGGCTGAAGGTGTAGGCCGCCTGGAACTGCAGGCCATTGCTGAATCGGCGGTTCAGTTGCGCGGCTAGCCCGTGATAGACGGAGTCACCAAAGGGCACGAAGGCCAACAAGTTGCCTCTGAAGCCAGCATTTGCGAAATCGGTACGAAAACTCGGCTGGGCATTGATTAGCGCAAGGGTTGTTGTCAGACTGTCCAGCGCCGCCTGACCTGGGCTCGTCAGGTAAGTGGGCAGGAACAGCGTCGGCGATGTTTTTGTGATTCTGTTGATTCGATCCTGCACATTCAGGTGGACGCCGCGAGTTCCCAGATATCTGACCTCAGCGGTGTAGCTCTTAGCGAAGGTGTGCTGCACGCCGAGAGTCCACGAAATGCTGTAGGGATCTTTCTGGTTCGGCGGAACCCAGTTCGCGGTGGCAGCGCGGGCATCAGCGACCGAAGCAAAAGGTTGGGGCGCGGGCGGAAGGCCTCCGCCGGCCAGGAATGGACCATTTGGACACGTCGGCGCGCCCGGGCAGTCATAGGTCTGGTTCAACTGTGGGGGCTTGGACAGACTGCCGATGTTATCGTAAAGCACGTCATAGGCCATGCCAAACCCGGCACGAACAGAAGTATTGCTGCTGTTTCCCGGTGACCAGGCCAGACCTACGCGGGGCGCAAAGTTCTTCTTGGGCGCTCGAGGTTCGCTGAAATCGATTAGGCCGGGAACGCTAGCTGCGATGTTCAGTTTCTGCAGTCGCTCATCGGCAGGAATGGTCGTGTATTCGTGGCGCAGTCCGAGAGTAAGAGTCAGATTGGGACGCACTCTCCACGTATCGCTTACATACCAATATAGGGCGATCTGGTTTGCGTCGTAACTCGCTTTCCCGACGCTGCGCTGCGCCAGGCTATCCGGCACCTGGTCCCTCAGGTACAAATCCAGAGTCGAATAATCGTAGTCCCCACGCGAACGTTGTGTGAAGCTCTGGGGCGAGATGTACTTGCGGGCCTCGAAGCCGAACTGCCAGGTGTGGCGACCCTTAGTCCAGTTGACATTATCAGACGCTTGGTAGGTGTTGATAATGGTGAACTGCGGGGCGTTCGGGTCAGGACCCACCTGCAAAGACAGTTCATCGAAAGTGAGGTTGGGGAATTGATCTAACCCCGGAAAGTTGAAATTGCCCGTACCGATTATTTGCTTATACCGGTTGTACCCAACACGCAACTCATTGACGAGCGTCGGCGAAAAGGTGTGGTACTCGCTTAACGTACCCACGTCCGAAGTGGCCGGAATGAACGAGAAAAAGATCGGCAGTGTGGGCGTGGTGTCCGATCCCACAGTATGGTTATAGATGAATCGGCCCCGCAACTGGTCATGGCCCGAAATGTTATAGTCGACACTGCTGGCGGAGTTGCGGAAGTTGTTGAAGGAAGGACCCAAGACTGGGAGAAGCCCGATTTCAATGTTCTGGCCGCCCACTGTAACCGGGTTGCAGCTGCCGCAAGGCGCGGGAGCGGGCGCTACATACTGCTTGAAAATGCTGAAGTTGGTCTGGCTTATCCCTGCAAGCGACGCCAGGGTTGCGAATCCGGCTGCGGTGGGAGTCTCGGGCGCTGTAGGAGTTACGCTTTGGCCAATCGCGTTGTACTCGTAGTTAAAGAAGAAAAACAGCTTATTCTTGATGATCGGACCGCCGATCTGTCCACCGTAGCGGTTGCTGTCGAAGCGGGGGTTCGTCGGTTTTATCCCGGCCTGGATTGCGGGGTTCGCGACGATTTGATCAATCGCGTTCAGGTTGCGGTTCTCGAAGTACTCGTATGCCTTGCCGTGGAAGCCGTTCGTACCGGTAATTACCACCTGGTTGAACTGACCGCCCGAGGAGTGCCCGAACTCTGGAGCATACATGTTTTGCAGCACCGAAAAGCTGGCTACCGCATCATTGGGAACTACGGCTAACGGGCCGGTTACGACCTTATTGTTATTGTCCACACCTTCAATGGTGAAGTTGTTGTTATAGGCGCGCTGACCACCCACTGAAGGACCGGTTCCGGCACCCACCCCGCCGTTGCTGGCTACGCCTGACGAATATAGCGAAAGGTTGAGAACGCCGATGCCGAAGCCGTTGCCGGATACTCCTGGGCTGTCTGCTATCTCACGCTCGTTGTAGTTAATCGTCACTTGCGGCGTGCTCGTGTCAATGAGCGGCGCCTCGCCGGAAACTTCAATCGTCTCAGTGGCCGCCCCAGGATTCATGGTCACATTGACTGTGCCAGTCTTGTTGAGTTCCACCTCAGCCTGCTGGCTAACCGTTCGGAAGCCGCTGGCTTTTACGGTGATCTTGTAGGTGCCAATGGGAAGGTTGTCGAAGCGATATCCGCCGGTGGTGCCCGTTCTCGCCGCTGTGGTCACTCCAGTGCCGAGGTTGGTCGCTTCAACACTCGCGTTGGTCACGACCGCGCCGGAAGAATCAGAAACTGTGCCGACAATGTTGCCGCTGATAGCTTGGGCAAAAACAGCGGTGGGCGTCAGGAGCATAGTAAGCACTAGCCCGAACGAGAGCGCCAGTAACGTCAACTTCCGAAAGTTTCCATTCATGTTCATTCTCCTGAAGGAGTGAAACGGTTCCGGTGTCCTAAGCACTGGGTCATCGGCAAGGCTGCTTGTGCACGCGAAGCGCCGGGAAATCAGGCTAAACGGCGTCTGGGATGCATAGTTTGCTTTCGGGGATGAAGATTTGACTTCTTGTGACGAACGTAGTTTCCCTCGGGTGGTCACTCAAGACACCCAGGAGAAACAGTCGAGCGAACTTATGCAGATGTGGAGAGATTAGTGAGTCGTTATACGAGAATCGGGATATGAGAATCGGGAAATGAAGAAGCCCGACCCTCGCAGAACCTTCAGGCGTGCGTTGACTACATGGATTTCTAAACTATGAGACGTGCGTCTCACTCACCGGCCCAGCGTGCTGATCGGACTCACCGGCGAAATGAGCTGTCAACCCACCACCGCATAACGGCAAAACATCGATTCGTACCAAGAAGAACTGTATCCGTCCCTGGTATCCATTTCAGTGATGCCGATGGTAGACAATGCGCAGTTAATAGTTGCGGCAGCTCTCATCAGGCGACAACGTACATACCAGCGGGTGTCGTTTGTTGTAGTTACGCTTCCTTCGCAGACCCCTGCCAAAGGGATTTATGTCAACCCAAGTTTCAGGCGGGGAGCATGTTGAACAGGTGGTCGAGCGATTGCATCAGGAACTGGATTCGCTACTAAAGCAGCGTGCCGCCACCATTAAGAAAATTGGCATTATCAAACAGACAATCTTTGGGCTCGCTAAACTCTTTGGTGACGATGTGATTAGCGAAGAAATACGGGAGCTGGTTGATCATAGGCCGAGCTCCCGGCAGCCCGGTTTTACCCAAACTTGTCGTATGGTGCTGATGGAATCTGGCCGCCCACTGCTGACGCAAGAGGTCTGCCAGGAAATCAAGCGAAGGAATCCAGCCTTGCTAGCCCGCCAGAAAGATCCTCTCGCATCGGCCTCGACAGTGCTCAATCGGTTGGCCAGCTACGGAGAAGCCCGTTTCCTGGCTAACGACAGAGGCCGGCGCGCCTGGCAGTGGGTAACGGAAAATTCTGACCAGCAGCCGCCCTCCGCCAGCGGATCTCGCGGCGCTTTTGAAGAGGAATAGAATCTGATCCCACTCCGAGAAGTGGAAAACTGGCTGTCATTCTCTCTCGTGGGGTCGCTGAACTTTCTAAAGGACCCTCGTTCGCAGATACGCCCTAGATGCGTTTGTAAAAGGTACCATCGAAATTCACCCGTAATCGCCTTATCCTGCAGCCTCAGCTCGCCGCTCCAAGTTCGTTTATAAAACGGACGTTTACCATACAATTGATGCCGGGGGGAACGCTATGAAGGTGGCGATCTACGTGCGTGTTTCCACCGACTACAAGGGCCAGGACCCGCTGAACCAACTGCTCCAGCTTCGGGATTTCGCGGCCAAGCAGGGCTGGACGGTGGTCTGCGAGTACACCGCGGGCAGACGTGGCGAAGCACGGCTTCGAGTATCTCTTGTTCTGGTCACTGGATCGCCTGACGCGAGAGGGAACCTTTGCCACGCTTCGACACTTGCGGCGGCTAAGCGATCACGGCGTCAAGTTCAAGAGTTACACCGACCAGTACGTTGATAGCCTAGGCGTCTTCGGTGAGGCAATCATCGGGATTCTAGCCGCCGTGGCCCAGCAAGAAAGGATCCGGCTCTCCGAGCGCACGAAAGCCGGGCTGGCTCGTGTGCGCGCGAAGGGTGTTTCGGCGTTTCGGCTGGGACGTCCTGCCGCAAAGATGGACATTCGCAAGGCGAGGAACTTGCGGGCGCGCGGCCTAAGCCTGCGTTCAATCGCCCGAAAGTTGGGGGTGAGTCCGGCGCTTGTATGCCTGAAACTTAAGGCGTCGCGCTAGCCTTATCGACAGGGCCAATCTTG
>CATPBJ010000125.1 GCA_955652395.1 uncultured Terriglobales bacterium | reverse complement strand
TGAACATCAATCAGCTCGGTGCAAGTACGACCGGACGGTTCAATGGAATATACCCCAACGTCGGCTCGATCGTGCAGCTCAACAGCATCGGCACATCGAACTACAATTCCCTCCAGAGCAGCCTGAGGATCAGGTCCTGGCACGGGCTCAGCACGCAGCTCGGCTACACCTGGGCGCACGCTCTGGACGTGATGAGCGAGTATCGCGGCGTCATTCCACTGGACAGCTATAACCTGAAGGCGGAGTACGGCAACGGAGATTTCGATACCCGGCACAACTTCACCACCAGTCTGACTTACGATGTGCCAGGCTCATCGCACGGTCCGAAAATACTCACCCACGGCTGGCAGGTGAACAGCCTGTTGTCCTTCCACACCGGACAGCCGTTCAACATCTCGGGTGGCTTCTCCCGTCCGGGTTGCGACCTGGTGGCGGATCCGTTCGCCGGCGTCTCGCATACGTTCTCCGCGGCCGCCGGAGGAGAAAAGTGGGTCAACCCGGCAGCCTTTGACTGCCCAAAGACACCCTTAATTCCCGGTACCCTCTCGCGCAACAAGTTTTATGCGCCGGGATACGGAGCCGTGGACCTGTCGGTCTTCAAGAACATCCCGATTGGCGAGCGGTTGAGAATACAGCTCCGGGCGGAGATGTTTAACCTGCTTAACCGGATCAACCTCGCGTCCGGCGGCGGCTCAGTCGGTTCGAACGGTTTCGTGAGCGACACCATTGGCGACTTCAACGGCGCGCCTGGCATCGGCCCCGGAGAAGCCTTCAACATGCAGCTCGCGGCCAAGATCATTTTCTAACCACTGCAGTTTCTTAACGGCGGATGCGCCACGCGCATCCGCCTTTTTTCTGCGCTCGATTCCTCAGGCAAAATGTCGCTCACCACAGACCACGTGGGGACAGCCGCCCCGGCTGTCCAGCGGAGCAAAGCTCCGCAGGCCGTTACCGCAGTCCGGAATACCGCCAAAGCAACCGATGACAAAAGCGCTCTGCGTCCCGCCCGGGAAATTGTTCACAGCACTGTTCAAAATTGAGCACCCCTCCACGTGGTTTTGGGGCATCATCTCTCCGCCATGAAAAAAGAACTTACCCCAAAGCAGATACTCGCTGTCCGCTGCCCGACCTGTGGCGCTGCCGTCGGAGGAAAGTGCGAGCTAGGCACCGGCCAACCCCGTACCGAACCACATCGCGACCGCCGATTGATCGCAGCAGAAGATATTAATTCGTGATATAACTCGCGCCTTCCCCGGTTTTTACAAACACCACCTTGCGGCTGAAGTCCGATGCTGTGCCATTTGGCATTCCGCGCTGACCACGCCTGTGCGCTGCAACGAAGCCTAAACTACATAAGTTTTTGGGAGTGTTGATCTGAGGTCTGAAGTCCGAAATCCGACGTCCGCAGCTTAGAAGGTAAACGCGACGCCGCCGCGAACTGTGCGGGCCGATTGCACCAGGTAAACGGTGCGGCCATCCTGACCCATGACCGGAACATAGCCCTGGGCCAGAAGATTGCGTATGTCCACTACAGCATCCATGTGGCCGGGAAGAAAACCGGTTCTGGGGATAGGCTGGCGCAGGAAGATGTTCAGGTAAGGATCGGCCTGTCCCGCCGACTGGTTAAAAAGGTCCACCGGCGTCAGCGCCTGCCCGCTGATCCAGCGATAGGAGGCAATCCAGCGCGTCCTGGCCCCTGGCAGCGTGCCGCTGAATTTTGCAGCCGCGGTGTGACGGTCACGCATATAGGTGTCGCGCCGCGCCTCTTGCAAAGCAACGTCGGTCTTGCTCAGGTCCAGCACTCCGCCGTAGCCATAATCCAGGGTCGCGGTCAGGTCGGACGCCAGCTTGCGTTGCAAAACCACGCGCATTCCTCGCGCGTCCAACTCCTTGCCCCGGTAGGTAAACGTCTCGGAGTAGAGATCGGGCAGCACTTCTCCACCCTCTGCCGAAGCCTCGCCGACGCCGGTCAGCGCCGGATCCGCCACGCGATCGGAATACATGGCAACTTGCAGATTGGTGTCGCCGATGCGGTGCGAGAGCGACAGTTCGTGGTGGTGAGCTCGTTCGATGGTCGACGAGAAACCCGCCAGGCTGACCCGTGGGCCAGACTCGCTCAGGTCCGCCGGCGCCGAGTCAAAGCCCTTTTCCAGGCGGCCATCAGGTTCTGAGGTGGCGTAACGATATTCCACCACGGTATTGGGCGAGAGATGCAGATCAGCCGAACCGAAGGGACGAAACGCGGTCACCCGTCCCAGGAACTGAATCGTCTGTAACTCGCTTCCGAAGCGCAGTTCCAGAATATCTCCCAGCGTGAACTCATCGGATCCAGAAAGCGCCATCGCCTGCAGCGCAGTGCCGTAACCGTTGATCCCCGGCGCCGCCAGACGGCGCATGGTAAAGGCCATCTGCGGCTTCGACCCATTGGCCAGCGCATGGCTGTAGGAGGCGCGCAGTACGGTGTTGGGCGATCTGCCGTTGTAGCCGACGTTGCCCTGCAGGCTCACCGTACTAGAAGAGAAAAGCGACCTCTCCACCGAAAAGCCCGTGTTCATTTCGGAAGAGCTTCCGAAACCGCCGAAGGCCGAGCCCGCGACGAACGACAGCGTGCCCTTCAGATCGTGCTTATCCAGATCATGCTTATTCAGATTCTGCTCGTCGCCGCCCGATTCCGCCGCCGCCAAGGAACCATCTTCCAGCATTCGCAGGATGGGACGATTGGAGGCTGAGCGCAGCACCCACTTCCAGTCACCATCGTCGGCCGGGCCACGCAATGTAGGCAGTTGGATCGCCTCGAACAGGCCGCTGAGCTTGAGGTTGACCATGACGCTGCTGCCGGGCCGCAGCCCCACGCGCTCGCGCAGCGCGGGAAGGAATGACGGCGAATAGGCTTTTACGCTGTAGATCCCCGGCAGTAGACCGCTGGCCGAGTAGAAACCATCTTCGTCGGTGAATATCTTCAGGTTGTGGGCCGCTGAGCCCAGCACTTCCACCATGGCTCCCATTTGGGGGACGCCGGAAGCGCTGCGCACGTAACCGGAGATAGAGCTGGAGCCTGAGCGGTCCGCAGCCAGCACCGGAAGTGCCAGCGCAATCCCCAATAACCCGAGCTTGAACCCGAGTCTACCCAGCATGACTCCACCCACCTCGCAGCACACCAAGCTCTCCGGCTTACTCGACGGCAAAGGTTGCCGACGGGTCCACCGTCTGCTTGGAAATATTATCGTTCACCTTGATTTGAATGCGATAGACCCCGGGATCCAGACTGGAGGCCGAAAGAGGTTTTTCCAGGGTCACTTGGTCGCCGATATTCCCCATCTGATCCGTGGATTCCACCGTGTGAATCACGGCCTTGTTGGTGGCCGCGTTGATGACATCGTACTCGACCGTAGCCGAGGGTTTGTGGGTCTTGTCATCGACTCCAAGATTGTAAACCTGCATCCAGAAATAGACCTTCTGGCTGCGCTTGAATGAAACCGGCTTGCCATTCGCCGACGCGACCCGTGGCCGTATCTTAGTATTGCCGATCACAAACATTCCGGTGCCGATCTCTTTGGTCGAAACTGGCGCCATGGTGTCCGCCACGATCAGCGAGGAGGACGCCAGACGGTCGTCGTCGAAGCTGGGTACGGGCAGCCGGCTGCTCCACAATCCGGAGCGATCCCCGTTCACATCTTTTACCGCGACATCGATCCGATACAGGTTCGGCCGCAGCGGTAGCGCCTTCCAGTACACTGACGAATTTTCCGTAACCTTGGGCAACAGTTCCGCCGGCACGTCTACCTGCACTGTGTCTTCGAAGGTCTGCACGATCTTGCCGGTGAGGGTTGTGACCCGGCCGAAAATATTCACCGTTCCACGCTGCACGCCATCCTTGTTGACGAACGTGACATCGCGATTTTTCACCTGGATCGTAATCGGCACCAGCACCGTATCGCTGGTTACTCGCACAAAGTCAGTGCGCACATCAAAGGGCATCAGGTTCACGCTGATCTTGTGACTGACAACTTCTTCCAGGTCCTTAAACTTCACCGCGGGAGGTTTCTGCAGCTTGTAGAACTGCTCCAGGCGGTCAAATTGTTTGGTCTGCTGATTATTGCTGAACGGGCCCGTCCCCAGCCGCTCCAGGCCGCCCCCACTAAAGCGGCTCGCCTTGCTCGCCATGCCCATTTGCTCGTACAGGGTCAGTCCGGCATTGGGCGTATAGAGAAGAGCATCCTTCTCCGACCGGTCCATGGTCATGTGGTAGTCGCCACACATGCAGCTATCCACAAACTCGATAATGACTTCCTGACCAACACCCTCCAGGTAACGATAGCGCCAATCTTCAAACGGGAAAGTGGAAGTCTCGCCGCCGCCTTCTTCCATGGGGCGTTCGTAGGAGCCGCCGGAAGGATGCGATTCGATTTCGTCGGCCGGCCCGTACATGATGTAGATTCGCCCGCGATCGCTTTTCCAGCCCGGAATACCGGCAGCGAAATGTTCGTTGGCGTAGGCCATGCGCCGGTAGTGCTCTTCTTTAAATTCGTTTTCGATCGTATCCGGCGTGGGATCGCGACGCTGCCAGAAAGCCTCGATGAACTGGTCCCGCTCCTCATCGTTCGACAACAGCTTGAACGCTTTCTGTTCCTCGTCCGTAATGATCCAGCGCACGTCTTCATCAAGCCACTTTTTGTAGGTCCTGCTTAACTCGACCTTCAGTGACTTGGAATTCTGCTTCTTCTGCTTTTCCGTAAGCGGACGCTTCAGCGGGTCGGTTTCTTGGCTGCTCTTTTCTGGGGAATTGGAAGATGATGCATCAGCGGATGGGTCAGCAGCGTCCGCTTTTCCGTGCTGCGCGGAGGCAAGCGACACCATCGCCAAGGTAAGTGCCGGTAGAACCAGGACTGCGAAGAGGCGTTTCAGAAACCCTACCCGGGGCATGGAGGCACTCCTAACTACATATACTCTTGGGAAGATATTCTATGACTTTAGTGCTGCCATGGCAAGGCTAACCCGAGCGCTCAACCGATTGTAAAGATTGTAAAAATGGGCTTCCTGACCGCCTATTCCCAACCCGGCCACTCCCGTCATAGCTGCAGGGACAGTTTCTTCGATTCTCTGCCCCGCTCAAGCTATAATCGACTTGTTATCAACACACGGCCGGGCCAGTCTCCGGCCTAGTGGCTGGTGGTCTGCGATCCGGCACCCGCACGATGATTAGTTCCGCAGGAACTTTTGAGCCCCCATCGCCGTATCTGGTGGCGTGTGCTCAGTTACGCCGCACGCATTTCCGGACGTAATAGCAGCGCCGCTCCGAAAGTAGCGCCTGTTCGAGATCTCAAGGAGCAATGAGCACAGCAAAGAAAATGCTGATCGGCAGCGGAGTCGTCATCGCCATACTGGGGATTGCCGGTATTGCCGTTTACCAAAGTCGTAAGGGCGTGGTCACGGTCCAGACCGGGAAAGCGAATCGCCAAGATCTGGCCTCGATCGTGAGCGCCTCGGGCGAGATCAGGCCGAAGACCTACGTCAACATTGGGGCCAATGCCTTCGGCAAGATCACCCGGCTTTACGTCAAGGAAGGCGACCGAGTAAGGAAAGGTCAATTGCTGGCGCAACTGGAAAACGTACAGTCCTCGGCCGACGTGAACGCGACTCAAGCTGGGCTGGAAGCGGCCCGCACAGATGCGATTGCCGCCGATGCCGCGTTGAATACATCGGCGGCGGATCTGAATCGCGCGCAATCCGACTACGAACGTGCTCAACTGGATTGGACTCGGGCACAAGGTTTGTACAAAGACGCGCTGATCGCCAAGTCGGAGTACGACAGCCAGAAAGCCGCATGGCAGACGGCGCAGGCCGGCCTGGCGCAGGCCCAGGCGCGCGTGGCTCAAGCCAAGGCGCAAAAGGATTCTGCCAATCGCCACATCGCACAGAACGCAGCCAACCTGACTCACGCCGCCGACGTGTTGCAAAAGACCACTTATCCCGCTCCGTACGACGGCATGATCACCAATCTGCCAGTCCGGGAAGGCGAAACCGTCGTGATCGGCATCCAGAATTCGCCAGGCAGCACGCTCATGACTCTGGCCGATATGTCCGTCATCACCGCCGAGGTCAAGGTGGACGAAACCGACATCGTCAACGTGCGACTGGGCCAACCCGCGGAAGTAAGCATCGATGCGATTCCCAAGAAGACCTTTAAAGCGATAGTGACGGAAATCGGCAACAACGCCATCGTGCGCTCCACCGGTGTCTCGACTTCGCAGCAAACTTCAGCGAGCCAGGAGGCAAAAGACTTCAAGGTCGTGGTCACGCTGCAAGACCCGCCGGAGAACCTGCGGCCCGGACTCTCCGCCACCGCCAAAGTGACGACGGCCACGCGCGGCAGTGTCCTAGCCATTCCCATCCAGGCCTTGACGGTTCGCTCGCGGGCGGATTTGAAGACCAACAGCGACGAGAAAAACGCGGTCCAGGCCGCTGCGCCCCAGACTGCAGCATCCAATCAGACGAATGCGGACAAAGAAGAAGTCCAGGGAGTCTTTGTCATTCGTGAAGGCAAAGCCCAGTTTTTGCCGGTACAGACGGGCATCACCGGCACCACGGATATCGAAGTCCTGAGCGGTCTGAAGCCGGGCGACGAAATTGTTACCGGCAGCTACAAGGTGCTGCGAACGCTGCGCCCGGGCACCAGGGTAAAAGTAGATAACACGGCCCCCAAGAAGGAAGACGAAGGATCGTAGAGTGGACTGCGGACCTCGGACGTCCGGGCGCTGTGGATTGGCTGAAGTCTGAGGTCCGACGGCCAAGGTCCGGTACTAACGACTGTCAGAGTTGCTCGTCCAACAGGCAGCAGACTGCCTGGCAGCAGAGATCGCACTGGTGAAAGATCGGAGCGGGCAGGTGTCCCGAGAGGACCAGGAGAGAAAAATGGCAACCGCAGAAGTCATCAACATTAAGCAACCCGTGGTGTCGGCGCCTCCCGAGTCCTGCATGATCTGCACCGAAGATCTGTGGAAGACCTACGACATGGGTTCGGAGCAGCAGGTCCAGGCGTTGCGTGGCGTTAATGTCCGCATCCAGCGCAACGAATACGTCGCCATCATGGGACCATCCGGCTCCGGCAAATCCACGCTAATGAACCTCATTGGTTGCCTGGACACGCCCAGCAAAGGCCACTATTGGCTGAATGGCCAACTGGTCAGCGAACTGGACGACGACGAACTGGCGCGCATTCGCAACAAAGAGATCGGGTTCGTGTTCCAGACTTTCAATCTTCTGGCCCGCGCCACCGCGCTGCACAATGTCGAACTGCCCCTGATCTATGCCGGCGTTCCCGGCGAAGAGCGTGTGGAGCGCGCCAAAGCGGCGCTGGCATCGGTCGGCATGGAATCCCGCATGACGCACAAGCCCAACGAACTCTCCGGCGGCCAGCGCCAAAGAGTCGCCATCGCACGCGCCCTGGTCAATCGCCCGTCAATCATCCTCGCCGATGAGCCCACCGGCAATCTCGATTCCCAAACTGGTAACGAAATCATGGCCCTGCTCGATCGTCTTCAAGCCAACGGCAACACCATCGTGCTGGTCACCCACGAGCACGACATTGCCGAATACGCTCACCGCGTGATTCACATCAAGGACGGCGTGGTGGAAAAAGACGAGAGGAAAGCCAGCCGGTAGTCATTGCATCGTTAGTCGTGAGCGGGCCCCCAGCCGAAGGCCGGGCGTTTGTGTTGCCATCTCCTCTAACCAGTTACGGCGGCAATCGTTTAAGACAAGCGAAGGCAGCTAGTGGTACCTGGTCCGCAAGTTTTGGCGTCGAAAAACCATCCTTTGGCGGCATCCGAAGCCGCTGTCCCTAAACGCGTCCGCCTCGAATCGATTGACATCGTTCGCGGCGTCATTATGATCCTCATGGCGCTGGATCATACTCGCGACTACTTCGGTCAAACCGGATTCAGTCCCACCGACCCTGCCCAGACCACCATTCCGTTATTTTTCACGCGCTGGATCACGCATTTTTGCGCGCCCGTTTTCTTTCTGCTCACGGGCACGGGCGCGTATATCTCATAGCGCAAACAATCTACACCCGAGCTGTCACAATTTCTCTTTACTCGGGGCTTGTGGCTAATCTTTCTGGAGCTAATGCTGTTCCGCTGCCTTGGGTTCCAATTTACTTCGACTATCACCTGACCCTGCTCAATGTCCTGTGGGCACTCGGCTGGGCGATGATCGTTCTTTCGGCGTTGGTTCACCTGCCCACGCCACTGGTCACTGCCTTCGGCCTGGTGCTGATCGCCGGTCACAATTTGTTCGACCCCATCCGGTCTTCCAACCCACTCTGGTCCATTTTGCACTCTCCCAATTTCATCCTGGCCAATCCGCAGCACTCCGTCTTCGTGGCATATCCGCTGATTCCCTGGGTTGGGGTCACCGCCGCAGGATACAGCCTCGGACAAATCTACGCCTGGGCATCCGACCGTCGAAGAGCCTTCCTACTGCGCGCCGGACTGGGACTCACCGCCGCCTTCGTGATTCTGCGCGGCGTCAATGTTTACGGCGATCCGGTTCGCTGGACCACCCAGAAATCTACCGCCTTCACCATGCTTTCATTTCTGAATACCAACAAATATCCGCCGTCCCTGTTGTTCTTGCTGATGACGCTCGGTCCAGCGCTGCTCTTTCTTTGGGCGGTTGATGACAGGACGCCTCAATTCCTGCGGCCCGCATTGGTCCTCGGCAAAGTGCCAATGTTTTACTACTTGCTGCACATGCCGCTGATTCATCTGCTGGCGGTCGTCGTGTGCTACGCGCGTTACGGACAGATCCACTGGATGTTCGAGTCGCCTGGCATCGCACAGTTTCCCATCACCCCACCACCCGGATGGGGATTCTCTTTGCCCATTGTTTATCTGATCTGGGCGTCAGTCGTGATCGCGCTCTATCCGCTTTGCCGCTGCTTTGCAGCCTTGAAACAGCGCCGTAGCGACACTTGGCTCAGTTACCTTTGAAACTTCCTTGTTCCGCCAGCGGAGTCCTCCGGGCGGAGGGCTCCCAACGAAGGATCTGTGCACTTGGTCGGCGCCACTGCGCTGCGGACGAATACATCGGTCCTTCGGCCCGCAAAAAACGCGAACCTCAGGATGACAGGGTGGGTAGGTGGGTCGGCTGCGCCGTTACTACTGCTTAATCACCGTGCCGTCGCGCTTTCGGATCTCTCCCCATCCACCGTTCAGATTGTCTGGGCCGGAGACAAATGGAGCCTTGGCGGCCGCCTTTTCGTCGATCTCGATTCCCCATCCCGGCTGCTCACTCACCCACAGGTATCCGTCTTTCATTTCGGGGCAGCCGTGGAAGATCTCCTGCGTCCGCTCATTGAAAGGTGAGTACTCCTGAATGCCGAAGTTGTAGCTGACAAGGTCCAGGGTGACATTGGCCATGTGGCCGACCGGCGAAACATCTCCTGGACCGTGCCATGCCGTTCTGACACCGTACTGCTCGGCCAGGATCGCGATTTTCCGCGCCGGAGTGAATCCACCGGCCTGCGAAACATGCACCCGGATGTAGTCGATCAATCGTTCTGCGATCAACGGCTGCCATTCGTGCGGACTATTGAAAAGCTCGCCCATGGCAATGGGCGTCGCGCAATTCTGGCGAATTTGCCGGAAGTAACCCAGGTCTTCGGGCGAAAGCGGGTCTTCGAGAAAAAACATTTTGAACTTTTCGGCGTCCTTGCAGAACTGCACCGCCTGGTTCGGCAGCAGGCGCTCGTGCATGTCATGCAGCAATTCGACTTCATCGCCCAGTTGCTCACGACATACTTCCAGAAGCTTTAGGGCGCGGCGCATGTAGTAGGCTGGCTCGAACAGCGGCTTATTATGGAGCGCCTTCGGGGAGATTCCGCTGCGGCGCGCACCGTAGCCGGCCATTCCCGGCACCCCCACCTGAACCCGCACGTTGCGGAATCCTTGCTCCATGTAACGCTTTGCATTATCGATGACCTCCTGGAACTCAGCGCCGTCAGCGTGTGTGTAAGTGTCGGCGGCCTCCCGGCATTTGCCGCCAGCCAGCTGATAAACCGGCATACCCGCCTGGCGGCCCTTGATGTCCCATAGGGCCTGATCGATCCCGCTGAGGGCGTTGTTCAGTACGGGACCGTTCTTCCAATAGGAGCTGTCGTAGCAGGACTGCCAGATATCCTCGATCCGGTCCGTGGTATGGTTCAGGAGGAACGGCTTCAAATATTTCTCGGCTGCCGGCTTTACCAGGTCGGCGCGTTGCGTAAAGGTGGCGCAGCCATAGCCGTACAATCCATCCTGGTCAGTGGTGATCTTGACCACGGTGAGCCGCACCCCGGCGGGTTGGCATTCGATTACGCTGATGTCCTTGATGCGCGGCGCCGGCATTCCACACGTGGCCCGCGTCACGCGCTCTTGCGCTTGTAAGCAGCGCGGCGTAACGCCCAGCACACCTGCGCCCGCGATGGTCTTCAAGAAATGGCGGCGTTGAATGGACATGTCAGAGCCTCTTGTAGCTGCGTGCAACTTCCAAATCCTACCTGAAACCATCCGGTCCCACGGAATTGCTCGAAGCCGGAGCTGGAGTGTGATAATGTGGCGCGTTTTTCTAAGGGGAGGACGCCATGATACCGATGTTCGGGTGCATCCTGTTTCTGGTCACACTGCCGGTGTTCGCCGCAGAACCAATCCCCGGCGAGGTAAGTTGCGACAGGGGCGTTGACATCGCAAAAGTGCAAGCGCTGGTCAAGAGGACGGTCGAGGCGCTAAGAAAAGATCAAGCGACGGTCATTCAACAGATAAACAGCGGCGACAAGAAATGGAAAGACGGCGACTATTACATGGTTGTGTTTCAAGGAACGACGGCGCTCGCGCATGGTTACATGTCGTGGATTGTTGGCCAGGGACTTGGGCGCCACAACGTATCAGAACACGTGCCCCTGAATTCGGTCGGCGGAGCGAATGGCCCTGGAAAGAGGCGAAGGCTGCATTCAATATAAGTTTCACAATCCAGACAAAGGCGGCATGGTCGAGGACAAAATCGGCTACGGTATGAACGTCAGCGACAAGGTCTGGGCTAGCAGCGGAACCTACCTCGTCCGCAAATAAGGCGGGGACGATAAATGGCGAAAGGGCCTCTGAAGAGGCCCTTAGCTGATGGCTGAAAGCTGACGGCTCGCCTAGTTCGGTAACAAAACTGTGTCCACCACGTGAATCACGCCGTTGGACTGATTGACGTTTGAAATCGTGACCGTGGACATACCGCCCTTTTCGTCCTTCAGCACGATGTGGTTGCCTTGCATGGTTGCGGTCAGAGTGCCTCCGCTTACGGTTTTCAGAGATGCTTCACCGTTGCCCGCTTTGATCTCCTTTTTCAAATCAGCCGCGCTGAGCCGGCCGGCGACCACGTGATAGGTAAGGATCTTGGTGAGCATGTCTTTGTTTTCAGGCTTCAGCAGGGTGTCTACTGTCCCCGCTGGGAGTTTGGCGAAGGCGTCGTTAGTGGGAGCAAATACCGTGAAGGGACCAGGTCCCTGCAGGGTGTCCACCAGGCCGGCGGCCTTGACCGCAGCTACCAGAGTTGTGTGATCGTCGGAATTCACCGCATTCTGAATGATGTTCTTGGTGGGAAACATCTCGTGCCCACCCACCATCGGATCAGATCCGGCAACGGCCAGAGTAGCGGCCAGCGTCACGATGCTCAACGGTACTGCCATTTTCTTGTTCATTGAATCGCTCCTGTGTGATTTTCTGATTGCTTACGTCATAGGTACGGAGGCACGGAGAAATTGGATTGAACGGTGCAGCAAAAAGGCCTCTCTCTCGCGAGAGGCCTTTCTTGAAAGCTGATGGCTGAGAGCTGAAAGCTTCTACTGGGTGCTAACCACCGGTTTCACGTTGGCCGTGTCCGTCGGTAGGGTTGGGTGCGCCATGAAAAAGTCGTGGTCATAGAGACTGCGATAGATGCGCCCGGAAATTTCCGCTGCTTTTGGTCCGAAGGTTGGACGTCCGCCCTGCAAGAAGACGACGACAACGATGCGCCCGACATCGGTCTTGGCGTAGGAAGCGAACCATCCGTAGCGGGTGCCGGCGTTGGAGCAGGTCCCGGTTTTTCCCAGAATCTCTTCCTCATTGAAATTGACCCGGAGGCTGCGCGCCGTGCCGTAGCTCACTGCTGCTGCCATGCCGTCGGAAATCTCGGGAATCAGGGGAGCGATGTCGAGGTGCCGCTTTACTCGCGGCTCAAAGTTCGCCACTTCGTCCGCCGTGTTGGGATGTTGGAGGTAGTAAAGAGTGCCGTCGTTGGCGATGGCTGACACCATGGCGCCCAGTTGCAGCGGCGTCATAGAAATGCCTTCGCCGAAGGAGCACATCTTGCCGACGCCGCCGAGTTTGGACGAAATCTCCTGCTGCGGGTAGGTCCCAAGCTGCTCGCCCGGAATGTTGTATCCGGCCAGCTCACCCAGTCCGAACTGGTGCGCGTAGAAGCTGACTTTTTCAAATCCCAATTTGCGCCCCAGGGCCTCAAAGTAGGCATTGTTGGAATGGGCCAGGGCGGTGGTGAGATTCATCCGGCTGCGGCGGCCCAGGGCGATTTCGGTGTCTTTCGTGATCAGGTCTTCGCTCAACGCGGCCAGAGCGACGGAGAGCTTGATGGTCGAGCAGGGTTGCGCACCGCTCGAGAGCGCCAATTTCTGGTTCACCATCGCCAGCACCCGGCCGCTGGTCGGCTCGATGGCCAACACGGTACCGTTCATATTGCCCAGGGCATCGACGGCGGCCCCGCGGACAATGGGGTCCTCGCCGGCGGTGACATCGCTGTCAAAGCTATCTTCCATAAAGGAATTAGCAGTGAAGCGTTCGTAGTAGCGACGGCGGTGACGGCGACCGGTTCGCCCAGCCCTGACGGTTCGGGCGCGGCTACGCGAGAGCCGGGTCAGGCGTTTCCTGGCACGTGGGGTCTCACTTACCTTTTGTGATTTGGGTTTTCTCCCAGTCAATGAACGAGTGCTGACCGTGGCGCCTATCCCATACTCGGGAAGGACCGTCAGAATGAATGCGACCAAGAACCCCAACACCGCAAAGCGTTTCCTTGATATCACTGATTCTTTCCCATCCCCGGTTCGAATACCTGATTTGATGCACGAAGCTTGCCAAGCTCGCACAGGCCTTAGCCAGCACTTGCAACCCTTCGATATTAAGGGACTTAAGGCTGGTCGTACATTAAAAAATCAATTTGTTACCATCCCCGAATCAAATGTGTAACCTTATGAAAAAAAGTGGCTTATTTCATTTGTGTGCACTGATTACCTCCCTTTCGTAATGGGAAAGGAATGCCCTCCGGCGGCCCTGCGAGGAAAACCTTTTCCCTTTTTTGCCGGAGCTTTTCCTCCAGCGCGACCACCAACTGCCCACGTTTCGGCAAGAGACAAGTCCAAAGGGAGGGTCGAAAAATTGAAAGACTTCAGAGCGGCTGATTTTTCCAATTTGCTGGACCGCTGCTTGATCGGTAGCCGTCAGTTGTTCGAAACCGAAAGATTTGGCCCTCACGATATGTCGAGGGTCCGGCTTGCAACGAAGCACAATGACCTGTGACCGATTGCCCCGAAGAATTCCCACCCAATCAGAGCTTGGACGGGGCAGCCGAGCAACGATTCACGATCACTGAGGGGCTTTGACGCCGGTGATGTCTCCCTGTGCAGTCAAGTCATCGAAGGCGTCTCCGCCGAGGATAATCCACTGCGTCTTCAAGAGAATGATCTTCTCCTCTTTACCATCGTTGGTGCGTTTCACGCGATACTCATCAATGTCGCCGTTGCGGGGAATCAATTCCCACTTATATTCTGTGCTCTTGTCATCACGAACTGCGAAATCTTCGCCTTGACGAAAGTTGATACACCAACCGAGTTTCAAGAGTTTTCGCTCCTGGCCAAGCAATTGCCCTAGCACTTGGGAGTAGGCCGCGACCCTGGCCGGTAGACTTTCGTCAATCATCCAAGGGTGGGCCCGTAATTGGTCTGTTGTTGCAGGGGTCTTCAGGCATTGACGCTCGCATTTCGGCGCTACACTGTAACGCTGGCCATATGCAGGCACGGCAGAAAGCAGCGCAAGGACGAAGCTTGCTGCAAATAACCACCTAATCTGTATCTGCCTTCCTATTGGTCTGACAGACGAATTACTCCAATCCTGGGTTCGTCCCACTTTTTTTTCGAGCGCGCAGCACTTCATGGGAGCGACCTCCTGCTCAGAATTCACGAGCAATGACAGATTCTAGACCTTGGATGTAATCGGAAGTGGGCGGAACGGCATCCTTACGGATTTCACATTCTGGTGTCCAAAATCTACAATCTCAATCTGAAATCTCCGGACTGGACTCCCATGAAAGACTGCTTGTTCTGCCGCATCATTGCCGGTGAAATTCCGGCCAAGAAAGTTTATGAAGACGAGCACACGTTGGCCTTTGAAGACATCAATCCGCAAGCGCCGACGCACGTGCTCGTGATTCCCAAGAAACACATTCGCGGCCTGAAGGAAGCTTCGCCCGAAGATGCGGACATGATCGGCCTATGCCATCTGGCGGCCGCTCACGTGGCCCGCGAGCGCGGCATCGAAAACGGCTATCGCACCGTGTTGAACGTGGGACCCGGAGCCGGCCAGTCGGTGTTCCACCTGCACTTACATCTGCTGGGCGGAAGGGATCTGAAGTGGCCCCCGGGATAGAGATGTGGGATCTGTTCGGATAAATGTAGGCGCGAGCGTCCCTTCGACTGCGCCCAAGGGCAGGCCGGCTCGTGCGGCAGCGCCACACAAGCAGCACGAGCGGGAGGCTCGCGCGCGCCTAAATGGGCTTGGTTTCTTCTGCCGGTTCCGGGGCGCCGTGACGACGCAGCAACTGAGGCAGGTTCTGCGAAAAGGCCGACCGCGGCAGCACCATGTCGCATCCCACTTCGTGCGCCTTCATCTTCAGGTCACCCTGCACGTGTGACAGGAAGCCGATGATGGACGTCCCCTTCTTCAGCTTGGTCTTAAGTTTGGGGATCAGAGTCAGGGGCTTGGCGTTGGCGTTGTTCATGTCGAAGATGATCAGTGACGGTTTCTCTTCGCCATTGTGCTTCATGTGATCGAGCAGGTCTTTCTCCGTCTTGACGAATTCGACCTTCACATTCAGCTTGCGCGCCGTCTCCTGAATCTTGGCCTGGAAGAACAGATCATCGACAAAAGCGAAGATGCGGGAATTGCCGTTATTGCCCTGGGGCAGTGGCTCAGGCTCGGGAGGAGCGTAAGCGGGGGCGAATCCGGGACGCATGCGGCCCGGCCTCGATCCATTGTTCCCGCCCAGGGTGGCGCGGTAGCTGTGGTCCATGGGGGCGCTGTAGATGCCGCTGTGTTGCTGGCGATCACGGCCGTTCGGTGCTCCACCACGATTAGGCGGACGACGCCCGCGTCGCCGCTTGCTTCTCCCTCCTCCACCACCGGAGGGGTGTCCAGGTCCTGCATTCATATTGTTCTCGTTTTGTGGTTCAATTGAGCCCGCCCGAAGGGGGACCCGACTTGCTGATTGCTGATCAATGACCGCTTTCTGGTAAAACCTCGCTTCGCGCACAAGCATGGAGCCTGTGCCGAAAACCCCTTGCGGCTGAAACTCACGCGTGGATGACTTTATCCGTATGGCGTCTGGAGCCAGGGGGCGCGGAGGGCCAGCTAGAGAGCATGGCCACTGGAAACATCTATGATGTTACCGCCCGCAGTCGAAGAAGCGCAAGTCCTAAGTCACTTAGTTTTGCACAATGGTAACTGTAATGTAGTCACGAGCGTCCGCGCTCGAGCGGCAGAGTCCGGGGCGCGGCTGCACGAGCAAGGACGCTCGCGCCTACATCAGAAGCCCATTTATCATTGCAGGATGCCTAGCGAACTCTCTGTCATCCACCGTACCGTCGTTGACCGCGACGGCATCGCCAGCACCTACGAAACCATCCGTCCCCATATCCGGCGAACTCCGGTGGTGGAAGTAGACGGATCCGATTTCGGGCTCGACGGCATCCATCTGGTTCACAAGCTGGAGCTGCTGCAGCATTCCGGTTCCTTCAAAGCGCGGGGCGCTTTTGCCAACCTGCTGATGCGCGACATCCCCGCGGCGGGCGTGGTTGCGGCCTCGGGCGGCAATCATGGCACCGCTGTTGCCTTTGCCGCGATGAAGCTGAAGAAGCCGGCCAGAATTTTTGTTCCTGAAGTAGCGTCGCCCACAAAGCTGGAACGGATCAGAGAATATGGTGCCGATCTGGTCGTGACCGGCAAACGATACGCCAATGCGCTGGCGGCAAGCGAGGTGTGGGCAGCGCAGTCCGGCGCGCTCGCGATACATGCCTATGATCAGGTGGAAACTCTGCTCGGCCAGGCCACCGTAGGCCTGGAGTTCGAAGATCAGTCTCCTCATCTCGATAGTCTTATCGTAGCCGTTGGAGGCGGCGGGCTGATCGGTGGCATCGCAGCCTGGTATTCCTCGCGAATCAAGATCGTCGGTGTCGAACCGGAAGCCGCGCCAACCCTCACCCGCGCTTTAGAGGCCGGACGTCCAGTCGATGCTGAAGCGGGGGGAATCGCCGCCGACTCGCTGGCTCCGAAGCGGGTAGGAAAGCTGATGTTCCCCATCGCGCAAGCGCATGTGAAGAGTGTGTTGCTGGTCTCCGACGAGTCCATTCGGGAGGCGCAGAAAGCGTTCTGGAAGGTGTTGCGAGTGGTCGCCGAACCGGGTGGCGCAGCCGCCTTCGCGGCCCTTCTGTCGCGGCGCTACCAGCCGCAAGCCGGAGAGCGGGTAGGCGTCCTGGTATGCGGCGGTAATAGTACAGCCGTTGATTTTGGCAAAACAAGTTCGATGTAGGCGCGAGCCGGCGACTAGCGTTACTGCACCGTGAGGGTAAGAGCGGTCGACTGCGACAG
Source organism: uncultured Terriglobales bacterium (assembly GCA_955652395.1). Lineage (GTDB taxonomy): Bacteria > Acidobacteriota > Terriglobia > Terriglobales > Acidobacteriaceae > JAIQFF01. The sequence continues at coordinate 3,807 of CATPBJ010000125.1, read as the reverse complement.
ACTCCCGCTGGTCGCAGTGACCGTAATGGTGTAGGTGCCCGCAGGCGTTCCGCCAGATTTCGTAGAACCGCCGCTGCTATTGCCGCCGCCACAGCCTACTCCGGCGGCGAAGAGGACCAGTAGCATGAGTCCGAGCCCAGCCATGGGGCGGCGCCGGCGTACGGGCACGCCCAGAACGAAAATGCCGGCGAAGAGTGTGGCGCTGCTGGCCGCCAGCCATCCGAAACGGCCTGACACGGGCCTCAACGCGCCAGACACAGTGTGGGCCGCGGTTGTGCTGAGCGTCAGCGTCGATGTTCCGGAAGCGTTCGGTACCGAACTCAAACTAAACCCGCAGATCGGCGCAGGAGTGCCGCCTCCGGTAACGCTGCTGCATGCAAGCGCTACCGCTCCAGTGAAACCGCCTGTCGGCGCGATGGTGATGGTCGAAGTGGCCGTCCCCCCGGCTGAGACCGTGGCCGGAGCCAGCACCGGAGCTGTCATCGTGAAACCCGGGGCTGACACCTTCAAGCTGACTGACGTGTTATGGCTCGCTCCGGAGGTTCCGGTAACCGTAATGTTGGAAGTGGTTTCAGGCGTGTTCGAGTTCGTGCTTACGGTAAGAGTGGATGTTCCCGACGCGTTCAGCGAACCCGGTGAGAAAGCGCAACTCGCCCCCACGGGAAGGCTGGCAGACGCGCAGGTCAGGGTTACCGTGCCGCTGAACCCATGTGTCGCGGACACTGTAATCGTCGAAGTGCCGGACTGTCCCGGAGCCGGAACGGTAACCGGAGTTCCTCCGATCGAAAAATCTGGCGTGGTGATAAAGCCGGGCCACGACGTCAGGAGAACGTTGGCATCGACGGATCCCAGGCCGGTGACCAGATCGTAGCCGGTGCCTGCGCGGAAACCAATCTGAGCCGGACCTGTGCTTGGACAACGCGCGGCCGCCGGGCCAGTAGTTGGCGTGCCTGGGGTGCAGGGCACAATATTGTTGCCCGTAGTGATGTCGTGAAACGCCGTGGGTTTTGATACGGCGAGACTATAAAGAGTGGGATTGATGTTCGCTGAGCCGCCCGATTGTGTGGCCTGATTCAAGATGGCGACGATCCCGGCAAACGAGGGAGCACCGACGGAGGTTCCACCTACCACGTTCAAAGAACCATCGCTGGCTCGAAATCCATTCACGCATTTGCCTCGCGAACAGATAAGCGTCGAGTCGTGGGCTGGCGACGCATTCAGGGTGACATCAGGAACGTCGCGTTGACCGTCCCCCGGGGTCAGAGCGTTCTGCCAGGGCGCCTGCACCTTAGTGAATACCGTACTCAGCCCACCACCACTAGAGGAAAGGCCTCCTCCACCCGCGATGGATGTGGTGGTGTCATTCCATGCCATTTCGGGAATATAGATCAGCGCCGAGTTGATGGTATCGGTGCCACCAGAAGTACCCGACCAGTAGGGCGGATTCGCCGGTGCGTCAGTGAGATTGCTGGTGGTGGAGTTCGGCGAATCTCCGGTGAACTCGCTGCCTCCGATGGCTGTAACCTCAGGAACGCTGGCGGGAGCGTCCACGGCCAGCCCTTTGACAGCGACCTTGGCCGACAAACTCTCACAGTCTGCCGCCCCCGAGTCGCCCGATGCCGCAGTAATGGTCTGACCCTGGCCATTGGCCTGTTGCGCATCCTGTCGCAGGATTGAGGTAAATGAACCTAGGGACGCTTCGCAATTCCCATAGCTGGTGCTGATGACCGGCGCCAGATTGTGATCGATAGCGAAGGCCAAAGCATCGAAAACGTTCTTTGGGGAATTGCTGCCCGCATAGACAAAAAGAATAGCCGCATTCCGGGCCACGCCGCCGGACCATTCCACGTCGAGATCGGCCTCGACTTCATCCCCGGAGGAGAACCCGGTGCTGCCATCGATCGAAACCAGCTGAAGATTTGTAGCCGGCAATCCGGCGGCGCTGCGAAAAGCGTCAATGTCCGAAACATTAATCTGGGTCTGTCCCACGACCGCAACCTTCTGACCTGTTCCATCCAGCCCGGCGGCGTAAAGCGGCTTGAGATTGTAGATGGTCGCAAAGTCACCGGGAGCAATGAAATGATTCCCCGATACGTGCGAGGTGAAGTTGGGCTTCGCTACGTGCGCTCTCGGTTTGGGGCGGAAATTATCCAGACCGCGAACGCCCAGAACTATCCCGGAAAGCGCCCTGGGCACTGAAATCTCAATGGCATTGGCAAAACGGGTCTCGCCGTTGACCTGGTACCGGTGGAGTTCAGTGTGAAAGACGTTTTCCACCTGCGCTGCGGTCCCGCTGAAGAACACCCGGGTGCGGGCGCGGGAGAAACCATTCACGGTTATGCCCTGCGACTGCAGCCATGAAGACACTCTAGCAAGGTCATTTTCGCTCATGCCGAAACGCGCCCCGTACTGCTCCGGAGTCAGCCACTTGTGATAGTTGGGCGAGTCGGGGTCCTGCTGTTCGTCCAGCAACTTCTCGAGGGCGGCCTGCTGCGTGGGCGCAAGCTTGAACACCAGGGCAGCGCGCTGGATCCGCATGCCGCCACTCACCCGGCCCTGGTCGAACTCCGCGTGGGCCAGGGGATGCGGCGCCGAAACCACTTCCGGTTCAGTGTCCTCAATCCTCTGCGCGATGCGGTTTCGGATTTGCGCCGGAGCGGCGATGGCCAAAACTAAGAACCCAGAAATAGCGATAACGACCCGCTTGCGGAATGGGCACACCGGCGTCCTGGGCATTCACTGCTCTCCTGTTTAAAGTCCGAATTTGCAGCTTGTGCCAGTGGCCGAGGCCGGCACCGCCATTCTGAATATGGATTCAGATTATCCCAGCAAAGGATGTACGCCAAGTACGTGGTGGGTAGAAAGAAGGCCATGTCTAAACGTGTTCCCGGCGGGGTACAGCCCCGGGCGAGACGCCCACACGTCAGCCCCCGGAACAGCGGCGCTACACTATCGCGGGGAGGGATCGTATGTCTTCAAGGGTGGACATCTACAACAACTCGTATGGGAACTACGAACAGGATACTTATCGCGAGGTGCGGCTCGAAACCTATGGCGAAGACTTCGGCCAAACCAGTTGGGTGAGCACGGAAGAATCCCATGAAATCCCACGCCTGCTGGCACTGACGCCGGGTTGCTCGGTTCTGGAGATCGGGTCAGGTTCGGGCCGCTATGCGCTGTATGTGGCAGAGACTGCGCGCTGCCAAGTGGTGGGTCTCGACCTGAACGCGGAAGGCGTTCGCACTGGCAACGCTTTGGCAGACCAGCAGAACTTGAGTGCGCAGGTCCGTTTTCAGCAGTGCGACGTGTCTCAGCCTCTTCCTTTCGCGGACGGGAATTTTGACGCAGTGTTTTCCAATGATGTGTTTTGCCATATTCCCGGACGGCTTGCCTTGTTGCAGGAGCTGTGGCGGGTGCTGAAGCCCGGCGGCCGGATAATTTTCAGCGATGCCCTGGTGGTTGGTGGAACGCTCTCTAACGAGGAAATCGCGTCCCGCAGCCTGATCGGCTGCTACTTATTTGTGCCTCCAGGAGAAAATGAAAAGCTAATGGAGGCTGCAGGGTTTCAGCGGGTAGATGTCACCGACACGACCGAGAAAGCGGCAGAGGTGGCCCGGCGATGGCATGACGCCCGCGAAAAAAGGAAACCAGAACTGACTCAGCTCGAAGGAACGATCAACTTCGACGGACTGCAGAAGTTTCTGGCCTGTGTCCATACTCTTACCGGCGAAAGGCGTCTGTTGCGGCTGGTCTATCTTGCCCGCAAATGAGTCCGCCGTTTTGTGGCAAGGGAGAAGGTTAAGCCGG
>CATPBJ010000124.1 GCA_955652395.1 uncultured Terriglobales bacterium | reverse complement strand
TCAGGTAGCATTGCCCGATTTTACGTTCCACGAGGGAACAGCGCCGGTGGCAGCGCACGCGCGCCTCTGTCCCCAGGCGCCCGGAACTGCGATTACGGTTGCACCGCAGGGTGTGTCTTCTGAACCGACTGCCCGTGTGGGCGGCGAGATACCGGATGTTCCCGCTCCACCCGCAACTCATTCCCGGCTGTCACGGCTGTGCGTGCTGATCTGCTAGTCCTCCCTGCTTTCTAGTTCACGCGAAATTGATTGCTGCAGAAGTTTGCTCCGCGAGGGGCGTGCCTGTGCTGTTTCGCGGGTCCGCGGAGCTTCGGAGAGAATGGCGGCACTGGCCGGCCGGGCCTGCAACGCAGCGGCTTGACTGGTCGAGCTGCCGCCGACTCCGAAAACGTTAGCACTTTGATCTCTTCCTTCGCGGTTATCGATTGAGGCAGCACGAGCGGGGCGCTCGCGCCTACATCCAACGGACTCTCTACTGTCCTCGCGCCAGGACCAGGGTTATGTCGTCGGGCTGCTCGTTGGCGCCGATCCAGTCGTCCACCGCAGCGGTCACGATCTCGCTGATCTTCGCCAGCGGTTGCTCGCGATGCTCCCACACCAGATCAATCAGCCGCTGCTCGCCGAATTCCCCAAAATCATTTTCCGGCTCGGTCACGCCGTCGCTGTAGGCCACGAAAAGTTCTCCCTGTCGCAGCGCGACCGCCGCATTCTGATAAGTTCTATGAGCGAACAGACCAACGACCGTGCCTCCTTGCTCCAACCGGCGCACGGATCCGTCTCGGCCCAGGATGATGGGCGGCAGGTGGCCGCCGTTGCTGTAAGTTAGCTTGCGCTGGTGGCCGTCGTAGACGCCGAGAAACAGCGTGGCGTATTTTTCCGCCGGGGTACTCTGGTAAAGCTGATGATTGAGTAACGACAGCATGGCACCCGATGACACCTCGGCACCGTTCAGGCCAGAGGCCAGCAGGACACTGGAACCCGCAGCGGCGCCCGCTCCCACCGCTTCCCGCAAGCTGTGCATGCTTTCCAGGCTGTAAGCGCGGACAGCGGAGTGAATGGTGGCCATCAACAGCGCCGCAGAAATACCTTTTCCACTGACGTCACCCACAGCCAGGATGAGCTTGTCGGAGTTCAGGGTTAGAAAATCGTAGTAGTCTCCGCTCACCGTGCGGGCGGGACGGCAGAAGCCGAAAACTTCCAGCGATGCCAATTGCGAGATGTGCTGCGGGAAGAGCTGGGCCTGCACTTCCTGAGCGATGGTCAACTCGTTTTGCAAGCGCTCCTTCTCTTTTTGCTCCTCGATCAGATTTTCGATCGATGCGGTCATGGAGTTGAACGAGTTGGCCAGGGTGGCCAGCTGATCGTGCGACTGCACGGAAATGCGATGGCTGAAATCTCCGCGATTGATGTGTTCGGTCGCATTGTAGAGCTGCGCCACCGCGCCGGTCACGGTACGCGTAAGGCGGGTCCCGACCCACAGCGCCACCAGTTCGATGATGGCAAAAATCACGGCAGCAAAGAGCAGCGTATATTCCACGCCGGTCGCAAAGTCACCCAGGGCAGCGAACAGCCGGGTATAGAGGACCGACGGCCGGGTCTGGACCCGGAGTAGCGCGCCAGTCTTTATCTGCTGCCCGGTTGCCCAATCCACCACGGGAAGGGGCGTCCCGAAAGTAATTTCACTATCTAAGCTGTTGGCGGCGGCAGACAGCGTGCCCGCAGTGAAGGCGGGACGAAGCTCTTCGCGGTTGCTGTCTTCGCTTATGCCGTGGCCGAACGTGATGTCTTGTTTGTCGGGCGAGTCCAAGGCAATAAGGGGAGCCGAGCCGCCTGCCGGAATGACAGCACCTTTAGAGCCGAACCGCGACGCGTACAGCGTGATCTCGCCTAGATCTCTTGCCAGTCTCTCTAACAAGTTTCGATCCAGTGCTTCACTGGAGACGACAGAAAGCCTTTGGGTCCCCGCACCGATTTCGGTGCCGGCCCGCAGATACAGCTGGCCCTGGTCCCGGACGATTGCTCCAAAGCCGGGAGCCAGGAAATTCGGAAGAGCAAACGGAGTCTTCCCGGCAGTGGCGCCGCACACGGCGAGGGGGGCTTTGTTCTTCCAGGCACAAATCTGGCGGGATACCCAGTCCGGGTCGGTCCGTTTCAGTCCTTCCAGAGACTCGGCAATTGCCGGCTGCCCCTGTTCCAGGTGCGCCGCCAGTTCATGAGCGATGGCTGCGTTTACCGATTGCAGGCTCCGCAGTCGGGAATCCAGTTCGGAAGTGACGACGAAGTTCGCGAACTGACCGGCAAACAAATAGATGATGATGAACGCCATGGCCATCAGCAGTACCACCGGGATCACCCCGATGAACATATACGTGACGATCAACCGGTTGCGCAGGCGCCAAAGCAGCCTGGTCTTGAGCCACCGGAAGGCCAGCAGGGAAAGCAGAACGATGGCGAGAACACTGAGAATTCCTACCCATCCCCGGAGAGCCTGTCCGTAGGAAACTTTGAATATCCCGAAAAGTCTTTGCAGGGCGAAGAGAAGCAGGTCCAATCCCAGGAGATAACAGGCGGCGCGGGCCAGCCGGGTGCGAGGCAACACACCCGCTCCCAGAAGTCGAAAACGCAGAGTGCGGAGAGACAGGTCCATTTGCAAGAGAGATTATAGAGCGGACGGCGGGCGGCGGGCGGCGGACTTCGGACCTCAGACTCTAGACCCCCGCGTCCTTGGTTTCGGACTTGCACTCGACTTGTTGCGGTTCCGCGACTAGGCGGTATTCAAGCCGCGGTTTGACAGCTAAGGTCTGAGGTCGGAGGTCAGATTTCAGGATAGAAATCGAAGAAGGCTTCCAGGCTGGTCTTTAATTGCCTCTCGATTTCTTCCTTGCTGCCTTCGAGCACGTGCATGGTGACATGTGCCTGGCGTCCATTCTTCAGCTTGAGGGTCGCATCGCCAACTTCCGCGACCTCCTCCGACGGCAGTAGCCGCATGCCGTAAACAAGGGTCAAGTTTGCCATGAGCTTGATTTTAAGCTTAACCCGGGCGTCAGGCATCAGACCTTGGACGCCCGACTCAAAGAACACTCGTCCAATCCGAGGGCGGCGACCTCAGCAAATGGAAGGGCAGCGATCCCGACCACGGGCGGCGGAATGCTACAGTTAAAGAGTCCATGTCTGCTCCCGAATCCCGTTTCGTTAAGGCTTGCCGAGCTCTTCCCGTTGATCGGACGCCGGTTTGGTTCATGCGCCAGGCGGGCCGCTACATGCCGGAATACCGGGCCGTCCGCAAGCAATATTCCCTGATCGAGATATGCAAGCGGCCAGAAGTAGCGGCCGAGGTAACGATTACAGCCGCAGAGGCGCTGGGAGTGGACGCGGCCATCATCTTTGCCGATCTTCTCCTTCCGCTCGAAGTCATGGGGTTGCCGTTTCATTTTTCGCCTGGCGAAGGCCCGGTAATCGAAAAGCCGGTGCGCGACCCGGCGGACATCTCCCGCTTGCGCACCGACCGCGCCGCCGACTTGGGCTATGTTTCCGAGGCCGTGCGGCTGGTGTGCAAGCACTTCGGACGACGGCTGCCCGTGATTGGGTTCTGCGGGGCTCCGTTCACGATGGCCAGCTACATGATCGAGGGCGGTAGTTCGCGCAATTACGTGAACACCAAAAAGATGATGTATTCCTCACCCGCGGCCTGGGATGAGCTCCTGGGCAAACTCGTTGCGGTGGTCGCTGAGTACGCGGCGGAACAGGTTCGCTCGGGCGCAGACGTGATCCAGGTATTCGACAGCTGGGTGGGATGTCTCAGCGTGGAGGACTATGGCCGTTATGTGCTGCCACGCACCACCGAACTGGTGAAGGCCTTGCGGAGATCGGGAGCACCGATCATTTATTTCGGTACGGACAGCGCCACGCTTCTGGCGTCGATGAAAGAAACCGGCGCTGAGGTGATCGGCCTGGACTGGCGAATTCCGCTGGACCAGGGCTGGAATGCGGTTGGTTCCGGAGCGGTGCAGGGGAACCTGGATCCTGTACTGCTGTTCGCGGACTGGAAGGAAATCAAGGCGGGTGCAGGAGAGATTCTGCGGCGCGCCGACCGCCGTCCCGGGCACATTTTTAATTTGGGGCATGGCATTCTGCCCGAGACACCGGTGGAGAACGTCAAGGCGCTGGCGAGACTTGTGCGGGAGTATTCGGCTTAGATTTGATCGGGGTTGCGATTTGTCTGCGCATAAAAGAAATGCGGTCTTGCTTTTGGCCCACGGTAGTCCCGATTCGGTGGACGACATCCCGGAATTTCTGAACCGGATCACGCGGGGCCGGCCTGTCCCGCCGGAAGTGATTGAGGAGGTAAAGCACCGGTACGGACTGATCGGGCGATCTCCGCTGACTGAAGTCACGCTGCGGCAGGGCAAACGGTTGGAGGAAGAACTGAAACTGCCGGTCTACGTTGGGATGCGTAACTGGAAGCCATTTATTGCGGACACCATTGCCAACATGAAGGCGGATGGCGTCGGTCGCGTCGTGGTCATCTGCCTGGCCCCGCAGAACTCGCGCACCAGCGTGGGGCTTTATCGCGCGGCGTTGATTGTTGAAGGGGGTGTGCCTTTTGCTGTCGAATTTATCGAATCGTGGCACGATCATCCACTTCTCATCGCGGCCCTTGTCGAGAAGTTTCGTGCGGGATGGAATCGAGCCTGCAGCGAAATCTCCGCGCGGGTGCCGGTCATCTTCACCGCGCACAGTGTTCCTCAGCGCACCATTGCCGACGGCGATCCCTATGAAACTCAGACGAAAGAAACCGCCAGGCTGGTGGCGCTAGAGGCGGGGCTTGCGCCGGACGGCTGGCAGTTTGCATTTCAGAGCCAGGGGATGTCGGGCGAGGCATGGCTCGGACCCACGGTCGAAAATACGATTCTGGAATTAAAAGAGAAGGGTCATCGCGGGATTTTTGTGCAGCCCATCGGATTCCTCTGCGACCACGTCGAAGTGCTCTACGACATCGACATCGGCTTCAAGGAGTTTGCCGAGAAGGAAGGCATGCGCTTGTGGCGAGCGGAATCGCTGAATGATTCGCGGCTGTTGACGTCCGCATTGGCCGATGTGGCGCTCTCGCGGATGGGAAAATGATCGGCCCATGCCGGCCGGATGCTCTGAGCGAAGTCGGAGCGACACCCGCCGTGACGTCGAAAACGTATGAAACGCATTGCCATCGTCGGCGGCGGCATCTCTGGGCTGGCGGCGGCCTTCGCGCTCGAAGAACGGCGCCGGGCCGGCGATTCCCTGGAGTTTGCGATTTACGAATCCAGCCCGCGTTTCGGCGGCGTACTGGCCACCGAACAGGTGGATGGCTGCCTGGTTGAGGCTGGCCCCGATTCTCTCCTCACGGAAAAGCCCTGGGCTGCGGATCTCTGCCGCCGGCTCGGCATGGAGGACCAGCTCATTGGTTCCAACGATAGCGATCGCAAAACCTACATTCTGCTGAAGGGCAAGCTGGTTCCCATGCCCGATGGACTGATGTTCATGGTTCCAACGAAACTTGCGCCAGCGCTTCTGTCCACGCTCTTCTCTCCGGGCACAAAGTTCCGCATGGCGCGTGAATGGAGATTTGCTCGTCGCCAGTCGAGGAGCGACGAGAGTGTGGCGGCGCTGGTAGAGCGACATTACGGCGCTGAAATGGTGGATCGTTTGGCCGATCCTCTGCTCTCTGGAATCTACGGTGGCGAAGCCGCGCAACTCAGTGTGCGCGCGGTGCTGCCGCGGTTTGTCGAAATGGAATCGAAGTATGGCAGCCTGGGGCGCGGGATGCTGGCGGCGCGCAAGAGCACGAAACATTCGCCATCGAGTCCGCCAATCTTTACCTCTCTCATAGGAGGAATGCAGCAACTGGCGGAAGCGTTGGTGGCAAGCCTTCCCCTGGACGCGATGCGGGCAAACGCTACGGTGCAAGCCATCCAGAGGCAAGATCGTGGCTGGGTTGTGTCTGCCGGGTATGCTTCCGATCACTTCGATGCGGTCATTGTGGCCACACCGGCGACGTCCGCTTCTCTGGTACTCGAAATGGCCAGCGCGGAGCTTACCGCCGAACTAAGAGCGATTCCATACAGTTCCTCCATGACGGTTGCTCTGGGCTTCGACAAAGACGTGCGGGCCGCGTTGCCTGCGGGCTTCGGTTTTCTGGTGCCGCGCCGTGAAGGGAAGCGCATGCTAGCTGCGACTTTTGTTCACAACAAATTTCCGCATCGGGCTCCGGAAGACCGCGCATTGATCCGCTGCTTTCTTGGAGGCAGCCGCGACGAGCAGGTCCTGCAGCTTCCAGACGATGAAATCCTGCGCATCGTCCGCGAAGAACTTCGGCAGATTCTTGGGCTCAACGCGGAACCGCTCTTCACTCGCGTATATCGATGGAGGGGGGCGATGGCGCAATACGCCGTGGGTCACCTGGAACGGTTGCAGCGAATTGAGAGCCTGCTGAAACAATTGCCGGGGCTGGCTTTGGCCGGCAATGCTTATCGCGGCATTGGCGTGCCCGATTGCGTGCGTTCGGGTGAGGTGGCGGCTCAACAGGTGTTGGCGGGAGAGTAATCAGGTGAACTCCCGGTCGCAGTACTTGACGTGGATCGTTACGGCCGTAATCGTGGTAACTTCTCTTCCGTTGCCGAAACATCCCGGCTCATTCAGGGTTAATACCATCGGGAAGACCTATGAGCAGACGGATTCTGGCCTTGGTTTCGCTCGCGCTGTTCGCACTCCTGCCACTTTGGGCGCAGGAGCAGAAATCACAGGACGACCCTTCGAATGAGGACAAGCCTGCGCAAGCCTCCCCGGCTGACCTGTCACACGATACGTCCCAAGACCTGCCCCACGACGCACGCCACGACACATCCTCCGACACACCAAAGATGGGCGGTATGAGCATGCCGGACATGGCAGGAATGAACAACGACGGCAGCGCCCAGGCCATGCTTTCCATGGCAGATCGCAAGATGGACATGGGGCTGCACATGAAGATGACGACCCTGCGCGATCTGAAGCCCGGAGACTGGGAAAAAGCAGATCAAGTGGTGGCAGCCGCGCGCAAGGCCGCGGAGAAATACACAGACTACAAGCTCGCGCTCGCCGAGGGTTACAAGATCTTTCTCCCCAACGTCCCGCAAAAGCAGTATCACTTCACCAACTACCGCTATGCGTTTGAAGCGGCGATCCAGTTTAATCCCGAACATCCGACGTCGTTGCTCTACCAGAAAAATGGCGATGAGTACAAGCTGATCGGCGTGATGTACACGGGTGCCAAGAATGCGAACTGGAATGACCTGGACCAGCGCATTCCGTTGAGCATCGCCCAGTGGCACGCGCACATCAACCTGTGCATGCCGCCTTCCGACAGAAAGAACGAGTCTTGGGGGCCGAATGCGAAGTTCGGTCTGGCGGGCTCGATCGCGACCAAAGACGCTTGTGAAGCTGCCGGCGGAAAATTCATGCCCCAGATATTCGGCTGGATGGTGCACGTGTACCCGTTTGAGCAGAAGCCAGAAGATATCTGGTCGGTCGAGCGCCAGACGCACAATCACATGGACTGAGTTTGCGTCCGTTCTGCAAATACAAAGCCGTCACTGACCAGGAAATTGATGACGGAGCAAGCCGTGATCGTGACTCCGTTGGCCAACAGATAATTCAGGCCTCCGATGCCGACCAGCAGCTTCATCCATGCCAGGTTCCCGGCGACGGAGAACAATCCTGTAGTCAGATTGAACTTGAGGAACCGGGTGAATCCCGCTCCGGCGCGATCCGCCCAGGTAAAGCGTTCGTGCCAGAGAAAATTGTGCAGCACTGCAGTTTCGACCGCCAGCGCGGTGGCGATCAGATAGTCGAGATGCAACCGGTTTTTCAGTGCGACCAAGGTAAGCAACTGCACGGCAATTCCGATTCCGCCCACGAGATTGAACTTGAGCCAGCGAGTCGCTCGCGAACGCCATGGGTTTGCCGTCATCGAATCCTTTCCTCAACATAAAGACGGCGCGTGTTGCGGACGGTGAAGAAAATCAACATCGCGGACATGCCGACGAGTCCAACCGTGCCACCTATATCGAACAGACGATAGTTTCCGTGAAAGATCATGGGACGATACAAAAGCGCCACGTTGCCAATGGACAGCAGAATACGCAATTCGGTCGGCCCAAACTTCCAGAACGAAAGCTGGAATTCTCCCAGCGTATAGGTGGCGAGATAGGATTGGATGGAGAGCAGCAGGAATGCCACCAGGAGACCGATCGCGATATACGGATGCATGTATCCGGACAACCCCAGCCCACCCATAAGCGCCAGCCCGCCGAAGCTGTCGACGATGTGGTCCGCATAGAAGCCGTAGCGCGGACGCTGCTGCTGCCGCAGCCTGGCCAGCGTGCCATCAAGGCTGTCTCCCAGCCAGTTGAGCGCAAGAAAGAAGATGCCAGCGAGGAGCCAGTAACGGTTCCAGCGGGCCAGAGCGTAACTCACTCCGGCCAAAACCTGGGCCAGAAAGCCCAATAGGGTGAGGTGGTCAGAGCTGACGCAGCGCGGCGTGCGTTCAGCCATCCAGAACAGCACCCGTTTCTCGGGGTCGCTGGTCAGGCCGTTGTGGATTCGGGTCGCGTTCTCGAAGCGCTTGATGCGGCGCACTTCGGTGAGCACATTCGGGTTAGCCTGTTCGCAGAAATCGATCATTGGACTTGCCATTTTGTTGCTCCCGGGAGCCAGTTTGTCCGCGAGGAGAGGAAGGCACAATGCACTGTGGGTAAATTGCAGGTCAATCGGAGATCAACTCGTAAGTGGTTGAAAAACACTGGATAATGACAGCGGATAGGCCCAAAGTACGAGATGAGTGTGTGGGCGGGACGCCCCCACAGCAGCCGGCGGGACGCCGGCGCTACTCAACGGCTTCGATGGATTCTTTCAATTGCTTAACCGCCCAATCGATCTGCTCAGGGGTGATGACCGCGGGGGGGGCGATCAGCAAGTGGTCGCCGGAGACACCGTCGACACATCCTTGAATGGGATAGACCAGCAGGCCCCGCTCTAGAGCGGCGCTGGCCACCCGTCCTGCGAAATTCAATTCCGGAGCGAACGGATTCTTCGTCTGCTTGTCGGAAACGAACTCCACCCCACGCAATAGCCCGATGCCGCGGACCTCGCCGATCGTCTTCAAGTCGAACAAGGTCGAGAGGGAGTCCTCCAGCTTGGCGGCGACCGTTCCTTCGCGTCCGGAATCAGCCGCCTGCACCAGCCTTTGCTGCTGCAAACGGTGCAGCACGGCGCGCCCGGTTGCCAGCGAGACAGGATGCGCATTGTAGGTGAACCCGTGCAGGAATGCTCCTGAGGCGATGCCATCGACGACCTTTTTCGTCGCAATGACCGCGCCGAGCGGGCCGTAGCCGCTGGAGAGACCCTTGGCCGCGATCAGGATGTCGGGTGCAATGTCCCAGTGCTCGATAGCGAAATTCCTTCCAGTGCGGCCCATGCCAGTCATCACTTCATCGGCAAGGAGCAGGACGCCGTGGCGCCGGCAAACGTCGGCAACTTTTTGCACATATCCGGGCGGCGGAACTACGGCCCCCAGCGTTGCGCCGCTGACGGGTTCGAAGATGAAGGCCGAGGCTTCACCATTAGCGGATTCAATCGCTCGCTCCAACTCAGCCGCGTATTGCTGACCACAGTTGCGGCAGCCGTCCTTGCAGTCGTAGTTGCAGCGGTAGCAGTACGGAATTCCTACGTGTGCGAACTCCCGCACCATGGGCAAATAGATTTCGCGCCGCCGCTTGTTGTCGGAAACCGAAAGCGCGCCCAGGGTCGAACCGTGATAACTCTGCGTCCGGCTGAGCACCTGGTAGCGTCTGGTTTGCCCGATCTCCACCTGATATTGCCGCGCCAGCTTCAGAGCGGTTTCGACCGACTCGGAACCGCCACAGGTGAAGTACACAGCGCCGCCACGAAAATTTTTCCCGGCAAATTCGAGCAATTCCTGTGCGTAGTCTTCCGCGACGGGAGTGGTGAACTGGCTGGTGTGGACGAACTCCAGACGAGCGGCCTGCTCCGTCATTGCAGAGGCGATCTCCGCCACCCCGTGCCCGATAAGATTCACCGCCGCGGAGCCGGAAAGGTCCAGGTAGCGCTTGCCTTCCGTGTCCCACAGGTAGACGCCTTCGCCGCGGACTGCTGAAGGGAAAGTCTTGCGGAAAGAGCGCCGGAAAACCGATGAGCGAGCGGAGTTCTGCGCTGCGATAGGATCAGACACACTGTGAATTATCCAGTGATTCTCGCTGCAGTGTCAAAATGCACCGAACAGTTTGAGGCGCGAGGCGCTTGACAGCGAATAAGTAGAACCTTGAGACTTCGCTATCCCACTCCGGACCGTCAATTCCGAGCCAGGAGCCGGCCCTTGAACTACGCCATATCGAGAAAGAAACTCTTCCCTGTACTGGTTTGGCTTTTGATGTTTTCGTCTTTCGTTTTTGGGCAGGCTTCGGCCAGCTCGGGAGGGGCTGACAAGATCGCTCCCAAGGTTAGCTATATCCTCGCGGGTCGCCTGTTTGACGCTACCGGCGACAACATTCGTGAAAACGTGATCATTGTGGTCGAGGATGAGCGCATCAAGAGCGTCGCCTCAGCCGCCGATCTCAAGATTCCGCCGGGGGCCAAGGTGATCGACCTCTCGCAGGCGACGGTGCTCCCGGGCCTGATCGATTGCCACACCCATCTGGGTTCGCGCGCGGACCGCTACAACGAAATTTATGAGTTCAAGGACACTCCGTTCAGCCACGCCTTCGCTGCCGTCCTGAATGCACGCAAGACCTTGGAAGCCGGTTTCACCTCGGTGCGCGACGTGGGTTCAGATCCGTTTCTCGCGGTGGACCTGCGCAACTCGATCAACGAAGGCCTGGTGGTAGGCCCGCGGGTGGTGGCGAGTGGTCCTGGAATTTCCATCACGGGCGGCCACGGAGACTTGAACAACTTCTCGCCCCAGACACACGTGATGATGTTTCCTGAAGAGCGCAATTTTCAAATCGCCGACAGCGAGGACCAGATTCGCCACGTAATTCGTGCCCAGGAGAAATACGGAGTGGATGTGATCAAGATCCTGGCCACCGGCGGCGTGCTCTCAAAGGGGGATAGTCCTGGAGCGCCCCAGTTCACGCTGGCAGAACTCAAGGCAGCCGCGGAAACCGCGCACATGGGCGGCCGCAAAATCGCCGCGCATGCTCACGGTACCGAAGGCATCAAGAATGCGATCCTGGCGGGCGTCGACTCGATTGAGC
Organism: uncultured Terriglobales bacterium; assembly: GCA_955652395.1. Lineage (GTDB taxonomy): Bacteria > Acidobacteriota > Terriglobia > Terriglobales > Acidobacteriaceae > JAIQFF01. The sequence continues at coordinate 12,398 of CATPBJ010000124.1, read as the reverse complement.
ACGCCAGTTTGATAGATGACGAAGGCATCCGCCTGGCGAAGGAGCATGGGACGTATCTGGTGATGGATATCTACGACGACGATTACATCCTTAACGAGGCACCCCGGTACGGACTGCCCACCGAAAATCTCGACAAAGAGAAACCGCTGGGTCGCCAGCAGCGCGAGAATTTTCGCAAAGCGATCCAGGCGGGCGTGAAGATGGCGTTTGGTACGGACGCCGGTGTCTATCCTCACGGTGACAACGCGAGGCAATTCTTCTACATGGTCAAATACGGGATGACGCCGGCGCAGGCGATCCGCGCTGCCACTTCAAGCGCCGCCGATCTGATTGGGCGGGCCAACGAACGTGGGCACCATCGAGTCTGGCAAGTATGCGGACATCATCGCAGTAAACGCCGATCCCCTGGCCGACGTACGCGCCCTGGAGCGTGTTGATTTCGTGATGAAGGGTGGAGTGGTTTACAAAGATACGCGGGTCACACATCCCGAAGCAGACTGACCGTGGGGCGCGACCGCCCTCGCCTTAGCCATACAAGCCCGCGAACCATCGGGCGTATCAGTGGGCGCAATGTTTGCGTGTAGAATCGCCCCTTGATGGCGAATTCTGCAGACTCTCCGGAAGCGCCGCCGGTTCGCGGCTTCGCCCGCCTGGTTCGTCTTTTTCGCCCTTCGCACCAGCACACGGCTTTCTCGGCCACGCTGCTGCTCATGACTGCCGTCATGCTTTCGCGCGTGATCGGTTATGTGCGCGAGGCTTATATCGCGTACGCGTTCGGCGCCGGTCCCGCGACCGATGCCTACGTCGCCGGCTTTACCATCCCCGACTGGCTCAACTATCTGGTGGCGGGCGGGACTGCTTCCATCACCTTCGTTTCGATCTACACGCGATTTCTCGCCGCGAACAAAGAAGAAGATGCGCAGAAGACGTTTTCGGTCATCATCACCGTGATGACTGCGGTGCTCGGCGTGGGTGTCCTACTGGCGGAATTCTTTACTCCGGAAATCTCACGTCATCTTTTTCCCAAGTTCAGCGCTGAACAGCTTGAGCTTTGCGTCCACCTGACGCGCATTCTGCTGCCGGCCCAGATCTTCTTTTATGTGGGTGGCGTAGTTTCGGCGGTGTTGCTTTCGCAGAGGCTGTTTCTGTTTCCAGCGTTCTCGCCGTTGCTCTACAACGCGGCCATCATCCTGGGCGGCGTGCTGCTTTCGCATCGCTTGGGCATCGCGTCACTCGCCTACGGCGCGCTGGCGGGGAGCTTCTTGGGCCCGTTTCTGATCAACGCCATTGGCGCCGCCCGCATTGGTACTGGCTACAGCATTTCGTTCGACGTGCGCAATCCGGCATTTCGCGAATGGGTGCGGCTTTCAATTCCGCTGATGTTGGGCGTGTCACTGGTTACCGCTGACGACTGGATCCTACGCTACTTCGCCTCGGGCGCGGTGGGCGATATAACGCGGCTTAACTATGCGAAACGCCTGTTCGCGGTACCGATCGCGGTGTTGGGACAGGCGACCAGCCAGGCTTCCCTGCCCTTCTTTGCCAAGCTCTTCGGAGAAAAGCGGAAGCGCGAGTTCGCCGACACGGTGAATGGCTCTATCTACCGGATTGTGGCGACTTCTCTACTGGCCACCAGTTTCATGATGGCGGCAGCGTTGCCGCTGATCGATCTGGTCTACCGTCGCGGACACTTCCGGTTTTCTGATTCTCGGGAAACTGCTCTCTATTTCTTCTGGTTCGCACTTTCCCTTTGCTTCTGGTCGGCACAGGGTCTTTACTCGCGCGCTTTTTATGCCGCCGGGAACACTCTAGTCCCCATGGTGGCCAGCAGCCTGGTCACGCTGGCGTCCATTCCCATGTACTCCTCGCTGTTCCATCGGTTTTCGACAGTGGGCCTGGCCATGGCGTCCGACTTGGGGATCGTGGCCAATACTCTGGCGCTGGCTTTTCTTCTTCATCGCCGTCAACTGGTCCGTATCAACGAATTGAAGTGGGTTGAGATATGGAAGGCGGGGCTTACGTCGGTGGTGGCGGGCTTGCTGAGTTATCAAGTCGCTCGCGTCTTGCTGGTCAACAACAGCCGGGTCGCGGACCTCAAAGCGATTGCCCTGATCACTGTCACCTGGGGGGGCGCGGTGGCGGCCGGCCTGTGGCTAACGCGATCTTCATTGCCTGGCGACCTTCGCCGCCGGAAACCTACCTCCTATCCTCGCGTCGCCGAGAGACAGGCGGAAGAGTTGAGCAAGGGCATTGAACCTTAGAAGAGCTTTCAGCTGTGAGCCGTCAGCTATTACTCTCAGACAAAACAAAACGGCGGACGCTCTTGAGGCAACCAAGAGAATGCCCGCCGTGATCTTTTGGCGAACCCCTATACCCGGGCCGCGGTCGCGGCCTCAGCCGAGGCTTTGACCTCTTCGCCGTTGGGCTTCTGGCCAGCCTTGCGGATATCGATACCGCCCTTGAAGAAGGCTCCGTCCTCGATCGAGATGCGCGCTGCGACTACGTCACCGGTAAGGGAGCCGTCGCTGCGAATGTCAACGCGATCGCTGGCGGTGAGGTTGCCGCGCACTTTGCCCAGTACCACGATTTCACGGGCGTTGATGTTGGCAGAAACCACGCCGTTGCGACCCACGGTCACCCGGTTGCCCGACAGGTTGATGGAACCCTCCACCCGGCCGTCGATGTAAAGCGACTCAGACCCTGTTACCTCGCCTTTGATCACCAGCGATTTGCCGATTGTGGCCTGGTCCGCTGTGGTAGTTGCAACCGGACGAGGCGCCGCAGCGGGTTCGCTCGCGGCAGAAAGAGTGGTGGCGGAGACGGGCGCCGCCGGGCGCTCCGGCTCACCTGGCCGGCCTGGAGTCGTAGGCTGATTCGTGGGTTTCCACATGTGGCAAAAGTCCTTTCCTCGTATGGATTCTGGGTAAAGGCCGCACTTCCGTGACCAACTCGCATTTTACTCCAGCAAGCTGCCAACCAGGCCTGTGAAAAACGCCTTTTTGTTGATATGGCGGGACATGCAAAGACTGAATTGGGAGGCGATCAAGGGGTGCGCTTCTCACGTGCAAGCGTTGACGACTTTCCCAGACTATGCAAATTCCTCCGGGGACGGCAATTTTTCCCCGGCGCCATTTTCCTCGACATCATGATCGCATTTGCGGAGAGATGGCAACACAGAATGGTTGCAAACCGAGGTTACTAGTGTAATGCGGGTTCCTCGAGACGGAGGTCGGAAATTCATTAGAGTCCTTTAATCTTTGACCGGAAGGCAATCGCGGAACACGCAACAGACCCGGTCGGGGGGAGCACATGAAATGGATTTGCGGCTATGAGGTGTTGTGCCTGTCGCTTATAGCCTGTCTTGTGCTGGCCGGGCAAGCGCAGGACGAGCCACCCGAGCAGCACGTTGGCCGCGTCCAGGACTGGAGCTATCACCATCTAACCCTGAGCGGCGGATTGCAGGCGGCTGATCTGGACAGCGCGAAGGTAGAACCTCGAATTCTTTACCGTCTGGTCGAGCGCAATCTCCCATCAGCTTCCGCGAACGCGAGGCGGTTCGGTCCGGGTGGTCGTGGTCCGAGGAGGCCGATCCGCCCCCAGAGTCATGGCCTGAAGATTGACTGGAGTATTCCTCTGGGCGCGGGCATCGTCGCGCCCAACATGTATCCGGCCAAGTACAGCTTCGACATCAACGCGACGCCGAGCTGCGCCAACGACTATGTGGTGTTCGGCCTGAACGTCGCTGGCGCCACGCCCGGACAGGCGAATCTGGTCGGCGTGAACAATCTTTATAGCGGTTCGAATCCTAGACTGTGCGCCGCCAATCCCACGGTTAACTGGGCGTACAACGGGAGCACTTCGGCGGGCTCGGTACTCACCTCGCCGGTTCTTTCTCTGGATGGCAAGAGAATCGCCTATGTGGAGAGCGCCGCCGGAGCCACTGTCTTCCATGTGCTCGCCTGGAAGGCCGGAGAAGGCTCTGCAGCCACCACTACCGTGACGCCGACACTCAACGGCGCGTGCACGGGTACGGTGGCGAATCCCACCAGTTCATGCCTCAAGTCGGTGACTGTGTCCGCAGCCGCCACCGCCACGCTGGCTTCTCCCTGGGTGGACTACCAGACCGACAAGGCTTTTGTCGGCACCGACGACGGCAAGATTTACCGGATCAGTTGCGTGTTCGCGTGTGCGCTCAATACTCAACCTGCAGTGGACTGGACTTTCACGCTGCCCGTGGCCGGCACCGGCGGCGCGGCGGCGAAACCCAATGGCCCGGTTTACGATTTCCCCAGCGGCCGCCTTTTTGTGGGCGATCAGCTCGGAGAACTGTGGGGGATCAATGCCGGCGGAGCAAGCCCGAGCCTCAATGCCGGCCCGGTCATGATTGGCGGCGGTGGCTGCACGGCGGCCCATCCGCCCGGCCGAACCGGCACCGGAGCTGACTGCACCGCCAGCGGCGGGTCCTTTGGCATCCCCGATTCAGTCATCATGGACAGCACCAGCGCCAGCCAGCGAATTTTTGCGTTCTCCGGCAACGATGGGACCTCGGGCGCGAGCGCGGTGGTGGCGCAACTTAAGATGGACCTCAGTGGGCTGGTGCGTGTTCACGTCGGCCTTGGAAGCGTAGCCAACAACACATCGAACGTGGATATTCACAGCGGCGCCTTCGACAACAATTACTTCGGGGCAACCCCCGCGAATGGGCGCCTTTTCGTTTGCGGCACGATCAGTAGCGACACCAGCGCTGCTTTTTACTGGATTGGATTTACCGCCTACCCAACCATGAACTCCACTCCCACTGGTTCCATCGCTCGCGGCACTACCGCGGGCAACCCCTGTACTCCGATTACCGAGATTTTCAATCCGAACGTAAACTTTGCTGGCGGTGATCACGACATCGTAATCAGTGGTGTTGTGGGAGCCTCCCCGAACGGAGTGCTTCGCACCGACGACATTAGCACGGGCGTCATTACGGGAATTCTAAGTGGGGTTAATTATCCCGGTGGAGTCAGCGGTATCATCTGGGATAACGTAAGCACCAGCGGGCAGGCTTCCAGCGTATACTTCAGCACCCTGACGACTTCCAACACGGGCAGTTGCGGCGGAAATCGCTGCGCCGTCAAGCTGACCCAGCTCGGATTGAACTAGCGCCTCGCAATGCGCCCGAACCAATCTGTGTTCCCGAAATTCCGACGCTTCTTGGGGCGCATTCGCGCTACCTGTCCAGCTCGGGTATCCTGACCGCAGGCGCTAAATTTGGGAGAGTTGGACCATGAAATCGAATATCGCGGTCAGTGCCCGGCCCCAGCCGAACGAGTACGCACCCTACTACGGCCAGTACGTATATCTGGTTCCGGACGGCGATATCCTCGTCACGCTGGAAAGGCAGTCGCCGGAAACGGTGTCGCTGCTCGCCCCGCATCAGGCAGAGGGAGATTTTCGCTACGCTCCAGCAAAGTGGAGCGTGAAGGAATCGCTCGGACACGTCATCGACGCCGAACGCGTCTTCAGCTACCGGGCGCTGCGCATCGCTCGCAACGACAAGACTCCGCTGGCCGGCTTCGAGCAGGATGACTACGTGAAGTATGGACCATTCGGGCAGTGCAGTCTGGCCGCACTGGTGGAGGAGTTCACGTCGGTTCGCAAGGCCACCGTGTTGATGTTTCGCGCGCTGGATGAAGCAGCATGGGCTCGCCGGGGCGTGGCCAGCGACAACGAAGTTACGGTGCGTGCCCTCGCTTACATTATTGCCGGTCACGAACTGCATCATCGCAGAATTTTCCAGCAGAAATATTTCCCGACCTCGGTTTCCTGAAGGACGCCGCCTGCGCAAGCTGGCTCCTGTATTCTTTGAATGACACTCGGGAGTGACACCCGTCACTATGTTTTCCGATTCCGCCATCCTGAAGAAGATCGAGCGCCAGCCCAAACGCACGGCCGGCTTCAAGCAAATGGTGCGCGAACTCGGCGTCCACGGAGATGCCCGCCGTGAACTGTTCGAGCGCCTGAAACAACTAGTGGCGAGTGGGCAGCTTCAGCAAGTGGGACCGGACCGCTACGCCATTCCGCAAGCCTCCGCGGGCAAGAACATGGCGGTAGGACGGCTGAGCATGCACCGTGATGGCTTCGGCTTTGTGATTCCGGAAGCCGACTCGCTCGATGAGCGCCTGAAAGCGCGGCTGGCGGGAGACATTTTCATTCCGCCTCCTGCCGTGGGGTCGGCGATGCACGGCGATCGCGTGCTGGTGGAGATTGGAAATATTCGTCCCGATGGCCGGGCTGAGGGCTGCATTGTGCGTCTTGTCGGACGGGCGCACTCAACGGTCGTGGGGAAATTTCACTATGGGAGCCGGCGCAACTACGTCACTCCCATTGACCAGAAGATCACGCAGGAGATTGTGATTCCGCCGGGGATGGAGTATCCCGAGAAATCCGGGAACGGCGCTGAGGGGGATGGCACCCCATCGGCCAGTAGCGAGAAAGGCAGAAACAGGAAGAGCCCGCACCGTGTGCTGGGAGAGGAAGCTGCGCGGCGCGCCCAATGGGACGACCTGGAAAACGTCGTTGTGGACGTTGGGATTACCGACTGGCCCACGGGCACGCAGAACCCGCGCGGGCGGGTGGTGGAGATCATCGGCTACGACGACGACTTCGGGGCGGACGTTGAGATCATGATCCGCAAGCACCACCTGCCGCATCGTTTCCCGCCCGCCGTTCTCGCGGAAGCGCAGGATGCCGAGCCCATCATTCCAGCTGGTGAGGCCAGCAAGCGGCGCGACTTCCGCGCCTTGCCGATTGTCACGATTGACGGAGAGACAGCTCGCGATTTCGACGACGCGGTGATCGTCCAGCATCGGGAAAACGGAAACTTCGAGCTTCAGGTGCACATCGCCGACGTGGCCCACTACGTTACGCCAGACTCGGCGCTCGATCCGGAGGCTCGCCTGCGCGGCACCAGTGTCTATTTTCCCGATCGCGCCGTGCCCATGCTTCCACTCGAACTCTCAACCGATATTTGCAGCCTGCGCCCGCAGGTCGACCGCCTGGTGATGTCGTGCGTCATGGAGATCGATCATCATGGTGAAATTCTCAATTATGAACTGAGTGAAGGCATCATTCGCTCCGTCGAACGCATGACCTATACCGACGTGAATTTTGTGTTGGAAGGCGACGCTGGCGCACGCGAGCGCTACAACAAGCTGGTGGCTGGGTTCGAACGGATGCGCGATCTTGCCCTGATCCTGAACCGCAAGCGCGAGCGCCGTGGCTCCATTGATTTCGACTTGCCCGAACCGGTGATCGAGTTCGATGAACTTGGATTGATGAAAAGCATCACCCGCTCGGAGCGCAATATGGCGCATCGCCTGATTGAGGAATTCATGCTTTCCGCCAACGAGTGCGTGGCGTCGTATCTGGAAAACAAGCGGATCGCTTCGCTCTACCGGATTCACGAGAAGCCCGACGCCAAACGGGTGTACGACTTCGAAGTGATCGCCGCGACCTTCGGCTATTCACTGGGTGTGGGGCCGCTGCCCATTCAGCGGGTGCAGCTCAAGGCCGACCGGCGCGCCGGACATGGCAAAGGCAGGCAGGCGCGGGAGGTCGAGATTCCGAAAGACGTGCACATCACACCACGCATGTATCAAAAGCTGACGGAAAAGATCGCAGGCAAGCCGGAAGAGCGCATTGTTTCCTTCCTGATGCTGCGTTCGCTGAAACAGGCGCGTTATTCCGAGGAGAACCTGGGACACTTTGCCTTGGCCGCAACTGCCTATACGCATTTCACTTCGCCGATTCGCCGCTATCCGGACTTGATTATTCATCGGATTCTGAAGGAAGTCTTACGCGACTCAGCGTCCGGTCGTAGCGCTGGCATACCCCCGGCCCAATTGCGGACGGAACGTCCGCTGGAACGCACCGATTTCGGAGCCACCGAAGGACAAGGGTCGAGGGCTTCGCATGGAAAGGCAGCCGCACCCGAGTTCAAGCGGGCCTCCAGCCCGCAAGCGGACCGGCGGGATGCCGGCGCTACGCCCTGGTCGAAGCGGCGTGGACATTCGGATCATCGCGAAGCAGTCCAACCGGAAGGCGGGCCCATCCCCATTGAGGAACTGCACAACATCGCCGAAGAATCCAGCCAGTCGGAGCGCCGCGCGGACGAGGCCGAACGCGAATTGATGGAGTGGAAGAAGGTCAAGTTCATGCAGGACCGGATCGGGGAAGACTTCGATGGCCTGATTATCAGCGTGACCAAATATGGATTCTTCGTGGAGCTGACTGATCTTTTCGTGGAGGGCCTGGTACCGCTCGATTCGCTGGCCGACGACCGCTACACCTATCACGAAAATACGCGCGAAATCATTGGCCAGCGCAACCGTAAGATCTACGGCCTGGGCCAGAGGTTGCGGGTGCTGGTGGACCGCATTGATCCGGTCGAGAAGAAGATTCAGTTTGCGGTGTTGGAGGAAAAGCCGGCTTCGAAGCGCAGGAATCGCTGAGCCTGGTGTAAAATCCCTAAGTCAACCCCACCGCCGCTTTTGAGATTGCGGCCGGTTCCTTCCAGTCGGGACGTGGCTCAGCCTGGTAGAGCACTCGCTTGGGGTGCGAGGGGTCGGCAGTTCAAATCTGCCCGTCCCGACCAATTCATCTTTCAACGAAGTACCCGCAACCCGCTCCAGGCCGCAAGCATTTCTATCCTTGGGATGCGCTCTGATCTGTGAGAGCTTCTTGACTCGATTGGGTGGCGGGTTAAGAGTTCGCTTTGCCCGCAAGGCTTTGACTTGCCGCAGCTTGGCCACATAGGATGGTCGCGCACAGGTGGAGCGTTCTTCATTGATCGGTCAAACCATCTCGCACTACCGCATTGTCGAGAAACTTGGTGGCGGCGGGATGGGTGTCGTGTACAAGGCCGAGGACACCCGGCTGCACCGTTTCGTGGCTCTCAAGTTTCTTCCTGAGAACGTCGTCCGCGATCCCCAGGCGGTTGCCCGCTTCCGGCGCGAAGCGCAGGCGGCGTCGGCGCTGAACCATCCCAACATCTGCACCATTCACGACATCGGCGAAGAAAACGGCCTGGCATTCATCGCCATGGAATACCTCGAAGGCAGCACCCTGAAGCACATGATCGCTGCCCGGCCCATGGAGCTGGAAACCCTGCTTGCGCTCGGCATCGACGTGGCCGACGCGCTCGACGCCGCCCACGCCGAAGGCATCGTGCACCGTGACATTAAGCCGGCCAACATCTTTGTCACGAAACGCGGACACGCCAAGATTCTCGATTTCGGCCTGGCCAAAATGAAAACTGGCGAATGGCGAGGCACCAGCACCGGCGTGGAAGCAACCCAGACCGGAGTGATGGAAGATCATCTGACCAGCCCCGGGTCAGCCCTGGGAACCGTGGCTTACATGTCTCCGGAGCAGGCCCGCGGCAAGGAACTGGACGCACGCACTGATCTGTTCTCGTTCGGCTCGGTGTTGTATGAGATGGCCACCGGCATGCTACCGTTTCGCGGAGATACGACAGCCGTCCTTTTCGAGGCGATTTTGCACAAAGTTCCGGTGGCGCCGGTTCGGTTGAACCCTGATCTTCCCCCTGACCTGGAGCGGGTGATCAATAAGGCCCTGGAAAAGGATCGCGAACTGCGTTATCAGCATGCCGCCGACATGCGCGCCGACCTCAAACGTCTGAAGCGCGAAGTCGATTCCAGCAGTAGCGCCGCCATCGTCGTCGAAGCGCCACCAGTTCTTTCGCTCCCTCCATCTTCGGGATCGGCGGTCGCTTCACAGCCCGCCGCGCCGGCATTTTCGGCTCCCGCGATCACGCCGCCCGCGGCTGTCGCGCCGGCTTCTGGATCGACGGCAGTCCCCGGCGCGCGCAGCCGGAAAGTCTCGTACGCAATCGCGGCTCTGCTCGTTGTGATTGCCGGGGCAGCCGGTTTTCTCCATTTCCGCAAGACGAGGACTCTCACCGAGAAAGACTCCATCCTGCTCACGGATTTCGTGAACACTACCGGCGATGCGGTCTTCGACGGCACGTTGAAGCAAGCTCTAGCCGTGCAGCTCGAACAGTCTCCCTACCTGAACCTGGTGCCGGAGTCGCGAATCCAGGAAGCGCTGCGCTTCATGGGGCGAAAGCCGGACGAGCGGATCACCAATGACATTGGGCGCGAAATTTGTCTGCGCGAGAACGTGAAAGCCATGCTCACAGGATCGATTGCGAGCCTGGGCAATCATTACGTAGTCAACATCGGAGCGGTCAACGCCCAAACGGGAGATTCCCTGGCGCGGGAGCAGGCGGAAGCCGACAGCAAGGAGCAGGTCCTCAAGTCGCTCGATAAAGTCACCTCGAACTTGCGCCAGAAACTGGGCGAGTCCCTGGCTTCGGTGCAGCAGTTTGACAAGCCGCTGGAGCAGGCGACGACGAGATCGCTCGAGGCCCTGCAGGCATTCAGCCTTGGGCAGGCAGAGCATCTGAAGACCAACGATGATTCCGCAATACCACACCTGAAGCGGGCCGTGGAACTGGATCCGGACTTTGCTATGGCCTACGCCACGTTAGGAGTAGCCTACCTCAATACGGGAGCACCGAAGGAGGGGGCAGACGCGCTGCGCAGAGCCGATGAATTGCGCGAGCGCGCTAGTGACCGCGAGAAACTTTACATACAGGCCCACTATTATGACGAGGTCACCCTCGATCTGGAGAAAGCGCTCGCCGTATATGCGCAATGGATTCAGACCTATCCTCGAGACAGCGTCCCCCTGGACAATTCTGCACTCGCCTGCGCAGCCATCGGCCAGCACGAGAAAGCGTTGCAATTCGCCAGTCAAGCAATGCGGGCAAATCCGAGAGACCCCTATGCTTATGATAACGGCGCAAGCGCGTACCTCGCGTTGAATCGATTCGACGAAGCCAGAAGCCTCACCGAGCAAGCCATGGCGCAGAAACTGGATAGCCTCCCTTTGCGCTTTACGTTGCTCGACCTCGCCTACATCCGCGGGGACCAAGCCGCATATGACCGCATAATGACACAAGCCGTCGGCGCGCCAGACGAATTCTTCATGCTGTTCTGGAAGGCCATGGGCCAAGATGCGCGCGGCCACATCAAAGCCTCGCGCGAAACCTGGCAGAACGCCCGGTCTTTGGCGATGCACGCCGGGCTCAAAGACTTCGCCGCGGTTCTGTTCGGTATCGAAGCACAGCGCGATGCCAACCACGGATACATCGCCGATGCCAGGCAAAAGGTCTCCCAGGCCCTGGCCCTTTCGACCCACCCTAACGCGCGCGGCCTTGCCGCCGAAGTGTTAGCCACCGTCGGAGACGTCGCCCGTTCGAAAGCTATCCTCGACGAATTGAGCCGGGAGTTCCCCGACAACCGCTATGGGCAGTTGGTCGTCGCCCCGCTGGTGCAGGCCAGGCAGCGGCTGCAGCAGCATCAGCCCGCCGAAGCCATTGCCACGCTCGAGCAGGTGCGCCCCTACGAATTCGGGACCGGCCCGCACGGCGTCGGCTTCGACCCCATTTTCATTCGCGGGCTGGCCTACCTGCGCCTGCGCGATGGCGTGAAGGCAGCAGCCGAGTTCCAGAGAATTCTGGACCACCAGGGTGTCGGGGCCAACAGCGAGCAGTACTTCCTGGCCCACTTGAATCTGGGCCGCGCCTATCTCGTCGCCGGCGACACCGCCAAAGCGAAAACCGGCTATCAGGACTTCTTAGCCCTCTGGAAAGACGCCGACCCCGACGTGCCCATCCTGAAAGAAGCCAAGGCGGAGTACGCGAAGTTACAGTAGCCGCCTCCGAACTGATTGCCCCTCTACACGCCATAGCATTCCTGCGATGATCGGTCAAACCATCTCGCACTACCGCATTGTCGAGAAACTTGGTGGGGACGGGATGGGTGTCGTCTACAAGGCCGAGGACACCCGGCTTGATCGCTTCGTGGCCCTGAAGTTTCTGCCGGAAGACGTGGCCCAGGACCGCCACGCGCTGGAACGGTTTCGGCGCGAGGCGAAAGCAGCTTCGGCCCTGAACCATCCCCACATCTGCACGATTCATGACATTGGCGAGGAGAACGGCCAGGCGTTCAGTCTGACGCTGAAGTACCGCATTGCAGGGCGGCCACTGGAAACGGAAACACTGCTGTCCCTAGCTATTGAGGTTGCCGACGCTCTCGATGCCGCCCACGTTGAAGGCATCGTCCACCGCGACATCAAGCCCGCAAACACTTAAGATCAGTCAGGAGACCCTTGCAGAGATGGTGGGTACAACCTGGTCGGGGTCAGTTTTTTTATGAATAGGTTCCGAAAGTTGGGTTTCGTTGCTTACGAGGGCGGGAGCGGCCTGCAGGTTCACAGTTCACTCTTAAATATCGTTCTTCACGATCCGCGCCGAAATTCCAAAG
>CATPBJ010000123.1 GCA_955652395.1 uncultured Terriglobales bacterium | reverse complement strand
GCGGAAGGCGCCGTTGTGGAACCAGTCGTCGCCCATCCAGCCATCGACCATGGGGTTCATGGGCACGGAGACTTTGAGCGCCGGGTGAGGATTGACCAGCGCCATCAGGGGCAGAAATCCGTCGTAGGAAATGCCGAGTATTCCCACCTTACCGTTGCTTTCCGGGATGTTTTTCACCAGCCAGTCAATGGTGTCGTAGGTATCGGTGGCGTGGTCCACGGGTGTCGGGTTTTGCGGTCCGTGAAGGGGACGGTTCATCACGTAGTCGCCCTCAGAGCTGTATTTGCCCCGTACGTCCTGAACTACGCGGATGTAGCCGCCGTCTACGATCACCTCGGTAGCATTGTCGTACCCGTAGAGGGTAGGGCCGAGGTGGACGCTGGGAGGCGCAGAGGTGGTCTCTCCGCCGCGCGAGTCGTGAGTCGTGAGTTCAGTTGCGTTGTAGGGCGTACGCGTAAGAAGGATAGGCGCGTCCTTAGCACCTTTTGGTAAGAGAATGACAGTATGGAGCCTGACCCCGTCACGCATCGGGATCATCACATCGCGCCGAACATACTCGAAGCTATCGGACTTGGGGTTGAAGTTTGTCGGCGTTTCGCTCGGCAAGGCGGGGTACGTACCAGGCAGCGGCGGTTGTTGCGCCACCGACAGCTCGACGAACAACAAGACGCCGAGCATCGGTGCGAGCAACGTTCGGGTGCCAATGCAGTCGATCGGCTTCATCAAAGACCCCCTCTTGGGCGCGAAGTGTGGGCTACACTCACCCCCGCTCCGTCGCGGCTAGCCGGCGCCCGCGAGAAAATTAGCGTCAGCTCGAACTCTACCACGTGCGGTGATCCCAGTGCGTTCACGCCTGAGGCTGCGATCCGTCCAAAATGTTGCTGAAGGGACCAGTCGGCCATCAAAGTTGGCGACGTTGAACAGGTTAAAGAAGGTGACTGCGGACCGTATCTCGACTCCCATGTTCCGGACTCATGCCGGTAATTTGGGTACGCAAAAAAAACCGAGTTTCCAGCGGCCTCGCCTTTGAACTTAAGCCGCAAATCAAAATCGCGATACGTTTTCGGGGTTGTCAAATAGCCGTACTTGTTGGCCGTGCGTCGCCGAGAATGGTGCCCTGTTCGGCAACCCATTTCTCGTCGCGGTCAACTTTCCAGCCGCTTAAATCTTTTCCGTTGAACAGAGGAACCCACTCATGCTTTGTCGGTACTCCAGCCAGGTGCCAGCACGAGGTGCAACATGACCGCAGAAACGGCAACAATCCTTCTCATAGCGTAGACCTCCATTTCCACCTTAAGCGCCACAACCCGTCGGGAGGGAACTCTAATACGAATGCGCACCCCCCGGCCGGATAAAGGTCTACCCGGAATCCAAATAACGAAAGCTTTTCCAGCTTCCGAACCGCCGATCCTCCGCCCACAAACGTCGATCCGGTGCAACGCTCTTCCTTCGGTACTATAATGGCGCGCACGTATGGCCCTCCCCGCTGGAACCAAACTCGGCCCCTATGAAATTCAGTCGCCTCTTGGCGCGGGCGGGATGGGAGAGGTGTATCGCGGGTCCGACCCGCGGCTGGGACGCGACGTCGCGATCAAAATTCTCCCGGTGTCCTTCACCGCCGACACTGAGCGCCTGAGGCGTTTTGAGCAGGAAGCGCGTGCTGTGGCGGCCCTGAACCATCCCAACATTCTTGCCATCTATGACATCGGCACGGGGGAAGGCGCGCCATTCATCATCTCCGAACTACTGGAGGGCGAGACTCTGCGCAATCGGCTTTCCGGCGGGGCCTTGCCGGTGCGCAAAGCCATCGAATACGCGGTGCAGATGGCGCAAGGGCTCGCGGCGGCGCACGAGAAAGGCATTGTCCACCGTGACCTCAAGCCGGAGAACATCTTTGTTACACGCGACGGCCGAGTAAAGATCCTGGACTTCGGGTTGGCGAAACTCACCCAGCCTGAAGATGATCGCTCCGAAACCATATCGCACCAGACCGAAGCGGGAGTGGTGCTGGGGACAGTGGGCTACATGTCGCCGGAGCAGGTGCGGGGAAAGCCGGCGGACCATCGCTCCGATTTGTTCAGCTTTGGCGCCATCCTGTACGAAATGTTGTCGGGGCGGCGGGCATTCCACGGGGAGACGTCCGCTGACACCATGAGCTCTATCCTGCGCGGAGAGTCGCCGGGCCTGACAGAAACCAACCGCGGGATCGCGCCCGGCCTGGAGCAGATCGTCCAGCACTGTCTGGAAAAGAACCCGGAGGAGCGCTTCCAATCGGCGCGCGACGTTGCCTTCGACCTGCAATTGCTCTCCGGGCAGACGCCCTCTGCGGCTCGGGAATGGGCGATCCCAGAGTCCCGGCTCAGGAGATGGTGGCAGAGGGCGGCGGTGGCGGCAGCCGTGATTGGAATTTTTTTGGCTGGCTATTTTACCGGAGTAGGTTCGTTGTCGTCGCCCACATTCCGGCAGCTCACTTTCCAGCGTGGCTCGATCCAATCAGCCGCCTTCGCGCCCGATGGGCAGACGGTGATCTACTCAGCGATGTGGAACGGGAAGCCGACCCCGGAGATGTTTTCCACGCGCATCGGAGACCTGCTTTCCCGGTCGCTCCAACTAGACGACAGCCAAATCGCAGACATTTCCACCTCCGGCGAGATGGCCATCCTGGAACATTGGCGCTCCATCACAGGCTGGACAGGGCGAGCTATGTTGGCGCGCGTAGCCATTTCTGGGGGCGCGCCGCGCGAAGTCTTGGATGAAGTTCAAAGTGCAGGCTGGTCTCCTGACGGGAGCAGTCTGGCACTTGCCCGTCATACGGGCACGAGCTACCGGTTGGAGTTTCCCATCGGCAATGTCCTTTACGAAACGCCCGGCTGGCTGGATTGTGTACGAGTGTCACCCAACGGGAAACAAGTCGCGTTCATCGAGCACCCTGTCCTAGGAG
>CATPBJ010000122.1 GCA_955652395.1 uncultured Terriglobales bacterium | reverse complement strand
GCCATGTACGATCTGCTTTGCCATATCTGAAATCTCCTATCGATGGCAGGCTTGGCCTGCGATAGTTGTGAAAACCCAGTTTTAAGTTTGTGAGTTCCCGGTTCTCAGTTAGCGGCGCGATCCTGCGAGCTCTTTCTTGGCGGCGCCGGTCAGGATTCCCAGGACTTCCTCTTCGCGCATGATGATGAAATCTTCACCATCTAGCTTGATTTCGGTGCCGGAGTACTTGCCGAACAGGATGCGGTCACCCTCTTTTACCGCCAGGGGGAACACCTTGCCTTCGTCATTGCTCTTGCCTTTGCCGACGGAGATTACTTCGCCCTCCTGCGGCTTTTCTTTGGCGCTGTCGGGGATGATGATGCCACCACGGGTGGTCTCACCTTCTTCAATCCGCCGGACCAACAGGCGGTCGTGTAACGGGGTGAACTTTGCCATACTTGCTGACTCCTTTCGTTGGTGTCGAGTTAAACTCGGGGTTTAATAGCAGGAAACCACTCGCCAACCGTCTTGTTAGCACTCATTGTTGGCGAGTGCTAATTGTAGACAAGCGTCTATGAGGTTGTCAACTGGATCTAGGTTAAAAGTACGTTAAGATATTGAAATAAATAGCTTTTTACGGGTGGATGCGATTGGAAGATCGAAGAGCTCCCTCCCCTTAGCGCCCTCCCATTCATGTTGTTCCAGGTGACAGCAGGCGTAGGCCTGCTTAGAATTGAACGGTCGGCTATGAGAAAGATCGTGATCGGCTTTGCAACCGTGGTTCTGTTGGCTTCTGTTGCTATGGCACAGGACGAGATGGCTGTCCTGAACTTTCTGGTCATTCGGGATTACAACGGCAAGCCGGTCCGCAACGCCAGCGTTGTCATGCACCCCGTGGAGAAGAACGGTAAGCAGTCAAGAGGCGGCCTGCAGATCAAGACCGATGCGGACGGCAAGGCCAGCTTTGACGGCGTGCCGTATGGCAAGCTGCGAGTCCAGGTGCTGGCGACTGGCTTCCAGACCTTTGGCGACGACTACACTGTCGACAAGCCAGCGATCGAGATCACGGTCAAGATGAAGCGGCCCGCGGGGCAGTACTCCATCTACGAAGATCATCCGGAGGAGAAGAAGAACGATCCGGAGCCGCCGAAGCAGCCGGACAAAGATTCAAAAGAGAAGCCGCAGTAAATTTCTTTATGGATTATCTACTCAAGACCGAACCTACCGCGTACTCGTTTGCCGACTTGCAGCGGGACAAAAGCACCGTCTGGGATGGAGTGGCAAATCCGGTGGCCTTGAAGCATCTGCGGGAGATGAAGCCGGGCGACCGGCTGGTGATTTACGAAACCGGCGAGCACAAGAGCGTAATGGGAACGGCGTCGGTAGTTTCGGTGGATGCCTCAGTTCCCCGGAATCCCCAGGTGAAAATCAAGGCAGGGAAGGCGCTGGGCAAGCCGGTGACCCTGGCTGAAGTTAAGGCCAACAAGCTTTTTGCTGATTCTCCGCTGGTACGGCAGGGAAGGTTGAGCGTGGTACCGCTGACCGCCCCCCAGTACAAATTTCTGACCGGCGACTGATGGGAAGGCCCCACCCTCCAAAAACAAGGAGGGACGAGGAATGGGCCCCCGCGGATTCTCGCAGACACTAATTCGGATCGTAAACCGCGCTTCCGAAACCGGCCTTGCGCGCCGATTCCTGCGCATCTCCCAGCGCTTTTTTCTCGCTATCCAGCTGCTTCTGCAGGCGTTGCGCCTCTTGTTGCTTCTTCAGCTGGTACTGGTTGTATTGCACGCCGTTGTAATAGCGATTGGCTTCGACAAGGTGAACCGAGTCGTTCAGCTTGTCGACATGGTTTTGCAGCGCGGCAATTCTGGCCTTTCTGGCCTCGATCTCAGTCTTCCATTGGTCGGCGGTCTTTTTCCCGGTGCTTGAGGCGGCCGGCGCGGAAGACTCAGGCCCTGCCCCAGTGTCATCCGAAGAGCTCGACGAGGCATCTGGGGACTCCGGGATCTCGTCGTTCGTAACAACCTTGGGCGTGGCTTTCGGGTCTCTTGCCTGCTGCTTCTGCCGCTGTTGACGCGCCACGTCGCCTAGGGATTGCCCGTAGCTGGCACGGGGAAGCACGAGGAGGAGAACGGGAAGGCAAAACGCGATCTTGTAATTGCGCATGTGAATTCTCTCGCGACCGAATTTCCGTAGAGGGCTAGTCTGTAATGCTACGTACGGACACTTGAAAAGGGGACGTTACGGAGGGTGCAAGCCGATCGTGTTTGAGCCGGGTGCGGCACGGGCAGTGGGCGCAAGGCAATGTGAAATCTACAATCTAAAATCTCAAACTTCTCGCATTCTAGCTGACCAGTTTGCGCAGGAATTCGCGCTCGTCCATGTGATACTTGAACGCCTTGTGGCCGTCGATGAAGATAACCGGGACTTCGTCGGTGAATCTGCGGCGCAATTCGTCGTCGCTTTCCACGTCAATTTCCCGCCAGGTAAAGCCGCCGCGCCGGTGCAATTTAGTCAGTGTTTCCTTGACGATCTCGCACAGGTGACAGCCCTTGCGGGAATAGACGACGACTTGACGGGGCTCGGCCATGGGCGGAGTTTAGCAGGTTTGGGCAGAGCGGAAAAGAATTTGGCAATTAGCAACGGGCAGTTGGCTGGTACGATTCCATCTTGGGAACGGGCTAACTGCCAAGTGCCAAGCGCAGCCCCTCAATTACAATCGCAGCGTGGATCGGAACCGCACCAAACCTCTATCCGGCAAGACCGTCCTGATTACGGGCGGGGCGCGACGCCTGGGGCGGGCTATTGCTCTGGAGCTGGCGGAGGCGGGGGCTGATGTGGCCATCACTTTTCGCAACTCCGCGCGCGAGGCTCAGCACACGGTCATCGACGTAGGCAGCTTCGGGGGCCGAGCCGTGGCGCTACGTTGTGACATCACGGACGAAAAGCGCGTCCGGTCAGCAGTCCAGGAAACGGTTAAGGAGCTGGGCGGAATCGACATCCTGGTCAACAATGCCGCCAACTACGAGACTGCCGAGTTCGGAAAGATCTCTCTCCAACAGTGGGACGCAATATTTGCCTCCAATACTCGCGGTCCGTTTCTGGTCTCACGCGAGGCGCTGAAATATTTGCGGGAACGGCGCGGAAAAATCATCAACATGGGTTCGCTGGGCGGACTGCGTCCATGGGCGGATCATGCGCACTATTGTTCGTCCAAAGCGGCGGTTCACATGCTGACCAAGGTGATGGCGAAAGCGTTGGCACCCGAGATCGCAGTAAATTGCATTGCCCCGGGGATGATTGATTTGGGAGAAAAGGCTGCAGCCGCATTCATGAAGAAAATGGCCCGCCAGACTCCGATGCGGCGAAATGGCCGAGGCGAAGAGATCGCTGCTGCGGCTCTATTTTTTGCCACGGCACCGCACTTTATTACCGGGCAGATTCTGGCGGTAGATGGCGGATTGGGCTTGTAAGTCCGTGTGGCACGCATTTGTCATGCTCGGAAGTTTGCTGTATCGTGGCGGGTTTTAGCTCCACCGGCCGGATCAAGAGCTCATGAAGAAATTGTGGGGAGTGATTCTCCTGTTCTGCGCTTCGCTGTCGTGGGCCCAGGTCAAAATCGAGGACGGCGGGCACGAGATACAGCTTTGGACTGGCGGCGGCCACTCCGTCCCGGGCGGTACTTCAAATACCGGAGTGTGGAACGCGGGGCTGCGCTACGGATGGATTCTCACTCGGCCCCACGGGCCCGGATTTCTGAAAGGAAGATTCGAATACGCGCTGGATGCGGTGCCCGTGTTTTCAGTATTCCAGCCTGCCAACACAGCGTTCGGAGCCGGTTTCAATCCGCTGAACCTGAAGTGGAACTTAGCCACTCGCGGACGAGTCGTGCCCTACCTCGAGCTCAGCGGCGGAACTCTTTTTACCAACCACGACGTTCCTGCTGGAACTGACCGCGTGAACTTTACCTCTTCGGCCGCGCTGGGTGCACATTTTTTGGGAGCTTCGCACAACTGGAGCGTCGAGTTGCGCTATATGCATATCTCTAACGCGGGCCTGGGTGATCGTAATCCCGGTATCAACACGGTGCAGGTGCGTTTGGGATTTGGAAAGTTCTTCGGCAACGCTAGAACGAAAAAGCAGTAAAGATCAGGAGAATACATTGAATCAAAGAATCGCCCTGAGCCTCGCGCTTGCCCTGTTGTGTCTGCCGGTTTGCGCGCAAGAGTCTCCCGCGGACTGGATCGCCGCCAGCAATAAGTACAGCAACCTGTTGCTGGCGGTCGAGACGAAGCACACTCCTGAACTGGGTTCAAATGAGGGGCTAAGTCGGTTCGATACGGACGTCTCCCAACCAACCCTGGCCGATGAAGACCAGGAGCGGCAGGAAACTGAGGCTGTACTCTCAAACTTCAAAAGCGCCCTCGGGCAGCAGAAGCAGAAGGAAGTAGCGCAGGATCTTGAGATCATGATCCGCCAAGTCGAATTGCAATTCAGGGAACAGGATTTCGACCGCGCCCACAAGGTCGATTTTCTGAATGCGAGCCAAAGGGTATTCAGGGGGCTGCGCATTTTGCTCGATGAGCAAACACCTTCCGAACGGCGGCCCGCGGTGGTGGTCCGCATCCGCAAATATGCCGGGCTGGAACCGGGATACAAGCCGCTGGCTGAAATCCTGCAACAGCGCGTGATGGAACAGATGGCCAAGCCAGGCGTGGTCTATCCCGCTCGCACCGAGATTGAGACCGAATTGGCGCGCAATCCCAACTACATGGAGGGCATCGCCACGCTTCTCGAGAAGTACAAATTGACCGGTTGGCAGGAGCCCTACCACAAGCTCAAAGCTCAGCTCATCGAGTATGACGCGTGGACGAAAACCAATGTGCTGCCCAAGGCGCGCAACGATTTTCGTCTTCCTCCCGAAGAGTACGCGCTCAATCTTGAGGATTACGGCATCGACATTCCACCCAGCCAACTGGCTGCTATGGCGCACCAGGGCTTCAGCGATATTCAGGCCGAGATGAAACCGATTGCGGAGCAGATCGCTAAGGAGCGGCACCTGCCTTCGAGCGATTATCGCGACGTGATCCGCGAGCTGAAAAAGCAACAGCTGGTGGGCGATGCCATTCTGCCGTTTTACCAGGAGCGGCTGAAGCAGATTGAAAAGATCATCGTCGACAGGCAGATCGTCACGCTGCCCGACCGCCCGGCGCGGATTCGGATTGCCACCGCCGCCGAGACCGCGCAGCAGCCCGCGCCGCACATGGTGGCTCCCCCCTTTCTGCACAATACGGGTCAGAAAGGCGAGTTTGTTTTGCCACTGAATATTCCGCCCGGGCCAGGTCAGACCCGTTCAGAGAAATACGACGACTTTACATTCGATGCGGCGGCCTGGACTCTTACCGCGCACGAGGCGCGGCCTGGACACGAACTGCAGTTTGACTCCATGCTTGAACACGGAGTTTCGCTGGCGCGGGTTCGCTACGCTTTCAACAGCACCAACGTGGAGGGCTGGGGGCTTTATTCGGAATACCTGATCCGACCCTACATGCCGCCGGAGGGACAGTTGGTATCGCTTGACTACCGGCTGATGCGGGCGGCGCGGGCGTTTCTTGATCCCGAGTTGCAGGCGGGTCAGATTCAGCCAGCCGAGGCGTATCGCGTTCTGGAGCAGGACGTGGTGCAGTCCCACGCGTTTGCCCAGGAGGAAGTGGAGCGCTATACCTATCGCTCGCCCGGGCAGGCCAACAGCTACTTCTATGGCTACACCAAACTCATCGGTTTACGGAAAGAGGTGGAGGCGGCGCTCGGAACCAAATTCAACCAGAAGAAATTTCACGACTTCATTCTGGCTGAGGGCTTGCTGCCGCCGGATCTGATGCGCAAAGCAGTGCTGGAAGACTTCGTGCCTAAGCAGTAGGCGGTTCTGCTCCATCAAAAGCCCGACCCTTGTCTCCAAAAAGCGGAGAGACAAGAATGGAGCACCCTCGAGTTCGGAATATCTTTCGGTGATATTCTTTTCCGCGTATGTCAACCCTGGTTGAATGTGTTCCCAATTTCTCTGAAGGCCGCGACAGGGCTAAAGTTGATGCCATCGTCGAGGCTATGAAGGTGGATGGCGTCTTTTTGCTCGATCGCGAAATGGACGCCGATCATAACCGCTGCGTCATCACGCTCGTAGGGGAGCGGGAGCCGATCCAGGAGGCCGCGATTCGTGGCGTGGGCAAGGCCGCGGAGTTGATCGATCTGAACCAGCACCAGGGAGCGCATCCGAGGATGGGCGCGGCGGACGTGGTTCCATTCATCCCCATTGATGGTCTCACCATAGAAGACTGTGTCGACATGGCGCGACATGTTGGGGAACAAATCTGGAAGCGATATCAGATTCCGGTGTACCTCTACGAAGCGGCTGCAACCACATCTGAACGGCAGAACTTGGAGAATATCCGGCGCGGGCAGTTCGAGGGCATACGCGCCGACATCGCAACCAACCCGGCACGCAAGCCGGACTATGGCGAGGCACGGGTCCACCCTTCAGCCGGGGCGACGGTCGTGGGTGCGCGCAAATTTCTTATTGCCTACAATGTCTTTCTCAACACCCCCGACGTCGAGATTGCCAAGAAGATCGCCAAGGCGATCCGCTTTTCGAGCGGAGGGATGCGCTTCGTCAAAGGCGCAGGATTCGTGGTCCGCGGACTGGCGCAAGTCTCGATGAACCTGACTGACTTTGAGCAGACTCCGATCCACCGCGTATTTGAAGTGGTGAAGCGGGAAGCGGCCCGCTACGGGGTCACGCCGGTGAGCAGCGAAATTGTTGGCTTGATTCCGAAGAAGGCGCTGGAGGCAGCAGCGGAATGGTTTTTGCAGGTGGAGAATTTCGATTCCTCGCTGATTCTGGAGAACCGCCTGGCGGCAGTAGTGGGCGGCAAGATGGCGATGGGCGGACTGCGCGCCGGAGTAGAGCCGTTTGTCGAACAACTGGCGGCCCCTACGGCGACTCCCGGCGGCGGCAGCGCGGCAGCGGCCGGCGGAGCCATGGCGGCCGGACTGGCCACCATGGTGGCCTCCATGTCTCGCGGCAAGAAGGCTTACCTGCAGCACGAGCGCGAGTTGAGCGAGACCATCGCCCGGCTGTCGCAACTGCGCGAAGAGTTGAAGGCTGCAATCGATGCCGATGCCGAGTCCTACACCGCGGTGATGAAGGCTTACAAGCAAGCGAAGGATTCGGCGAGTGCGGACGGCCTGGTTGACACCGCTCTAAAGCAGGCGACCAGTGTCCCCTTGCGTGTGGCGGAGTGGGCCAGGGAAGTGACGGGGATCGTCGAGCGGCTGAAGCCGATCACCAATCCGAAGATGAAGTCGGACCTGACCACGGCAACCGCCCTGGCGCGGGCGGCCATTCAGGGCGCATTGGCCAACGTGGAGATCAATCTGGAATCACTGAAAGACAGCGCCTTTGCCGCGGAAACACGAAAAAAGGCTGCAGCCCTGGCGAGCTGACCCGTGCGGGTCATGCACCTCTCTTGTCACAAGACCTGCCCTTTCGTTTGGCCTTTCTTCCCCCAAATGAGCATACAATACGGGTATACATCGCATCTAAACACACATAATTCCTCGAGGTATCCATGAAAGCAGTCAAGGGCGGTCTTGGTGTTCTTCTGGTGTTGAGCGCCACCGCGTGGTCCCTGCCGCTGGGCAGCTCAGCACGCACTGTGATTCCTTCCGACATCCAGCAGATCATTTCGGTGGACTATCGCGCGCTCAAGAATTCCGATACGGCCATGGCGTTGAAGCAGCAAGTATTGCCGCCCAACCTCAAGGAATTTGAAGGTGCACTGCGGGGCGTGGGCATTGATCCCGACAAGGATGTCGAGCAGCTTACGTTCGCTTCCTATCGCAGCGGCAAGCAGGGTGTGCGCGTAGTCGGCATCGCGCAAGGGCAGTTTGCCATGGCCACCTTCCTCAAAAAGATGCGGCTGAATAAGGTGAAGCCGATCAAGTTGCGCAATGCCGATATCTATCCCATGCCGGCCGGCATGCAGATGACTTTCCTGGACGACAACACGCTGCTGTTCGGCGATAGCGGCGCCGTGCGTGGCGCGCTGGATGCGCGTGACGGCTATTCCTACACCCTCGACAGCAACAATGAGATCGCGGACATGATGGGTTCGGTTGAGTCCGGTACGGTGTGGAGCGTTCTCGACCAACAGGGAACGCAGAACATGCTGCACTCGGCCCTCGGCGACGCTGCCGGGCTCGCGGATTACGATACGGTGAAGAAGCGCATATTGGGTTCGCGCTATACCATGAACTTTGAGAACGGCGTGAATTTTGATCTGAACGTCGTGACTTCCGATTCGATGACCGCAACCACGCTCTCCTCGCTGCTCAAGGCAGGCATGCTCTACAAGAAGATGTCGGCCACGCCCACAGAAAAGGTGGCGCTGGATAACGTAACCGTCAACTCCGACAGCTCCAACCTGCAGATGCATTTCAAGGCTGACGACAAGCAGTTCCAGGGCTTGCTGCACTCGCCATTGTTCGCAGCGGTATCGAGATAGGGAAAGTGGCAGCGTTCCCGAGTCGCAGGCTTCACAGGGGTCTCGGAGTCGGTGTATTGCTGGCGGCGCTCGTTTACTATTGCGCGGTCGCCATCCCCGCGATCTCCTCGCAATCGCCTCAGCAGATGACTTCACCTTCGCCTTTCTTGGGATGTTTGGCCATTTGGCGCGGATAACAAATACGTAACACCTCCACGCAGATCGAACTCCTGCCCGGGCGTGGAACCGAAGGCTCACAACCTACGGCTTTGGGGTTCGTATACTGGGGCGACGAAAGTGTCCGGGTGGTGCTATTGGCGGCCGAAATCCGAAAGCCAAATGGATTTTCTTGGCAACGATGGGTTCACCGGCGTGACCGTGAAGGTTACGAAATCTGAGGACGGACTTCGCGGTTGGCCGCGTCCCCATTTCGACGGTCCCACTTTTATTCCACGTATCGCACGCGTGCCGGCCACACGAGCGAGTTGCCAATAGCGTCAATCTACTTAGGTCATTTGGCCTTCTGCGCCTTGGCCTTTTCTCTCTTTGCTTTGGCCCAGCCTTCTTTCACGATCTGCCGCGCCCGGCCCAGGGCCAGGGAATCCGGTGGGACATCCTCCGTCACCGTGGTGGCGGCGGCGACGTAGGCGCCTTTCCCGATGCGGACCGGCGCAATCAGGATGCTGTCGCTGCCTACGAAGACGCCATCTTCGATGATGGTCTTGTGCTTGCTCACGCCGTCGTAGTTACAGGTGATGGTTCCGGCGCCGACATTTGCGTTCTCGCCGACGTCGGTGTCTCCCAGATATGTCAGATGGTTTGCTTTGGAGCCTTTACCGACGCGCGTCTTCTTCAGTTCAACGAAGTTTCCGATGTGCGCCTCTTCGCAAACCTCGCAACCCGGGCGCAGATGGCTGTAGGGACCTAGCGAAGCGCGCGCTCTGATCACCGAATGTTCAAGCACACAGCCGGTCTGGATCAGTGCTTCATCTCCGATTTCGCAGCTTAGAATTACGCTGTAGGAACCGATGCGCGCGTCACTGCCGACGCGGGTGGTCCCACGGAGCTGGACGCCGGGCTCGATGACCGTGTCAGCGCCAACTTCGACGTCACTATCGATGACGCACATCTCGGGATACAGAATCGTGACTCCCTCGTCCATCAACTGGCGGCATTTGGCCAGGCGCATGTGCTGGTCAATCTCGGAGAGTTCGGCGCGAGTGTTGCCACCCAGCACTTCATAGTCATCGCGGGCCTGCAGAGCAACCACGCGGTGTTTTGCCTTGGCGAGAATCGAGGCCATGTCGGTGAGATAGAACTCGCCGTGATGATTGTCGGTGCTCAGTTCCTCGATGTGGCTGAACAGCAGTTTGGCGTCAAACGCGTAGAAGCCGGCGTTGATCTCATGTATTTTCTGCTGTGCCGGCGTCAGGTTCTTCTGCTCGACGATAGCTTTCACGTCATCGCGGCCGGCCTTCTTGCGGACAATTCTCCCGTATCCGCCGGGATTTTCCAGCCGGGCCGTGAGCAACGTCATCGCGGCCTTCTTTGACAAGTGGAAATCGCGCAATTGCTGGATGGTTTGTGAGGTGATGAGCGGGGCATCGCCGTAGAGAACCATGACCAGATCGTAGGGCGCCAGCGCTTTACGCGCGACCATCAGGGCGTGTCCGGTGCCGCGTTGCTGCGATTGCAGCACGAATCCAATGCCGGAAGCGGCCACTGCGCTGCGAACCCTTTCGGCTTCATGTCCGATGATGGCGAACACATCGCTGGCCGGCACCACTTTGGTCGCGGCTGCGATCACATGGGCCAGAAGCGGCTTGCCGCCGACTTCGTGCAGCACCTTGGGATGTTTGGACTTCAGCCTCGTCCCCCTGCCCGCTGCCAGGATGGCAATCGCAGTCTTGGGAACACGAGGTTGAGTGTTATTTGCTTTCGGCATTCGATCCAATATACCGCGAGAAGTCTGTGCCGAGCAGGGTTACCGTGGTTACTGGATCAGTGGGACGGGCGGGATGCCTGTTCTCCATCAAGCAAAGAATATTTATTTCATGCGGGTTTTGCCGGAGCCTGGGTTACCAGTTCCACCAAATCGGTGGACATCCGATCGGTCAGGTGGCGGGCCACCATGTCCTTCTCGTCCAGGTAGTCGCCCA
Source organism: uncultured Terriglobales bacterium (assembly GCA_955652395.1). GTDB lineage: Bacteria > Acidobacteriota > Terriglobia > Terriglobales > Acidobacteriaceae > JAIQFF01. Next base: position 24,814 of record CATPBJ010000122.1, on the reverse strand, counting down.
GCACTGGAATGACCCCGAGCTCTTCGATCGCTTCCAGGTCAGCAACAATCTGGCTGGCGCCTTCCAGGGCGTACTTCGCCTTCAGTGCCGGGGGCGCAGGGGCGCGATTGATGAGGGCGAAATCGAAGATGCGTTTGACCTGGGCATGACGATTCAACGCGCGAATGTGATCGGCGGCGGTCAGTCCAAGACTTTCGTTGGCTTGCGTCATGAGGTTGCCGACATAAACCTTGACTGCTGCGGAATTCACCATGGCCTGGGCGATGCCGGGAACCAGGACATTGGGGATCAGGCTGGTGAAAAGCGAGCCGGGACCGACCGTAATCAGATCGGCTCGTGCCATCGCCTCCAGCGTCTGGGGCAGCGGCTTAACGTCGGGAGGATCGAGAAAGAGTTGCTGGATGCGGCCGCTGCTGGCCGTGATCCTGGTCTCGCCACGAACCCTGGTGCCGTCTTCCATCAAGGCCTCGAGCTCAACATGGGACGTGGTGGCGGGATAAATGTGTCCGCGAGTGAGCAGGATTTCCGAAGACAGGCGTACGGCCTCGCTGAAATCGCTGGTGACAGAGGTCAACGCCGCCAGAAACAGATTGCCAAAGCTGTGGCCTTCCAGACCTGACCCTTTTACGAAACGATGCTGAAACAGGCGCGAGAGCAGGGCCTCGTCTTCCGAGAGAGCAACAATGCAGTTGCGAATGTCTCCCGGCGGGAGCATGTTGAGCTCCTTGCGCAGACGTCCGCTGGAGCCGCCATCATCACTGACCGTGACTACGGCGCACAATTCGCTGATTTCAGGAAGGTTCGGCTTGCCTAGGGCGCTCGCCCGGGTAACATAACGCTTGAGCCCCTTGAGCAGGGTGGAGAGACCGGTACCGCCGCCAATGGCGACGACGCGCAGACCTCGAGTTGGGGACGCGCTTCCCCGCCGGCGCCCCTTCAAATCAGACACAGCCACGGCTAGCCATTATCCTCGGGTATGCCTGATTCGGGCGAGAATTCAGCTCCTGGATCGGGATACAGCAGCTCGGTGAAGCGGGGATCTTCCGCCAGGTTCTGGAAATCGGAATCATTGCGCGCCTGGAAGCGAAGTGACGCGTTTAGCCGGATCGCCTCATCCAGATGGCGCAGAGAATCCTCCAGATGGCCGGTCAGGCAATCGAGCGCGGCCAGACCGTAGGCCACATAGTCGGCTTTAGGAACTTGCTTGGAGAGCTTTTCCAGATGCTCCCGGGCAGTGACGTAGTCGCCCACGTTCATTAACGAGACGGCATAGTCGTAGTGCTCTTCCGGACTCTTAAACTGAGTGGCGGAGCGCTCCATATGCTGGTTGCAGGTATTGAGGTGAACGGTGATGCGGTCCGCCAATTCCTTACTGGCACCGGCAACGGCTTTCTGCAGAAGGCCCTTGGCTTTCTCAAACTTGCGCTCCTGCATGGCGCGCAGTCCGGCCTCGTAATTTTGCACAGCCTGTGCAAAACGGGGATCTTCGTTCATGGGTTTCTTGACAGTAGTTTTCTGCGTCATCCGCAAAACTCTTCCTGAACTCTTCGTAAGATCTCCTTTTTCATACGCTTGGAAGAAATCGGCTGAACCATGGCTGCGACTTTGGAACCGATTTCGACCAGCAGCTGTGACTGTCGGTCAAGGAGCCCTGAATATCACCCTGTGGAAAAGCATGAACCACTTCGAATCAGCAGGTTATACGCGGATTCGCGTGTCCGTCAACTCGGCCCCAAGGTCGCTGACCGGAGATCAGTTTATGGAAGCCGCCGTTTGCAGATCTACCTGCTTCCAGTCACCCTTTATGATGCCCTGACGAATCTGAGTGGCGGTCTTTCCCCTTTTGTTCATCGAGTAAGAGTAGTAAAGCTCTTTCAAGCAAACCGAACACTGAGCCCCGTGGATCCCCTCAAAACAACTATGAAGGCTGCTGTGCCCCATGCCACGGTCGCAATAGCAGTAGCAGGGTTGCTGATGCAACACGGCAGGAAATTTGGCTGCCAGTTCGTACGCATGACTTTGAAAAGGGTATTGAGCGTTGTTACCCCACAGTTGCTCCTTCCCCAGGATGGGAGGAAGAGTGGAGCCCTTGGCGGGCGGGGCCTCGTTGTATTTCGGCACGGCCCCATCCTGTTGGGATGTGGCCCAGGGGGTGGATACCGCCAGTACAAGCAGACCTAGACAGGCAAGGGTCAAACCGCGCTTGATCATGATTCAGACGCCCTCGGTGTAGTGATTGTAACTGAATTGGGGTGCGGCGGCAGTAGCCCCAAGGTAACTGCGGCAAGTTTGGGTGGACCGGGAGACGGCTTCAACCCGGACCGCCTGGCCCGTATAATAAAAGCAACATGCCGGAACAAGCCCGTCCAGCGGATTCGCATTCCCGCCACGCCAAGCCCCCCGCGGCCGTTCCGCTTCGCGCATTGCCGGTGCTTTCAGTATGGCTGCGTGACCTGATGATCTCGCTGGCCATCTCCGCGTTCATCATTATTTTTCTGTACCAGCCGGTGAAGGTGGAAGGCACCAGCATGATGCCCTCGCTCGACGATCAGGAGCGCATCTTCGTCAACAAGTACGTGTACCGCCTGGAGCCCATCCAGCGTGGAGACATCGTTGTGTTCCGCTATCCGCGCGATACTTCGAAGAGTTTTATCAAACGGGTGATCGGGTTGGCGGGTGATCATATCCGCATCGAATCGGGCGAAGTATTCGTCAACGGTGAAGCGCTCGAAGAAGACTACGTGCCGGCGGCCTACGCCGACCAGCGTTCGTATTCTGAGACTGTGGTGCCGGCCAACAGCTACTTTGTACTCGGTGACCATCGCACCATGTCGAACGACAGCCGCGACTTTGGGCCGGTCAACATTGGCTATATCTACGGCAAAGCTGTGTTCGGCTATTGGCCGATGGACAAGATGGGAAGAGTGCGCTGAGAATTTCTTGGCGACTTTTACGATCTTTGCGGTAAGAAGCTCTTGCCGGTAAAGGACGCAAAGGATTCCGCAAAGAACGCTAAGAAAATCGAAAACACTCCTTTCGCGATTTTGGTATCCCTGCTAAAATCTCTAAAATCCACTCCCTGGAGCAGGAATGCAAGCTACGCTTGCGCTCGAAGACGGCAGAGTCTTTCGAGGCAAAGGTTACGGCGCCAAAGGTGAATGTTACGGCGAAGTCGTTTTTAATACTTCCCTTACTGGCTATCAGGAAATTTTCACCGATCCTTCCTACTGCGGCCAGATTGTAGTTCTCACCAATCCTGAAATCGGCAACTATGGCACCAATGCCGAGGACAACGAAGCCACTCGTCCATACATAGAAGGCCTGATCGTCCGCGAGTTTTCCCGGGCCAGCTCCAACTGGCGCTCGCAGCAGGTCGCCGAAGAATATCTCGAACAATTCAAGATTCCGGTGCTGGCGGAAATCGATTCGCGCGCGCTGGTGCGGCACCTGCGCGACCACGGGGTCATGCGCGGGGTGGTCTCCACTTTGGAAAATGACGGCGAGAAGCTGGTGGCAAAAGCTCGGTCGATCCTCAAGATGGATGGAACTGATCTGGCCAAGGTGGTCAGCACCAAGAGCACCTACGTTTGGGAAACCGGCGAACGTTCGCACCTGCCCGACGAAGTTGTGGGCGTTAAGGACGAGCCGGCCCGGTTTCATGTCGTGGCCTACGACTACGGCATCAAGCAAAACATTCTGCGCAAGCTCCGCGGCGAAGGCTGCAAGGTGACGGTGGTCCCGGCGCAGACTCTCGCGGAAGACGTGCTGGCACTGAAACCGGATGGCGTGTTTCTGTCCAACGGGCCAGGCGATCCCGAGCCCTGCACCTATGCGGTCGACAACATTCGCCGCCTGATGGGGCGGCAGCCGATTTTTGGCATCTGCCTGGGACACCAGCTCACAGGGATCGCATTAGGTGGAAAGACCTTCAAACTGAAGTTTGGACATCACGGCGGGAACCATCCGGTGAAGCAGTTGCACTCAGGAAAAATCGAGATCACGGCGCACAATCATAATTTTGCTGTCGATCCGGATTCGCTGCCCCAGAGCGAAGTTGAGCTTACCCACATCGATTTGAACGACAACACGCTGGAAGGGATGCGGCACCGGAACCTGCCGTTGTTCTGCGTGCAGTACCATCCCGAGGCTTCGCCGGGGCCGCATGATTCGCATTATCTGTTCAAGGACTTTGTGAAGATGATGGAGGAGTGGAAAGACTAACTTCCCAAAATTGTCATCTCGAGCGGAGCATAACGATTCGCTTGCGAATCGCTATGCGGAGTCGAGGGACCTGCTGTTATGAAGCGCCACAACGATTGCGTGCCCATGGTGGCCAGCAAGTCGCGGGTGCTGTATATCGGGATCACGAACAACCTGGAGCGACGACTTTTCGAGCACAAGAATGATGTGACCGAGGGCTTTCCAGGCAGTACCGATGTCATCGCCTGGTGTACTAACGAATCGTTCGACGATGTAAAGAAGGCGATTGATCGGGAGAAGCAGCTCAAGCGATGGAACCGTACGAAGAAGATGTGGCTGATCGAGATTGAAAATCCCACTTGGGAAGATCTGGCGGCAGAATGGTTCGTACAAACATCGGTACTCGCCGGACAAGCAGGTCCCTCCGCTCGGTCGGGATGACAGAGTTAGATGACAGAGTTATTGGAGAAAATAGAATTAAAACTACCGACCAATGCCGCGACGAACTGACATCTCGAAGATCCTGATCATCGGCTCTGGCCCCATCATCATTGGCCAGTCGGCGGAGTTTGACTACTCCGGCACGCAGGCTTGCAAGGCGCTCAAGGCCGAGGGATTTGAAGTGGTGTTGGCCAACTCCAATCCGGCCACCATCATGACCGACCCGGAAATCGCCGACCGCACTTACATCGAGCCGCTTACGCGCGAATATCTCGAAGAAATCATTCGCATCGAGCGCGAGTTGTCGCCCGGCCAGGGATTCGCCGTCCTCCCCACCGTGGGCGGACAGACCGCGCTCAATCTGGCGATCGAGCTTTCTGACGGCGGCGTGCTTGAAAAATACAACGTACAGCTCATCGGCGCGAATGTGGCCGCGATCAAGAAGGCGGAAGACCGCCTTTACTTCAAAGACGCGATGCAGAAGATCGGCCTCGACGTTCCCAAGTCGGCCTTGGTGAACAATCTGAAGGACGGACTGGAATTCGCCGGCAAGATCGGGTTTCCAGTCATTGTGCGGCCGTCTTTCACACTCGGAGGCAGCGGTGGCGGCATCGCTTACAACCGTGAAGAGATGCTGGAAGTGCTGGCCCGCGGACTTGATTTCTCTCCTGTACATGAAGCGCTGATCGAAGAATCAGTGCTGGGTTGGAAAGAGTACGAACTCGAAGTGATGCGCGATCTGCGGGATAACGTCATCATCATCTGCTCCATCGAGAACTTTGATCCCATGGGCGTGCATACCGGCGATTCCATCACCGTCGCCCCGGCGCAGACTCTTACCGACCGCGAGTATCAGGCCATGCGCGACGCCGCCATCGCGGTGATCCGCGAAATCGGCGTCGAAACTGGCGGATCGAACATTCAGTTCGGAGTGCATCCCACGACGGGCCGCATGGTGGTGATCGAGATGAACCCGCGCGTCTCCCGGTCATCGGCGCTGGCGTCGAAAGCAACGGGATTTCCCATCGCCAAGATTGCCGCCAAGCTGGCCGTGGGCTACACCCTGGATGAAATTCCCAACGACATCACGCGCAAGACACCCGCCTGCTTTGAGCCGACGCTCGACTACGTAGTGGTGAAAATTCCCAAGTGGCAGTTCGAGAAGTTTCCCGGCGCTGATGAAAACCTGGGCCCGCAGATGAAATCAGTAGGCGAAGTAATGGCCATTGGCCGCACTTTCAAGGAAGCGCTGCTCAAGGGCGTTCGGGCGCTCGACACCGGGAAGAAGGTCGGGACGGAAAAGATCGAGCCAAAAATTCTCACCCAGCGGCTGGTGACGCCGCATCCGGAGCGGCTTTCCTACGTGCGCTATGCCTTGCGCCAGGGCCATACGGTCAAGCAACTGGCCAAGATGACTTCGATCGATGCGTGGTTTCTGTACCAGCTTAAAGAGATGAACGACATGCAGCTGGAGCTGGAAAAGCATCCCATGGAATCCATTCCGACCGAGGTGCTGCGCGAGGCCAAGCGTATGGGCTTCTCCGACGGGCGGCTGGCTGGAGTCTGGCGGCTTGACGGCAAAGGGGCGCAGGAGAAAGTTCGCCATCTGCGAAAAAAGCATGGCATTTTGCCGGTCTACAAGCGTGTGGACACATGCGCCGCCGAATTCGAAAGCTATACGCCGTATCTCTACTCGACCTACGAAGAGGAAGACGAGGCCACACCCACCGAGAAGAAAAAGGTGATCATCTTGGGGAGCGGGCCCAACCGCATCGGGCAGGGAATCGAGTTTGACTACTGCTGCTGCCACGCGGCGTTTGCGCTGCGCGACGATGGTTACGAGACGATCATGATCAATTGCAATCCGGAGACGGTCTCGACCGACTACGACACCAGCGATCGTCTCTACTTTGAGCCTCTCACGCTGGAAGATGTATTCGCCATTTGCGAGCACGAAGCTTCTTCCGGCGCGCCGGTCGGTGTAATCGTGCAGTTTGGCGGTCAGACACCCTTGAACCTGGCACTGCCTCTGAAGGCGGCTGGAGTCAACATCATCGGCACATCTCCCGAGTCGATTGATCTGGCCGAAGACCGCAAGCGCTTCGGCAAACTGCTCGACGAGCTTGAAATCCCACAAGCACCGGGCGCGATGGCAGCTTCGGTGCAAGAAGCGATCGAGGGCGCGAATCGGGTCGGATATCCTGTGCTGGTGCGACCGTCGTATGTGCTCGGCGGACGCGCCATGGTGATCGCCTATGACGAGGAGATGGTCGTCCACTACATGAAGGAAGCGGTCGAATATTCGCAAGACCGGCCGGTGCTGATTGACCACTTTCTCGAAGATGCAATCGAAGTGGATGTGGATGCGCTCTCGGACGGCGAAGATGTCGTCATCGGCGGCATCATGCAGCATATTGAGGAAGCCGGCATTCACTCGGGCGACTCTTCGTGCGTGCTGCCGGCGGTGGATATCCCGGAACATCTGCTGGAGCGGATGCGGGAATATACGTTCAAGCTGGCGCGCGCGTTGAAGGTGGTGGGGCTGATGAATATTCAGTTTGCGATTCCGCGGGCGAGTGTTTCAGACGGGTGTGCGACCTGTCCGGGTGGGTCGGAGATCCGCCCCCACACCGACCGTGATGGTGACAAGGTCTATGTTTTAGAAGTCAATCCGCGAGCTTCACGAACTGTGCCTTACGTCTCGAAGGCGACCGGCGTGCCGATGGCGAAAATCGCGGCCCGGCTGATGACTGGGCGCAAGCTGCGTGAATTTCTGCCGGAGTTTGTCGAGCACCGCGCCGATCTCGATACCGGACACTGTTACTACGTGAAATCGCCGGTTTTCCCCTGGAACAAGTTTCCCGGAGTGGATACCGTGCTCGGGCCGGAGATGAAGTCCACCGGTGAGGTTATGGGCGTAGCCGACAACTTCGGCGAGGCTTTTGCCAAAGCTCAGACCGCGGCCGGTCAGAAGCTGCCCACGCAGGGCATGGTTTTCATCAGCGTCACCGACCACGATAAGCCGGGCGTGGCTGAAGTCTCGCGCAAGTTTGTGGACATGGGCTTCAAGCTGGTGGCCACGGCCGGCACCGCTGATGTGCTTGAATCCGCCGGCATGACCGTGGAACGCGTCTACAAAGTAAAAGAAGGGCGCCCGAACGTGGTGGACCTGATCAAGGGCGAACGCATTCACCTCATCGTGAATACGCCTCACGGCTTAGATCCCTGGTTTGACGAGAAGGCGATCCGGCGCGCTGCGGTGCAGGCCCGAATTCCCACCATCACCACGCTGTCGGCCGCTCGCGCCGCGGCTGAAGGCATCGCCGCTTTGCAGCGCGGGGAGCTGCGCGTACAGGCATTGCAGCACTTGCATGCAGAGCGTACAGTGAAAGGCCAAAGAGGATAGCTTTGGCCTCGGAGGTGTGGTATGGCGCAGGAAAATAGCGCTCTGATTCGCCGCTGGTTCGAAGAACTGTGGAACCAAGGACGCATGGAAGCGATCGACGAGATGGCGTCCCCAAGCGTGATTGGCCATGGCCAGGTGCAACATGACACCGACATCGGCCTTAAGGAATTCAAGCCCTTTGTGGTTAGTCTTCGCAGCGCGTTCCCCGATATGAAAGTGGTGATCGATCACACCATTGAGCAAGGCGATAGAGTGGTCGCTCGCTGGACAGCGACCATGACGCACAAGGGAGATTTCCTTGGCTTCGCGTCCTCGGGGAAGAAGGTGACTATCACGGGCACGACCATCCAGCGAATATCCCACGGCAAGATTGTCGAAGGCTGGGACAACTGGGACCAACTGGGGCTGCTGGTCCAGATTGGTGCCGTTCCCGCCGCGCATTTTGTAGCTCCAACGGCGGAACGGCGTTCGGCGTAAGCCAAACGGACAAGCTGTATGTTACTTCACGGCATTTTTCCTCCCATCACGACGCCCTTCTATCCTGACGGCAACGTGTACTTCAAAAAGATCGAGCACAACGTTGACCGCTACTCGCGGACTCCCGTGGCTGGACTCGTGGTTCTGGGCTCAACCGGCGAGGCCATCATGCTCTCCGATGACGAGCGGCGCGAAGTCCTGAAGAGTGCGCGGGAGGCCACCGCGCCAAACAAAGTCCTTATCGCCGGCACGGGTATTGAGTCGGCCAGTGAAACCTTGCGGCTTACCGAATATGCGGCGGAATTGGGTTACGACCTCGCGCTGGTGCGCACACCGCACTTCTACAAGAGGATGATGCAGCCGCCGAATATGCTGGCCTTCTTTCGTACTGTGGCGGACCGTTCACCACTCCCGGTGCTCATCTACAACGTCCCGCCCTTCACCGGATACGACATGCCGGCGGAGCTCGTCATCGAATTGGCGGACCATCCGAATATCGTCGGCATCAAGGAATCAGGGGGAGACCTGGAAAAAGTCCGCCGCATGGTGGAAGGTACGCGGCAGGTGAAGCGCCCGGCCACCGTCACCGAGACGTTTGACGCGGTCACGCCGCGCATGTTGAAAGCGTCCACGGGCGGGAACGGGCAGGGCGGGGAACTGGTGCCAGTGTCGGCTTTGGGCGGCGCCAAGCCGTCATCGCCTGCGGTGAATGTGGTAAGCGGGATCAAGACACGGCAGAAGGAAGTCGGATTCCAGGTGCTGGCGGGGCTGGCACAGAAGCTGGAACCGTCTCTGCAAGCGGGGGCAGTCGGCGCGGTGCTGGCTTTCGCCGATGTGGCTCCAACTGCCTGTTACGAGATTTACGCCGCCTGGAAGGAAGGCGATGTCGGGTTGGCGCGTCTGAAGCAGGAGCGAATCACAAACGTGGCCCAACGCGTTGGGAGTGAACTGGGTATCCCGGGCATGAAGTATGGGATGGACTTGAACGGTTACTACGGTGGTCCGGCGCGTTTGCCCTTGTTACCGCTCACGGCCGATCTGAAGCATGAAGTGGAGCTGTTGCTGGCGGATGTTCGAAACTAGACACGGCAATTTTCCCGGCAAAACGTAACCCCCCATTGTCGATAAACCGGCGCTGTGAAACGGTTGTGCGATTTCAACGGAGGGTTTAAACTTCCAGAGACTGGATTTACGACCCATCGGAAAAAATCCCCGTATGTCCGAAGATCCGCGATTCGTTCGATATTCCGTGATCGTTCCGCTGTGCAATGAGCGGGAGAGCATCACGCCCCTGTACGGACGCCTGAAGGATACGCTGGACGCGACCGGCCATACGTTTGAGTGCGTGTTTGTGGACGATGGAAGCACGGACGGCAGCTTCCCCCTGCTTCAAGAGATTGCCCAGGTAGACAGCCGGGTCACCGTCGTGGCTCTGCGCCATAACGCGGGTAAGTCCGTGGCGCTGGGTGCCGGCTTCAATGCGGCACGTGGTGACTATGTCATCACCATGGACGGTGACCTGCAGCATGATGCGGCCGACATCCCAAGGTTTATTGAGAGGCTGGAAGAAGGCTTTGACATTGTCTGCGGCTGGCGAAATCAGCGTGACGGTTCCTTGCTGCAGCGCGCGGCGACCCGGTGCGCGAATTGGGTGCTGGGAAAACTTACGGGCGTCCGAATTCACGACTGGGGTGGCGGGTTTAAGGCCTACAAGCGTCAATTGGTTTCAGAAGTGCCGATTTACGGCGAGCTTCAGCGGCTCATTCCTGTCCTAGCGCTTCGACGAGGCGCAAAAATATGTGAAGTTCCCATCACAACTGCGCCCCGGGAGCACGGTGTCTCGAAGTATGGGATGGCGAGCAAACTCCCGGTCTTTCTTGATCTCCTCACGGTTCGATTCCTGCTCCGTTACCTCTCTCGCCCGCTGCATTTCTTCGGGACGGCAGGCGTTCTCGCCGTCTTTGCCGGGGGCATGCTCGAAGCGTGGATGCTGTTGTGGAAGCTGCTCTACGGCATGCACATCATGACTGACCATGGCCCCTTGTTGATTTTTTCTGCCGTGCTCATCATTGCAGGCGTGCAACTTCTGGCTCTGGGGCTGCTGGCTGAAATGCAGGTACGACATTACTACCAAAGCCGCGGCCGCCATACTCCGTACGACGTGGCCTGTGTCATACGCGCTCAGAGGAACGAAGAAGAAGTGTCAGACTGAACAGTCGATGGCACGAACTCTGAGCCCCTTTTCTGCTACTCCTCATCGCCCTCATACACCACGCGAGGCCGACCCGCGCACGAGCCGGCGTTATGAATGGATCGTGGTCCTCTTTGCGGCGGTCATTTTTCTGACCGGAATTATCAGTCCCCCCTCTTTAATGGATGACGTGGATGCCTCCCAAGCGCTGATTGCGCGCAACATGCTGCAATCGGGAGACTGGGTCACGGCCCGGCTGGATGGCGTCGCCTTCCTCGACAAGGCTCCACTCAAGTATTGGATGACGGTGATTGTTTTCCAGGTATTTGGAGTCCACGATTGGGTTGCAAGAATACCCAGTGCTCTCTCTGCGATCGCCCTTTGTTGGGTGACTTTCCGGTTCGGCCGATGGGCATTTTCGCCGAAGGTGGGCTTCTATGCGGGGCTCTTCCTGTCCACGTGCATAGGGCTGTTCCTGTTCACTCGGATCGTCATACCGGATGTAATCCTGACCCTGTCTGTGACGGTGTCCCTGTGGGCGTTCCTTCGCGCCCTGGACGGAGAAGAGGAGCATCCCCGGGTGTGGGCTCATGTCATGGCGGTCAGTCTCGCGGCTGGTGTGTTGCTCAAAAGCCTCATCGGGCTGGTGTTTCCGGTCGGAGTGGCCTTCCTGTTTCTTCTGCTCACGCGGCGGCTTTTCGACCGCAAGACCAGGCAGCGGCTCTATCTGTTCACCGGATTTTTGATTTTTGTCGCCATTGCAGCCCCCTGGCACGTGCTGGCCACTATCAGGAATCCTCCCTACTTTGACTTCACCATGCACGCCGGCCCCGGCCAGTATCACGGTTTCTTCTGGTTCTATTTCATCAATGAGCAATTGCTCCGGTTCCTGAACGCACGGTATCCCCGCGACTACAACACGGTGCCGCGCCTTTACTTTTGGCTGCTGCACCTGGTTTGGCTTTTTCCCTGGAGCGTCTACCTGCCAACGCTGGGGCGTCTCAGCTACAAGCCGGTGGACCGGCAAGGCCAGGCACGCTTGCTGGCGATCTGCTGGATTGGTTTTGTGATGGTGTTCTTCACGCTGTCTACGACCCAGGAATATTATTCGATGCCCCTCTATCCCGCCCTGGCGCTTCTCCTGGGATGCGGAGTGGCTGCCAGTGATGACTCTATGCGCCCGGGAGCACGAGTGGTGTCGGTCGTGGCCGGGTGCGCCGCCATCGTGATCTGCGGAATCCTGGTGAGCGTAAGAGGACTCCCAACGCCTGGAGACATTTCGACGGCCCTCACGCAAAACTCCGACGCTTACACGCTTTCGCTCGGGCACATGCGCGACCTCACGCTCAGATCGTTTGCGTATTTGCGCTTGCCCCTGGTGATCGCAGGAGTCGCCTTTGTCCTCGGCGCGATGGGAGCCTGGCGTCTGCGCGGCGTACGTGCGCTGCTCGCCATGGCTATCATGATGGTGATCTTCTTCCAGGCGGCCCGGCTGGCGCTGGTGACTTTCGATCCTTATTTGTCCTCGCGTCCGATCGCGGAGGCTTTCAATCGCGCTCCCCGTGGAAGATTGGTCATCTACGGCAACCACAATGCGATTTCCTCCTTTCTTTTTTACAGCGAGGACAAGTGCCTTATGCTGAATGGCCGTTACTTCAATCTCGAATATGGTTCCAACGCTCCCGACACGCCACCCGTCTTCATCAACGACGATGACTTTTCGCGCCTCTGGTCACAGCCGCAGCGGTGGTATCTAGCCTTAAGTGACGATGACATTCCTCACGTGCAGACGGTAGTCACCCGCGAACATTTGCATCTGATCGCAGCGGTTGGCGGCAAATCGCTGTTTTCGAATCTGGAATTGGCGCCTCCTTCGCTATAAGCCCGCTCTCCATCCACATAGGCCAATTTTGCTTGAATGTCGCCCCCGGCACTGCTACTATTTGAACGAACGTTCGAACTATGGCTACCGCCACTCCCATCCAGTCGCAATTCTCCGCTCGGCGTCGTAGTCCAGTTTCCGGGCCGCGTTTGGAGACTCGTTTCGATCGCCGCCTGGCCCGGATTCTGGTCCATGCCACCAACGTCTTCTGCGACAAGGGCTATGCTGCCGCTTCGATGCGCGATCTGTCCCGCGCCAGCGGTGTTTCGCTCTCCGGCTTGTACTACTATTTCGAATCCAAAGAGGAACTTCTGTACCTGATCCAGAAGCATACTTTCAGCACCATCGTGGATCGGCTGCGCTCGCGGCTGGATGAAGCAGCAGATCCGGCAGAGCGGATTCGCCTGCTCATTCTCAATCATCTGGAGTATTTTCTGGCCAACCAGAAGGCCATGAAGGTCCTCTCCCACGAAGATGATGTGCTGAAGAACGGCTTTGGGGCTGAGATCGCGGCCATCAAGCGTAAGTATTACCGCATCTGCCTTGAACTGCTGGACCATTACAAGCTGTCGCGCGGTTTGGAGTTTTCCAGTCGCACCGCCGTGCTCAGTCTGTTCGGCATGATGAACTGGATCTACACTTGGTACAACCCGCGTGTAGACGCCCGCGTCACGGAACTGGCCCAGGAGATGGCAAACATTTTTCTTCAGGGCATCGGGGCCGTGCCCTACGAAGGACCGCAGAAAAAGAGGCCCCCAATATCGGACTGAAAACGAGATCTTAACCATTGCGAAAAGGAGTACGACTATGGCGACTACAGTGCAGCCGGCAAGCGGTGAGGCTACGAAACCACTGATCAACTACCGGGCCGACGCCGGCGTGGCGGTGATCGAATTGTCCGATCCTCCGGCCAATACTTATACCTACGAGATGAATCGGCAACTGGATGAAGCGATTCTCAAGGCACGCATGGATAACGATGTGTACGTGATGGTGCTGACTGGAGCGGGCGACAAGTTTTTCTCCGCCGGTGCGAACATCAAGATGCTGGTCAGTGTCGATCCCACCTTCAAGTATTACTTCTGTCTGCATGCCAATGAGACTCTGCTGCGGCTGGAGCACACGCCCAAGCTGGTGATCGCGGCGCTGAACGGACATTGCGTCGGTGGCGGACTGGAAATTGCCATGGCAGCCGATATCCGTATCGCGCGCCAGGATGCGGGCAAGATCGGCCTCCCGGAAGTGAACCTGGGCGTACTGCCCGGCACCGGCGGCACGCAGCGGCTGTCGCGCATCGTGGGCAAGAGCAAGGCGATCGAACTGATGGTGACCGGCAATACATTCTCTTTCGAAGAAGCCAAAGAATTGGGGATCGTCAACGATATTTACGAGCGCGACAATTTCATGGAGAACATCATGGAATACGCTCGCCAGTTCTGCCCGCCGAACAAGGCAGCCAAGGCCGTGGGACGCATCAAGCGCGCCGTGCAGACGGGATGGGAGATTCCGATGGAATCCGCGCTGGCGGTCGAGCGAGAGAATCAGCAGCTCCTGTTTCAGAGCGAGGACGCCAAAGAAGGCCTGGCCGCGTACGTGGAGAAGCGGCCGGCTGTATTCAAGGCGAAATAACGTGGCGCCGGCGTCGCGCCGGCCCGATAGCGGGCCGGAACACCCACAGAAAGCCGGCGTCGCAAGTAAACCGGTATTGATCCGAGGTTCTATGCCAGGCAAAATAGCGAAAGTCGGGACCTTTAGTGATTGGGTCGGTCTCTTCGACGACTGGCGCAAAGAGATTGGCGTCAATCACGACGAGATTGCCAGCTTCAAGTTCGACACGCTGTTCGGCGCAATCGAGACCGAGGAAATCCAGTTTGGTTCGTACAAGGGCCGCCGCAAGTGGGAGAACCTGCGCCAGGTGCCCACTCAGCAGATGCGTGACGCGCTGATCAACATGATCGTGTATCAAGGCGACACGGAATTCGCTAGCGTGGAGCAGCAGCGCTACCTCTTCGAAAGCGCTCCTACGGACTGGGACCGCCGCGCCATCACTCGGGTCATGATCGAAGAAATGCGGCACGGCTGGCAAATGTGCGCGCTGCTGGTGGACCACTTCGGTTATTCCGGCAAGGTCGAGGCGCAGAAAATGCTGGAGCGCCGGGCATTCGAGAACAAGCGCCTGCTGGGCGCCTTCAATGTGGAAGTGGACAACTGGATGGATTTCTTTACCTACACCGACTTCGTGGACCGCGACGGAAAGTTCCAGTTGCAGATGTTCAAATATTCCGCCTTCGCGCCTCTCGGTCGCTCGATGTCATACATGCTGCGCGAGGAAGCATTCCACATGGGAACCGGTAACGATGGCTTGCGTCGCATCGTGGAAGCGGGCGTGGTTCCAGGTTGGCTGATCCAGAAATATCTTAATAAATGGATTTCGAGTTCGTACGACCTGTTCGGCACCGATCATTCTTCGTCGGCGCATTGGGCCTATGTCTGGGGCATCAAGGGACGGTACGACGAGCCGAAGAATGAGCAGCCGGCGGATCTGCATGACCTGAACGACTACAACCGGAGCCTTTATCGCGACGAGGTGGCAGGCCTGATCGCCCGATTTAACACTGTTCTAAAAGGTGATCAGCCCAAGCTTTACGCGCCACACATCAAGTTTAACCGTAACATCGGGCGCTGGGCGGGACAGAAGTTTCATGCGGAAACCGGCGAGGCGCTGGACGGCGGCGGCTACGAGCAGCACTTAAAGGAATATCTACCTTCGGCGGAAGACAAGAAATTGCTGTTGGACATTATCGGCAGTGAGAAGCGGTGGATTGCTCCGAAGGAAGGGGCACGCGATCCGCTGGCTTCGATTGGCGAGGTTCGGAAGTCAGCGATTAATTTGTAAGCTGATGCCGGGTCCGATGGCAAGGAGTTCGGATATAGAACCGGTTGACAGTTACTAGTTTTCGGTTCTCAGTGGATCCATGGCGATTACTAGCACCGCTATTTCGGAACGGCGAGCGCAGGCTTATACGCCGGGCGAGTTGATGGTAGTCAGCGCCGCGCGCGAGATTCGTGACGGCGAAGTGGTGTTTGTCGGGATGCGGCTGCCGCTCATCGCATTTGTGGTGGCGAAGAAGACACACGCTCCGCATGCAGTCGGACTGTTTGAAAACGGTCTGATCCGGAGTACGCCCGCCCCGGAACTGATTTACACCATGGCCGATCCTGCCAACATCAAGAACGCAACCCAGTGCCTGGACATGCTTGGTGTAATGAGCCTGCTGCAATCCGGACGTGTCCATCTGGGCTTTCTGGGTGCCGCTGAAGTGGACCGCTTCGGTAACCTGAACTCCACCGAAGTGCATGGCACAAACGGAATGACACGGTTGCCGGGGTCTGGTGGCGCCTGTGACATCGCTTCTCTGGCACAGCGTTTCGTAGCATTGCTCGAGCACAGCAAGGAGCGCCTGCCCGAGCGCGTTTCGTATGTCACCAGTCCAGGCAACGGTGACTGTCGCGGTTGGCGGCAGCGGGTGGGATTGCCTCGCGGTGGTCCGGCAGCGGTGATTACCAGCAAGGCGGTGCTGCGTTTCGGCGACGACAGGGAAGCTTACTTGTCGTCCACACATCCGGGCGTAGAGGTCGAGGACGTCTTGCAAAATACCGGTTGGCCGCTGCGGGTCTCCGAGGAAGTTATCTCGACACCGGAGCCGAGTGTGGAAGAGCTGAAGGCGATTCGCGAATACGACAAAGACGGCTTCTGGACAAAGTAGAAAATAACATGGCAACCGGAACGCTCACGCAATCACGCATCAGGCTCGACTTCCAGCCTCCGGCGGCCCGTCTCACCCTGCACCATCCGCCACTCAACGTGATTGACATCGCGATGATGGATGAACTGGCGCAAGCGCTGGCCGAGATCGAGGCGCACGACGATCTATCCACGCTGGTATTGAGTGGCGCGGGGAAGTCGTTCTCGGTTGGCGTGGATGTTGCCGCGCATACTCCAGACAAAGTCGCGCACATGCTGCCCAAGTTTCACGCCGTGATTCGTGCCTTGGTCAGGAGCAAGAAAGTGACCATCGCCGCTGTGCATGGCCATTGCCTGGGCGGAGGAGCCGAATTGGCCATGGTCTGCGACCTGGTTTACACCGCGGAAAACGCATCGTGGGGATTCCCGGAAATCAAGCTGGGATGCTATCCGCCGGTGGCGGCTACGGCACTGGCGGCGTTGGTCGGTCAGAAGCACGCAGCTGATCTGATCCTGACCGGAAGCAGTATTGAGGGCACAGAAGCAGCGCGCATCGGTTTAGCCAACCGCGTGGTTGTCGCCAACGAGGTTGAACCGGCCGTGCAGGAGGCTATACATCAGCTTTCGAAGCTTAGTCCGGCCGCGCTGGCGATCGCGAAAAAGGCGAACTATGCCTGGGACGCGATGCATTTCGACAAAGGCCTGGCCCGGGCGGAGAAAATCTATCTCGACGAGTTGATGAAGACCGAAGATGTTCACGAGGGCATCAACGCCTTCCTCGAGCAGCGCCAGCCGGTGTGGAAGGGGAAGTAGGTCTCGCCATGTCTAAGCTCCTAACCCTGCGCCAGGCCGTTGCTGACCTGGTGCCGGACAACGCTTCCGTTGCGCTCGGCCTGCAGATGGAGCAGATGATTCCCTTCGCGGCGGGCCACGAAATCATCCGGCAGAAGAAGCGCGGCCTCACTCTGATTGGGCCGATCTCCGACATTCTCTTCGACCAAATGATTGCTGCGGGATGTGTGAAGCAGGTGATCGCCGCCTGGGTCGGTAACGTGATGATGGGCTCGGCTTACAACTTTCGCCGGGCGGCGGAGCAGGGCGGTTTGAAGGTCGTCAACCTGAGCAACTTCACGGTGGCGTTGGCTCTTCAGGCTGCGGCGATGGGCGTGCCCTTTCTGCCTACTCGAACCGCCCTCGGTAGCGATGTGGCTCGGGACAACGACTTTTTCTCCCAGATTGATTCGCCGTTTGAGGACAAGCAATCTCCAGGTGGACCGGCCAGGCTACACGCGGTTAGAGCGCTGAATCCTGACGTGACGATCGTTCATCTCCAGCGCGCCGATCACGAAGGCAATGCCCACTGCTGGGGCAACTTCGGGGTGATGATCGAAGCGGTTCGCGCGGCTAAGAGGGTGATTGTCGTGGCGGAAGAAGTCGTTGACACAGAAGTGATCGCCAGCGATCCCAATCGTACCGTTATTCCCGGATTTCTGGTCAATGCCGTGGTCGAGTGCCGGTTCGGAGCGCATCCCTCGCCGGTGCAGGGATACTATAAGCGCGACAACGCTTTCTTCCGTCAATATCACGAGCAGACGAAAAGTAAAGTCGACAGCGAAACCTGGTTACAACGCTGGGTGCACAGTGTTGCTGATCGCAAGGCATACATGAACCAGCTTGGAGGGTGCCGGGTGGAAGAGTTGGCCGTGAAGCAGCACGCGTACGCGGCACAGACGGATTTTGGATATTGAAGAGCTTCTAGCTGCTAGCTTCTGGATAAGCCCCACAGCTAGCGGCAGGAAACCGGCAGCTAGAAGCCTAGGAGCGAGGTCATGGACTTCGAAATCAGCGCCGGACAAGTGAAAGCTCTACTCAAGCATGGCGACAAATTTGCCTTGCTTGATGTCCGTGAGCCGTGGGAACTGGAAAAGGCCCACCTTGAAGGCAGCAAGAACATCCCCATGGGCGATGTTCCGACACGGGCGAACCAGGAACTCGATCCGGACGAACACATCGTCGTGGTGTGCCATCACGGTGTGCGTTCGCTGAGTGTCACCAACTGGTTGCGGCAGCAAGGATTCGAGAAAGTGCAATCCATGCGCGGTGGGATCGACGGATGGGCGCGCACCGTGGACCCGAAGGTGCCGCTGTACTGAAAGAGGCTCTCAGCTCCCAGCTGTCAGCCTTCAATTGGGGCTGGAGAACTGACGGCTGAAAGCTGAGAGCTGACCGCTGAAAATGAAAAAAGAACTCATCGAACTTCGCGTTAACGGCCGTGCCTACGAACTCGCCCTCGAGCCCTGCACGCTCTTGCTGGACGCTTTGCGCCTGGACTTGCAGCTCACCGGCTCCAAGCGCGGCTGTGATGACTCGTCCTGCGGATCGTGCACGGTGCAAGTGGATGGCATCCCCATGCTTTCCTGCACGATGCTCGCGGCCAGTTGCGAAGGCCAAGAAATCACGACCATCGAAGGCGTGTGTGAACACGGCAGTCTGGCCGCCATCCAGAAAGCCTATGGCGACTGGGGTGGAGCGCAGTGCGGATTCTGCACGCCGGGCTTCATTATGACCGTCAAGCATCTGCTGAGGGCGAATCCGGATCCGACCGACGCAGAAATCCGCGGCGCGCTGAGCGGCAACCTGTGCCGCTGCACCGGGTACAACCAGATGTATCAGGCGATCAAGGCTGCGATTGTGGCCGAGCAGAAGGGAGTAGCACGGGCGTCCTCGCCGGCCCGATAAGCGGGGAGGGAGGCCCGCTCGAGAATCGCCAGGCCTGCCCTGGGTGAAGCCGAAAGGCTGCCGGCGTTACGGGCCAACGACCAATGACAAATGACAAATGACTGACTTCTCCGTTATCGGAAAACCGATCGCGATGATCGACGCGGCTGGCAAGACCACCGGCGCTGGCAAGTACACCGACGACCTTAGCGTTCCGGGCATGCTGGTGGGAAGGATCCTGCACTCCCCCTATCCCCATGCGCGGATCAAGCGCATTGATACCAGCCGCGCCGAGAAGCTGGAAGGCGTGGTTGCGGTTGCGATCGGCAAGGACGCGCCCAACACCTACGGGATACTTCCCGTCGGTCACGACGAGCATGCGCTGGCGCTCGACAAGGTCCGCTACGTGGGCGATAACGTGGCCTGCGTTGCTGCCGTAGATGAAGCAACCGCCGACCGAGCTCTGGAGCTGATTGATGTCGAGTACGAGGTCCTGCCCGCTTATTTCGATCCTGAAGAATCGATGAAAGCGGAGACTGATCTGATCCACGACAACAAGCCGCACAATCTGGAGAAGGACTATCACCATGTGTTTGGCGACCCCGATAAAGGTTTCGCGGAAGCCGATTGTGTTGCCGAGGCCCGCTTTGTCGCCGGTGAAGTGACGCATGCCGCCATGGAACCACACTCCACGCTGGCCAGTTTTGAAATCGATTCGCAGACTGGAAAGCCCGGCCGGCTGATCGTTTGGTCTTCCACGCAGGTCCCGTATTACCTGCAACACAAGCTGTCGCTTGTACTGGACGTGCCGATGGCTCAGATTCGTGTGATCAAGCCGTTGGTGGGCGGAGGTTTTGGCGGCAAGAGCGAAGTGATTCCGCTGGAGATCATCGCCGCGATTGCGGCACGCAAGGCTCGGGCGCCGGTGAAGATTACCTACACGCGCGAGGAAGTCTTCTGGGCCCATCGGGGACGCCCCCGCACCCTCATCGATCTCAAGACGGGCGTGAAGCGAGACGGCAGCATCACGGCTGTGAAGGCCCGAGTGATGCAGGATGGCGGCGCTTATTGTTCCTACGGCGTGGTCACGATTCTCTATTCCGGGGCGTTGCTGGGCGCACTCTACGATATCCCCAATATTCAATACGACGGCTACAGGGTACTGACCAATAAGCCTGCGTGCGGCGCGATGCGGGGCCATGGCACGGTCAATGTCCGCTTCGCTTTCGAATCGCAGCTAGATGAGCTGGCGGCCAGGATCAATCTTGATCCGGCGGAGATTCGGCGGCGTAATCTGCTGAAGGCGCCTTGCGTGACCGTCAACGGGCTGCGGGTGCAGAGTTACGGCTTGCCCGAGTGCATTGAGAAGACAATCGAACGTTCGGGTTGGAGAGATCGCAAGGGAAAGCTGGGCAAGGGTCGCGGTTTGGGCATCGCTTGCAGCCACTACGTGAGCGGTGCCGCCAATTCCATCATTCGTTCTGACATGCCGCACTCTACCGTCAACATCAAAATTGATCGCGATGGTGGAGTTGTGGTGTATACCGGCGCGTCTGAAATCGGACAGGGCTCCGACACCATGACGGCGCAGATCGCCGCGGAAACTCTGGGCTGCTCGCTGGGTCGGATCAGAATCGTAGCCGCGGACACCGACCTCACCCCCATTGACATCGGATCGTATTCCAGCCGGGTCACGTTCATGGCGGGAAACGCTACGTTACGGGCGGCGGTGGAAGTGAAGAAGCAGATTGCTTCGGCGGCAGCGCGGAAGATGGGTTGCACGGCGGATGATCTTGTGTTTCGGGATGATCTAGTCGTTCGGAAAAAGCTCGCGGGCGAGTCGCACGCGGCCACACTTGTCTCCGCTGCAGTACCGTCAGAGGCTTCGGTCAGCGAGCGGGTGGAGGGGCAGATTCTCCGCGGGTCGTTGCAGCAGAAACGCAAGGACGAAGGTCCTAAGGATTCCATGAGCTTCGAGGAAGCCGTGGTAGCTGCCATTGATTTTCATGGCACGCTGACCGGGACTGGTTCTTATGCGCCTCCGGCCGAGGCCCGTGGTGGCAAGCATAAAGGCGGTGGAGTCGGACCTTCGCCGGCATATTCCTACTCTGCGCAAGTGGCTGAAGTTAGCGTGGACGAGGGAACCGGCGAGGTCACCGTGCACAAGGTCTGGGCGGCCCATGATTGCGGACGCGCGCTGAATCCGGTTTCGGTCGAGGGCCAGATCATCGGGTCGGTATGGATGGGCATGGGGCAGGCCCTGACGGAAGAGATGGTCTGGAAAGATGGCATGCTGATGAATCCCGGGTTGCTGGAATACCGTAGCCCGTCATCGGTGGAGTCGCCCGAAGTGGAACCCATCATCGTGGAGAGCATTGATCCCGAGGGACCGTTCGGTGCGAAAGAATGCAGCGAAGGTTCGCTGGCAGCGACGATTCCGGCGATTGCGAACGCTATCTTTGACGCCGTGGGTGTCCGGATGCATGAATCTCCGTTCACGCCGGAGCGCGTGCTGGCGGCGTTGCGGGCGAAGAAGAACGCGAAACCGATCAATTTGACCGACGGTGTGGATCCTACAAATCCCGCGCGATTTCGTGAGCATGGAGGGTCACTTTGGTTTAAGGGCAAGGGTCCGGAGCGGCATGCACTCGATCCGTCGCGGCTAGCAGCGCCCCTCGAAGCGGGAGGCGACGATTGAGCCTTCCGCAATT
The DNA here is from genome assembly GCA_955652395.1 of uncultured Terriglobales bacterium. Lineage (GTDB taxonomy): Bacteria > Acidobacteriota > Terriglobia > Terriglobales > Acidobacteriaceae > JAIQFF01. The sequence continues at coordinate 3,043 of CATPBJ010000122.1, read as the reverse complement.
CAACTTGCTGCGGCCGCGCATCTTGGAAGATGCACTATCGTTGCTGGCCAAGCACGCGGGCGAGTCGCCCGCGTCCACACGGGTGGTGGCGGGGGGCACGGATCTGATTCCCTCGATGCGGCAAAAGCTGTTCGAGCCAGAGTATGTGGTGGATGTACATCACCTTGCCGGGTTGAAGGAGATTCGACAAACAGCTCGTGGCGTCGAGATCGGCGCGCTGGCCTCGCTGACTGCAATCGAGCAATCGGCTCTTCTCCGTCGCCGCTATCCCGTGCTCTCCGAGGCGGCGGCAACCGTTGCGTCGCCCTTGCTGCGAAATATGGGCACCATTGGGGGCAACATCTGTCTCGACACCCGTTGCCTTTGGTACAACCAGTCGCCTACCTGGCGCAAAGGGTGCGGCTTTTGTATCAAGAAAGACGGCGATCTTTGCCACGTCGCTCCCGGTGGAACCACGTGCTGGGCGGCATTCTCCGGGGACACTCCACCTGCGCTCCTGTGCCTTGAGGCCGAGGTCGAAATTGCCAGTGCATCGGGCACACGTCGCATCCCACTGTCCGAGCTTTATACCGGTGATGGCGTCGCGTATCGCAAGCTGCGACCGGATGAACTGCTGACCCGCGTATTCTTGCCGGAGTCCTCAGCCGACTACCGTGGCGTGTACCGGAAGTTGCGGGTTCGAGGATCGATTGACTATCCCCTGGCCGGCGTCGCTGTCGTCATGAAGGGGTCGGATGGTCACATCGCAGATGCGCGTCTGGCCATCACGGCCGTAAATCCTGCTCCGCTGTTGGTGAAAGGCGTGAGCGAACTGCTGACCGGAAAAGCGATGGACGAATCGCTGGCAGCAGCGGCCGGCGACCTCGCGGCGAAGATTGCTCGACCGCTTACCACGTCGGCGCTCACGCCGGAGTATCGGCGAGAGATGATTCGGGTATTTGCGAAGAGGGCAGTGCTGGCCGCGGCTGAGAACTAATATCGGGTAGCGCCGGCCTCTGGCCGGCTGGCTCGAGGGCGTCTCGCCCTCGGCGCTGCGGCGCTACTTTTTCGGGGGGGAGTTCTAGCGCGACGTGAACAGATGCCCCAACTTTTCCTTCTTAGTCTTCAGGTAGTCTTCGGAGTGGGCTGAGGGAGCGACTTCACAGGGCACCCGCTCGACCACGACAATCTTTCCTTTTTCGAGGGCGGCTACCTTGTCGGGATTGTTTGAAAGCAGACGCACGCTGGAAACTCCGAGTGCTCTTAGAATTTCGGCCGGGAGCGCGAACTCGCGGTGGTCGGCCTTGAAGCCGAGGCGTTCGTTGGCCTCTACCGTATCCAGTCCCTGGTCCTGCAATTCATAAGCCTGCAGCTTTGCCATCAGGCCGATGCCGCGGCCTTCCTGCTGCTCATAGATCAGGATGCCCGCGCCTTGCTCGGCGATCAGGGACAGGGCCATTTCCAGTTGCGCGCGGCAATCGCAGCGTAGCGAGCCGAAGACATCTCCGGTGAGGCATTGCGAGTGGATGCGGACCAGCGGTGGCGTCGAATGAATGTCTCCCATGACCAGACCGACAGCATCCTCATCATGCGGTGATTCGGGAGTGCCGAATTCTCCGCGAAAACCGTAAATGCGGAAGTTGCCCCAGCGGGTAGGGAATTCGGCGGAGGCTACTTGTCGAACCTGGTCAGAAGACACATCAATGATTATAGCGAGATGTGCGGATGATCGTCCGCGCTGGTGAAGGTCTCCGCACGAGCGTGGACGCTCGCGCCCACATTAGGACTAGCCTTTGCCCAGGCGAGGAAAGTGGTAATACACGTCCTGTTTTGACGCGATGGGCACACCGTTGCGAGTCGCGGGACGAAAGCGCCAATTCTCCAGGGCCTCGAGCACCTTGCCGTCAATCGCCGGAGTCAGGCTCTGAACCACAACTTTCTGAACAATGTTGCCATTTTCGTCGATCGTGACTTCGACGATCACATCGCCCTGAAGACCACCCAATTCATCACCTGCAACGTGGGGATCGGGCGAGACTACCGGCAGCGCAGGACGAACTTCTTCTCCCGTTAAGGGTCCTTCCAAAACTGTGCCCAGCGGTGAGCGAGCAGGACGCGTCTGAGCCGCCTGCCCAGGCACGCTGGTCTGGTCGTCCAACCCAATCTCGGGGCGTGGCAGGTCACGCTCGGCGGCCTTGGCAGCTTTGAGGCGGCGCTTCCACGTGAGATGTGCATTCAACTGCTGCCGCGAGTCGGCACCAGAAGTACCCGGAAAACCATCGCTTGTAATCTGAACCCGCTGGTTTGACCAGTAGAGGCGCGCAATGTAGGTGCCGTGATCACCATTGACCACAAGAGATGGCGCCACGAGTTTCGGCCCGGCCGGGTGCAGGAGCCATAGCAGCAATAGCCCGTGCGCGGCCACGGAGCCATACGTGGCAAGTCTCGGTTGACGAGCAACGGGTTGAGTCGGGATAAACATTGATTTGAAATCGCGAGTGCGAAGTTGCGGATCCGAGACTGCAATCTCTCCTTCCATTAGACGTGGAAGGACACTGCAGGTAAACATTATTTTGCGGTGTTCTTTGTAGTAAGTCTGATCCACTGACTTGGTCTTGGGCGGAAAACGCTGCTAAAATCGCAACAACACACTGGTTATTCTGTTCACCCGAGTGGGGCTATAGCTCAGCTGGGAGAGCGCATCGTTCGCAACGATGAGGTCGTCGGTTCGATCCCGACTAGCTCCACCAAGTTTTCAATCACTTGCAACCTTCCGCAGTCCAACCTTGTCCCACTTTGTCCCAAAAAATCAGGCCCGCCGGAGTCTGCTGCCTCAGATGATTTCGGCTGCTCGCGTGATCACAACCATGAATCGTGGCCCCGGCCTGTCTGGATCTTCCCGTCCGTAGTTGCGGGGCCAGTCGCGGTGACCCTATTATCTCCGCTCCCAGCCCCGTCTCCCAGGTTCTGTTGGTAGGTAGGTCAGTATTGGCGAGGTTGCCGCTATTTTCAAATTGGCTTCACTGTTGCCCGAGCGAGGGATTTTCGCCTGTGGCGGTCCGGG
>CATPBJ010000121.1 GCA_955652395.1 uncultured Terriglobales bacterium | reverse complement strand
CCATACATTCAATATCTGTACCGCCATGCGGCCTCGGTGTGCAACGGCTCTAAGTTGCCGAGCCTTGCTCGGCCTGACCGGGTCCCTTCGGCTTCGCTCAAGGCAAGCTCCGACCCGGTCCCACACGGGCAGAGAACTGCTGGTTTATCTTACCCGCGGCTGGGTTCCGCCTAGTCCCGGCGCTCGGGTTGCGCTCGAACTTACGGTCGCGACGCCGGTGACTAATTCGTCTCCATCGTTCAACTGACCATTAAGCACCTGTGCGATCTCGGTGACGGTATGGTCGGTAATGCGAGTGCGAATCCTCACCGGCTCAAGCGTTTTGTCAGGACACAATTTCCAGACGACGGCTACGTCCACCCGTGGAGTGTGCTGCTGACCACCGTCGGCGCTGCCACCTTGCGTACCTTCCGCTTGAGAGCGCCGCTGTTTGGCGGCAGCCCCGGTGTCGCCCGAAGCCTGTTTACCGGCCGACTGCGTTCCTGCGGCTTGCCCTGAGATCAATCCGTATTGCTTGTACAGCGCTCGAAGCTTGTCGGCGGTCATGTCCGGCTTGTAGCGCAGCGCCCCGTTGGGCACGCGCAAAGTATTTTGGGCGTTCGCCACGGGGATCGTGATGTAGGCGGTCATGCCAGGAAACAGCTTGAGGTCCGGGTTATCGAAATCGATGATCGTGTTGTAGGTCACGACGTTCTGCACCGTCGTCGCGTTCAAACGCACTTGTGATACCCGGCCAGTAAACGTGTCTTTAGGAAACGCATCCACCTTGAAGGTGACGATCTGCCCGGTGTGGATCACGCCGACATCGGATTCATCGGTGCTGGCATAAACCTGCATTTTCGTGAGGTCCTGCGCGATGGTGAACAGAGTGGGCGCCTGCAGGGAAGCCGCCACAGTCTGGCCCACATCCACGCTGCGGGCAATCACCGTGCCGTCAATGGGGGCATGAATCGTCGTGTAATCGAGATTGGTCTGCGCCACCGTCACGGCCGCCTGTTTCTGCTGCACCTGTGCGACCGCCTGGGTGATCGTGGCCTTGGCCGCGGCCACCGCCGCATCGTCTGAGTCCGCCGTGGCCTTCGCCAGGTCGAGCTGCTGCTGGCTCATCACACCTTCTTTGGCCAGCCCGGCAGTCCGGTTGTAGTCTGCTCTCGCCTGTAGCTCGCTAGCTTGCGCCTTTGCCAGATTGGCCTGGGAGGCAATCACGTTGGCTTTGGCATTCGCCAGATCGGCTTTGGCCTGTAGCAGTGAGCCTTCGAACAGCGAAGAGTCGATGTGCGCCACCACCTGACCTTTTTTCACTCGTGAATTGAAATCAGCATTCAGGTGCGAAATCGTTCCCGAAACCTGCGAACCTACCTGGACGGTTGTCACCGCATTGATGGTGCCTGTAGCTTCTACCACCTGGCGAATGTCGCCGCGGTCCACTTTGGTCGTGAAATACTTCGACTGTTCATTGCCCTTGAACTGAAAGGCGGCGAAGACAGCAATAGCCACAACCACTAGACTTGCTATCAGCCAATGGGGCTTCAGTAGGTTCACGACATCCTCACTTAAAGGAGCCGACTCTCGTCGCCCGTATTCGGTGTCGCACAGCCCCGCATATAAAAACCCCGAATGAGAGCGAAGGTTGCGGATAGAATCACTAGCTTCGTGTACTCAACCGCAAGCTCCACCATGATGGATGGTATATCTGGCCGGGAAGATGGGCGGGATGGGTGACATTTTACAAGAGTTTACTAAGATGAATGTTGCCTGAAGATGAAAGTATTCCAATTTGGGCAACCAAATTCGCGGCGCTCTGTAGTCACACACATCTCGCATGGTCGGGCGAAAGGTCGAGAGGAAAACGCTGATGGATTGTCAAGCATTCTGGCTCACCATCCGGCTGTCTGCGCTGGTGGCGGCCATACTCCTGGTGGTGGGACTTCCGGTGGCTTGCTGGATAACGTATTCGAACTGGCGCTGGAAATTCCTCGCGGAAGCAGTCTTTGCCCTGCCCATCGTGCTACCACCAACCGTGCTGGGTTTCTATGTTCTGGTCGCGCTTGGGCCGCACAGCCCGTTGGGACGCGGCTGGGAAGCGCTCACCGGTCACACCCTGGCATTCACCTTCGAAGGATTGGTGGTCGGCTCGATACTATACAGTTTCCCGTTTGCGGTGCAGCCCTTCGCGGCCTCGTTCGCGACTGTCGATCCCCGGCTGGTGGCGGCCTCGCACACGCTGGGAGCTTCCAGACTACGCACGTTCTTTCGAGTGACTTTGCCGTTGTCGGTTTCGGGAGTAGTGACCGGCGTGGCCCTCAGCTTTGCCCACACCATGGGCGAGTTCGGTGTGGTGCTGATGGTTGGAGGCAACATCCCCGGGGTCACGCGGACGGTTTCGATTGATATCTACGACAAAGTCCAGGCCGTAAATTATTCCGGAGCCAATGCCACGGCTGTGGTGTTGCTTGCTATCTCGTTTGCTACGCTTTCGGTAGTGTACGGCTTGAACCGGAGAGTGTGGGTGTGGAAGTAATGAACGACAATTCAATATCCACAGCCATCACGTTGCCGGGAGCTGCCGCGGCCGAGAACGGCGGAGTTTCTGTGCAGGTGCGCAGGCACTTAGGGAAAAGCTTTGAGCTGGATGTTGAAGCCACCCTGCCGGCTGGGATCACCATTCTGTTTGGTCCTTCGGGGGCAGGGAAGACTACTTTGTTGGATTGTATGGCCGGGCTGGTCCGGCCGGATGCGGGACGAATCGCAACGCAAGAGAAAATCCTGTTCGACAGCGCCCTCGGAATCAATCTTTCTCCGCAGCTTCGCAGAGTTGGTTATGTGTTTCAGGATCTCGCTCTGTTTCCGCACCTGACGGTCAAAGCGAATGTTGAGTACGGTCTCTCCCGGGTTGGCAGTGAGCAACGCAAGCAGCGCAGCACCGCCATACTGGAATCGTTCCGCATCGCCCATCTGTGCTCGCGCCGGCCCGGGATGATTTCCGGAGGAGAGCGACAGAGAGTTGCGCTGGCTCGCGCCCTGGTGATCGACCCGGCAATCCTTCTGTTGGACGAACCGCTTGCGGCTTTGGATGCCGTCTCTAAATCGAAAATTGTCGATGACCTGCGCGCCTGGAACCAGGAGCATCGTGTCCCGATCGTTTACGTCACCCACAGCCGGGAAGAGGTCTTTGCCCTGGGTGAGCGGGTAATGGTATTGGAAAATGGCCGGCGCGTTGCGCAGGGAACACCGCACCAGGTGATGAGCGCTCCGCGTATGGAGACTGTGGCGCAACTCGCCGGCTTCGAAAATATTTTCGATGCCAGGGTTACGGCCGTCCACGAAGAGCGAGGCACCATGGTGTGCCAGTTGTCCACGAGCCAGGTTGAGATGGAAACGCCGCTGGTGCGGGCAGAAGTGGGTTCGGCCTTGCGAATCGGAATCCGCGCGGGAGATATCCTGCTGGCCTCGCTCCCGCCAGCTGGGTTGAGCGCTCGCAACGTCATTCCCGGCCGGGTGGTTTCATTGGCGCAGCGCGACGTGATTGTGGTGGCGAAAGTGAATTGCGGAGTGGAGATGGAAGTCCATCTCACATTGGCGGCACGCGATGCCCTCCATCTGCAACCAGGACGCGAAGTGTGGCTGGTGGTGAAAACCCACTCTTGCCACCTGATGGGAATTTCATAGCGCGGCGTTCGATATGGAGGCCGGCGCCCCGCCGGCTGGACGGGCGAGACGCACGTCCTCCATCATCCAAAACAAAAAGCCTCGCCGCCAGCGACGAGGCTTTTCTGTAATCCAAAATCTTAGACGCTGAACGATGATCCGCAACCGCAGGTGCTCTTCACATTCGGGTTTTCGAACTTGAAGCCCGCGCCTTCGAGGGTCTCGACGTAGTCCACGACGCAGCCGTTCAGGTACATCACTGAGGTGGCATCCACGTACACCTTCAGGCCGTCCATGTCGAAAACCTTGTCCATCATGCCCGCGCCGTTTTCAAACTGCATGGAATAGGAGAAACCGGAGCAGCCCCCTCCCACCACGCCTACGCGGAGGCCGGTTGGGACAGGGTTCTGTTGCGCCATGGTCTCCTTGACTTTGGCGATGGCGCTGGCGGTCAGGCTGATGGGCGCCTTCTTTGTCTCTGCGGGCTTGACTTCCGGGGTCGTCGTCGTGGCCATTGGTATCTCCTTGAAAGGACTCGCCTATCATTATAGCAAAGTCAGGCGCCAGCGCAGCCTGCAAAGTCAGCACGAAGCACGTTTTCAGGCTGGTTCCGATTTAACCGGTTGCCAACCATTCAGTTGACTGCGCCCACCCCTACGTGGCAGACCTAATAACACCCGCCGGATCTTGCCAGCGGGTCTATAATCCCCGATTGGGGCCCTTGTCCGAAAGCTGGTTGTGGGGGCCACAACCAAGACAGATTCTGCAACAGCCTTCGGGACCGGCTCGACATCCGTACCGAGGTGGTCTATGACTCCGGGATTGCTATGGCTGCTGATCGTGTGGGGCGCGCTCACCGTCGTCCTGATTATCCTGCTCATCTATCGCAGCACCCTGACCATGCAGGAGGACGATCAACTCTTCCTCGATGACTCCGCCTCAGCAATGGCAAGAGACCAGATGGAACTCATGGCCAAGGTCAACAAGATCACTCCTGTAGTGAAAGCGCTGGGCGCGGTCTCGGGAGCCATGATCCTGGTGATCGCAGGGTGGGCGGTTTACCTGGGATTGAACTCGGTCCAGCCCTAAGGCTGCGGAGAAAACACGGATCAGGATCGGCGGCGGGGAAGCGCGGCCTTCGGGGAAGGACAGGACTGGGAAGGGCAGGGGCACTGGGGATGGCCACGACTTCAGTCGTGCCAAAAGCCGCTCAGAACGGTCCGGCTTTGGCCACTGCGGTTCGCCGTTTCAGTCGGCAGCAAGAATATGGCTCCGCTGACGCAATTGGGCGAGGCTTAGTGGTGCCGGGAACAGGATTTGAACCTGCACGCCTTTTGGGCATTGGATCCCCTAAGTTCCAGGCACCTCGTTCTCTAGCCTTGCCTAGCAAGCATTTTCAACGATTTTACTCGTGTCCTTCTGCCCATCCTTACCCATTCTTCCCCGTCCTGCCCGGCGTTTTAGCCGTGATTCAGCCGTGATTTCTGGCTGTCCCCAAATCACCATTTTCTGAGATATTCGCTGACCTCGGAATTGCGGAACACTACCTTACTTTTTGTGCCTTCTCCTCCGACATCATTGACGCAAATATCAGCGGTGTTCTGGCGCAGGCTGACCGGGAACCTGGTGTATTAGACGTGGACATCGCCCCTTCAGAGCAATTCGTGGATATGGCCTTGCATACTGCCCATTTTGCGTTTGTGCTGGCCGCGTCGGAATACATCGCAATGGCACGCCCGGAGAAACAAGCAATCTCTGATCGGTTAAACCACGATTTTGTCACTGCGCCTGGGAACTTGGGACCGTCTAGTCGAGGGAGGCCAGACGGTCCCTAGGTGATCCTCATTCCTCCCATTCTTTGCTATGCTGTCGGAATTT
>CATPBJ010000120.1 GCA_955652395.1 uncultured Terriglobales bacterium | reverse complement strand
GTGGTGCGCCGTGAAAGGCATTGGTCCACAGCGGGATGAAAGACCCGCCCGGGAACTGGATCGCTCCACCCGGTAGCAATCGGAGCGGCGGTGGAGACAACAAAGCCGCCGGAGCCTCCGGTGTAGAGGGTCGCACAAGGCATCAAAGATGAAGGAGATGTCAGATGCTAGTTAACGGGAAAACAGTCGGCTACTCGTGGGTTTCGGTGAGAGAAAGACTTCCATTTGATGGTCATGAGTGTGCTCTGATCTGCCGTAACCATAATTCCAATGACCTTCGAAGAGCGATTGGGTGCAGGCTTCATGGGAACTGGGAAATTCAGGATTGCGCACTAGTGAATTGCGATGTTCGTGCGTGGTTAAAACTTCCTTCAACTCCTTCCAACATCTAACGGGTGTGTTGTGGAGCGATGATGCGTCCACGACCACTGAATCCTTTCCCGGATTAAGGACCGGCCCATTTTTGGGGAGCCTTCCTCGGCAACGAATAGAAGCAGTGAAAAACATGAAGAATACTAAATTTGTTGTGAAAGTGAACCGTGGCGGTACCCACAAAACAGAATACGTGCGGCGGATTGATCGAACCCCCATTGAAATGACATCCAACCGCAGGCTGGCGCTTCCTATGGGAAGGTTCACCGCAGAGGACGCTGTGAAATCCATTCAAAATTCCCGGTGCCGCCCGGAAATCGTGTCCGTAGAGGCCAATGCCTAAAAGCAGACGTTGAGCCGAAACAAAAAGCGGGTTGCCCGAAATCTTTCGGATAACGGGCACCCCGGTCGTCCCTATAGACAGCCTGAGGTTCTCCGTAGCCTTTTCAGCGGCAGTTCGGCCCGCGTCGTCTGTGGTCCCTACAAGTGTTCATGATTTCGTAGAACGCTGATTCTCTGACTTTTCCCCATGATTCTGAATGCGCGGACGGCCCTAAGTATCAACAACGAGCGTCGAGCACGCGCAAACAAATTCACATAGTCAGCTTAGAACGACGATTTGCAAGAGGAAGATCGTGCGGACAGCTACAATGTGTTGAGCATGGGGGAACTCAATTTATGGACAAATCGAAGGACCAAGATCGCAGCAAGGGTGCGACGGAGCAGGACCAGCAGAAGGCAGGTGGCAATACAGGCATGCAAGGTCAATTAGGGCACCGCGACGAGGATGCAGAGTTGAAGGATGCTGACGCCGATTTGCCCGGTTGAGAAACCTCGACCGGCGTAAGCGAGACTGAGTTTTGAGGAGGCCAAAATGGAACGCACCATTTCTACAGACGACCTGAAAGCCAAACTAGACAGCAAGGATAGCGTCAAGGTGGTCGTGAGCGTTGAACATTCCGCCAGAACAAATCAAAGAACTCGCGCCGCAGTTGTTGCCCGACAAGGATGTTGAGATCGTTACCTACTGCGCTAACACGCATTGACATGCCAGCGAATACGCCGCCCGTGAATTGGCGGCCATGGGTTACACCAACGTAGCGCATTATCCACAAGGAAAGCAGGGGTGGATGGAAGCGGGGCTGCCTGTGGAGAAGGCTGCCAACTAGAGCGACATCCTTGCCGCTATTCGGCACGGGAGTGCGCGAGACACGAGAGTCGAACAGCCCTCTCACTTGGTTCTCGCTATCCCGACCACGTAATCTCGAACGATGCCGTTTTGTCGCGCATGGTGCCGAGAGCCATAAGAATCCGCCCCAGCGCAATGGGCGGCCGATACATCTAGTACTTCTTTCGAATCGCCGCCATCGCACGTTCATGCTCGGCGCGTTCGGCGAGGAAACGTGCTATGCCGTCGAACGTCTTACCGATGGACAGCCTGACCTGCGGCGTCTTCTGTACGTTGCGCACCTTTTGCGATTCGCGTTCGCGGTTCCCAGATAGACTTTTTCACCATCCAGCACGAACCAGATTGTGACATTGTGGGGCTTTCCCGATTTGCGACCGTAATGCGTCAGGGTCGCGGTCTGCGTAGCCGCTACCCGCTTCAATCGAGTGAGTACGTTGGATTGCATTCTGCAAAGTACCCTCAACAGTCTGCCTTCTCCGTGACAGTCGATAACGCCCGCCCATGGAACAATTATGGCAAAAGCGCGAATTGCTCTAGCAGAGCCTGTTCCCTTCGACGGCCTGCCCGGTTTCCGAACAGTTAGGCCGGACGCTTCTCCGTCCTCTTGATCGCCACGACTTCAGTGGTTATCTCAGGCGCTCTATTTCCTGCCGGATCTTCAGCAGCGGGCAGAAAAATCGGTCGGAAGTGACGGCGCATGCAGATGTGACACCTGACAAGTCGGAGCAAGACAGCCATCTTTTTACAACAGAGTCGGGGGAGAAGTGCGACAAATCTTGGAGCACCCGCAATACGGGCAATTCTTTAAGCTAATTCGTCGCATTTTTCTACCGGGCGGGCTCCAAGCTATTGCTCGGTGACGATCAGACAGAGCGGTTTCAACATTCTACGGAATTCACTGTATCGCCATTGAAGAAACACAGGTGCAGAGTCGGGAATTCAGGAGAATACCGGGCCAACTTCATCTTTAGCACGGAGCCACGTGATGCCGGGCCGTGCGCCAAAAGCATCTAGGCGGCGTGAAATGCGGCAGCCGTGAATCCCAAAGATCGCAAAATAACATCGGCTATCTCAGCCTCTGGAAACCTGAGCAGTACGCTTGGAGGCGTATCTGAAAGCGCTCTGAGTTGACGATCAACCAGTTCCGCATGAAATCCAAGTGCCAGAAGCACACCTTCCGCCTCCCCGAATGCGCGGTATTTGTGCGCAGCGCCGGAGCTCAGACCATGTTGGACCACTAAGATTTCGACGCCGCCACCTTCCGTCTTGTTTATGAAAATGTCTGCTCTCATCGAGTTTACCCTCAGTCGTAGAATTCAGGCATCCTTTCGTTCCGTCCTTAGTGAACTGAACTCGCCACTAAAGAGAACACGTTGTTGGCGTTGACGACAAGCACAAGAATGACGGCCAGCATTACGGCGTATTCAGCAATGTCTTGCCCTTGCTGATTGCTCCACAGAGTCTGAAGAAACTTGCTCATTTTGCTACCTCCTGACGAAACCAGGAGGCTGCGCGAACCACACTGGAAGAAGCGGTCCACGAAGTGGAGTGGCAGGCTTCGAGGGTTAGTGTAACTATTCTCGCCGGTCGCAGCAAACACAGGAATACAGCATTCCCTGTACGGCAAATTTGCCCCTCTCTGGCAGGAACTTCCTAGGCGGCGACAAGATCAGCCACTTATCCTCAACAAAATACAGGTATGGCACGGTTCGTGCACTCCAAACGTTGATTGCGGCTGGGAGGAAGACATGCTGAAGGTAAGTGTTGAGAACATGGGCGATCTGGCGGTCGTTCAGTGCGAAGGCAGAATTGTGCAGAGTGCAGCCGCGTTCAAACTACGTGAGGCTGTCACATTGCAAGAAGACGCCAAAGTCGTTGTCCTTGATCTCTCGGAAGTAATCGCCGTAGAAGGCGGCGGTCTCGGCATGCTCATGGTTCTGCAGCGATGGGCTCACGATCACAGCATTCGATTCAAGCTATTTAATCCCTCTAGATCTGTACGGGCTAGGCTGGAGCGGGCCAGTTCGCTGTTTGAGTTCGACATTCCCACACTCGATGAAATGATGGCTCTTCTGGGTCTTGCTGATAGGGGATACGCACTGGCTGGCTGAGGAGGCTGGCAGCGTCTCGAAATCAGTCAGGTTTCTAAAGCCGCTAAGCGGCCTAATGCCGACGTCGTTCGCTTGCCCGTGCCGTCTACGCGCAGCGTTTCATCATGTCCGACAATTCTTGCTTAATCCCCAAGAGGCGTCCCTCCCGCAAAGCATGGGCTGATTTGTCCAGCACGGTATGCTGACCCTTAACCCAATATCGGGCATTGATAACTCTTAGGTCGCTAATTTCCCGCCTCATACTGGCGAGGCGCTCCGAAATGTGGTTTACATCTATCATGATTCGATCATACGCCTTATCGCAGCATCCAGACCGACCGTTATTCGGGCCAACCGCGCGCCTCTGCCTTCGTGGAGATGGCCAGCGTGGGAAATGCGGACCGAACTGAATGATACTTACGTGATTGACCGCACCATAAGCTGCGAACAGCTGGCGCAGCTCGTCTTTCACTGGTCTCAAGGTCAAGGTTCCCAACGAAAATGTCCTT
>CATPBJ010000119.1 GCA_955652395.1 uncultured Terriglobales bacterium | reverse complement strand
GGTTTGGACCAAAGCAGGCCACAACATGTGACCTGAAAAATGATTTCTCGGACACACTCCTAGGGTGGGGAACGCTCGCCTTCTTCTTTGTCCTCCTTGTGCGGATAGGTGCTCAGCCAGCACCTAAGCCTCCAGGGTTGTTGCGTCGCGACTCGCCTTTGCTTGGAAGTCGGAGGAATCGGCCTGCTTTTTTGGGATTCGCATAAATTCTCTGTAGTTGAAGAGCGCCAGCAGGGACGCACGGCAAGGAACAATAGGGTGCCGTCAACCGCCCACAATACAGTATTTCCCTTATCCCTTTCGCAGAGACGAGAAGACGATTGCGACAAAGTGTGAACCTATGGCAGCTGACGTTTTCGTAGATAGGACCGAAGGTGGGGGCATCGAAATCTCAGTGGTCCAACATGGTCTAAGCGCTGGCGCTGCACGCAAATACGACACGGTCGGAAAAGCTGGAGCGGTGCTTCTAGCCTTCGAATTTTGACGCGGGGCTGGTCGATCGCCAACTCGGAGCGCTCGCAGGGACGCCTCCGAGCGTACTGCTGAGGTTCCCAACCGCTGAAATAGGCGACGATGTTCTGCGATCATTGGGATTCGCGGCTGCTGCGTTCCATGTGGCCCAAGCTCTCGTCTAGGTGACGTTAGGTCGCGGCCCGAACTCTGTAATGCCAAGCAAGAGGCAATGACGTTGCACCTGAAACCTCAGGTCGGAGCAAACGAGCGAGTGAATTTATTCCGACGGACATGCCACAGCACAAGTTATTGTCGCGTAGATTTGGGCTATAGATGCGCGTTTTGGTATCGGCCTTGGGCAAGCAGTATGAGGCGAGAGCAGATGCCGGTTAGTGCTGAGAATGTCCGGCCCCCTGCCTGGTGGCCTACCCGTCCGGCAAGCCGGTGACTCGCCAAGTCGTATAATCACTGGGGATGCAGGCACGGAGTTTGGGGGCGATCATGTCCAGTCGCATGTCGGTTGTCTTCCTCTTGCTCCTTCTTCTGTTAGATCCCCAGATCGATGCAAAGAACAAGAAAAAGCAGGTACTCTCAGACGACGTGCTTCAGGCCCAGAGAGTCTTGGTCGTGATTCATCCCGACGCGGGCGAATCTCTGACCAGTCCAATGGCCAATCGAACTGCCCAGGATGAAGTGGAGAAAGCCATCATGAAGTGGGGCAGATTTAACCTCGCGCTGGATGCGCAAACCGCGGATTTGGTCATTGCAGTGCAGAAGGGAAACAAAAGTGGTCCGATTATCAGTCATTCTCCTGCGGACGATCGGCCTGTCATTCTTCAGCCCAGTGGTGGAGGCGTTCGGGTCGGCCAGCAACAAGGTGATCCCCCGGATCTGACGAATCCTGTTCCGGGCGGGCCCGGGAATAGAGGACCGCAGCTGGGCAACCAGATAGGTTCCGAAGACACCTTCGAAGTGTATCGGGGCGGAGTCGAAGACCCGCTGGATACGGCGCCAGTCTGGCGGTATACAGCGAAGGACGCGTTGAATGCACCTCAAGTCGCCGCCGTCGAGCAGTTCCGATAGGCAATTGAGGAGTCCGAAAAGCAGCACCAGCAGAAACCCTGAATTCAGTATGCTGCACACAGCTGGATCGCAATAGCTCTGGGCGCGCACTTTTGCGCTCGTCGCAAAAATAGGCTCGACGCTATGCCAGACATCGGCCTAATTCGAAAAAGAGCGGCCGAGAACCGTTGGTTGCCGTGAAACCAGGAAGTTGGATAGGGCAAGCGGCTTTGTTAGTGGAGGTATTGTGCGACTACTCAGCGTTCGCTTGATTGTTTCGCTGATTTTGGGTGTAACGCTTGTCTCTTTGCTTTCCTCATACTATGAGGTTCGCGCAGAGAAGCGGGGACTACGGAGAGAACTGGAGCTTAGGGCGGAAGTGCTTGCAGAAAGCTTAGCCGGAAATGTCGAGCCCTACCTTGATGGGAGATCACTCAAACAACTTCAGCAGATTGTCGGGCGATTCAGCAACCGAGAACACCTGGTTGGAGTAGCTGTACTGAACACCAAGCTGGAACCCGTTGCCGCGTCTGCGGGGCTTGCTCAACAGGTAGAAATCCGCTCACTCGCGATCCCTCAGGTAGTCGTGGACAACAAGAAAGAAAGCCAGTTCCTTCGCCGAGCCGGCAAGGCTAAGCATATCTATATACTTCCGCTCCATCGGAATGACCAAGTTGTGGGCGAGCTGATCGTCGTTCATGACGCCAACTACATCGATGCTCAGACTGCTCGTGTGTGGCGCGAAACATTTTTGCGGGTCTTGATCCAGGTTGTTCTGATCGCATTGATCACGCTCTTGATTGTCCGCTGGAGCATTGCCGGGCCTATTGCTCGGGCAGCGCAGTGGATGAAATCTCTGCGGACGTCCAGAGTTGGCAGCGTTCGGAGCGCTATGCCCGACTTGGATTTGTTGCGACCACTAGCGAGGGAGATGGAGACTCTGGCGGAAAGTCTGGCGGTCGCTCGGTCGGCTGTGGAGAAAGAGGCGCAATTGCGCGAAGCCGGGGAATCAATCTGGACAGCAGAGCGGCTCGCAGTGCACGTGCGCGGCAAGCTTGCTGGCGGGCAATTATTTGTAGTTTCCAACCGCGAGCCTTACAGTCACATTCGCCGGGGTAACTCGGTGCAGGCCGTGGTTCCCGCCAGTGGACTTGTAACCGCACTGCAGCCTGTGCTGTGTGCTTGTGACGGGACTTGGGTGGCGCATGGCAGCGGAGATGCAGACTTGGAAACGGTCGACGAGCACGATCGGCTGCGTGTTCCTCCCGAAGAACCGAGGTACACGCTGCGACGAGTCTGGCTAACCAAAGAACAAGAAGAGGGCTACTACTACGGCTTCGCCAACGAAGGTCTCTGGCCGCTTTGCCATATTGCCCACACCCGACCGATGTTCCGGATGTCTGACTGGGAGCACTATCGCCAGGCAAACGTAAGGTTCGCAAAAGCTGTGCTGGAGGAGATGGCTGGCACAGATCAGCCAGTGCTTCTGGTCCAGGACTACCACTTTGCGCTATTGCCACGTTTGGTGAAAGAAAAGCGTCCAGACGCCCGTGTGGCCCTTTTTTGGCATATCCCGTGGCCCAATCCTGAGACCTTCGGGATCTGCCCGTGGCAACGCGAGTTGCTGGAAGGCCTGCTAGGTGCCGACCTGATCGGGTTCCACATTCAGTCGCACTGTACGAACTTTCTACAGACCGTGGATCGTACCCTGGAATCACGCATCGACTGGGAACACTTTGCCGTGAACCGCGAAGACCATCGTACCGCACTGAAGCCATTTCCGATCGGCGTGGACTTCACCACCGACTTACGAGCGCACCGTGAACAGAATATTTATATGGAACGAATATCGCTTCTACAAGAGGCAGGTGTCGAGGCCCTCTTCCTCGGAGTGGGCGTGGATCGCGTGGACTACACCAAGGGTATTCTGGAGCGTTTCCTGGCTATCGAGCGGATGTTGGAGAAGTATCCCCTCTATCGTGAAAAGTTCACCTTCGTGCAGATTGGTGCCCCAAGCCGGACGCATATTAAGCGCTATCACGACTTCCTTGCCGACGTAGAAGCTGAATCCGAAAGAATCAACTGGCGCTTTCGGACGGTCAAGTGGAAGCCGATCATCTTCCTAAACCGGCAACATAGCCACACCGAAATTGAGCGCTACTACCGGGCTGCAGACGTTTGTTTGGTCACGTCCTTACATGACGGAATGAACCTAGTAGCCAAGGAGTTTGTCGCGGCGCGCGATGATGAACAGGGAGTTTTGATTCTTAGCCGTTTTACCGGAGCTGCTCGGGAGCTGCGGGATGCGGTGCTGGTGAATCCATATGACATCGAACGCACAGCTGATGCCATCCGTTATTCGCTGGAGATGGAGCCTGAAGAACGAAGTGCCCGCATGCAGCGGATGCGTAAAACAGTTAAGGAAGGAAACATTTACCGCTGGGCAGGAAACCTGATCGGAGATCTTTGTGAGGTTCGTCTCAAGAACCCGGCCGACCCTAGAGCAGTTGCTCAGGTGGCACCATTGCCCCGTGCTTAGCTCTGAAGACGTGGATGCCTGGGGCGAGAGAAGGCCTATGGACAGGTTCCCGGCGCCCCGTCAGGGCAACGATATACACACCGCAGGCGCTGACAATGAGCACCGTTCGATTGGGCCTGTATGGCTCCGGCACGACTACATTTTAGTGCTGAGGGCCGAACCGTCGACAGATGGTAAACACCACTAACCGCACACAACCTCTTACAATAAGAGCATGTTTTGTCGAGTTCAATGTTTGCGGTTTGCGTTCATATTTTTTTGCACGAGTTGGCTTTGGGCTGATACCGCGGGATTCGATCTTTCCGGGCCCAGGATAGAAGTCAGGGTGACCCGAGAGGGGAAAACTCTGCCCATATCCCGAGTGCCGGACCTGCAAGCCGGTGACCGCCTCTGGATTCATCCTGACATGGCAGCCGGGACGCTCCGTTTTCTTATGATCACAGTGTTCCTGCGCGGCTCTACCAACCCCCCGCCAGATGCCTGGTTCACAAGAGCAGAAACATGGGATAAGCGTGTGCGCGAGGAAGGTATCGTGATTACGGTTCCACAAGGGGCGCAGCAGGCGCTCATTTTTCTCGCGCCTCAAACCGGCGGTGATTTCACCACATTGCGGGCCGCCGTGCGAGGCAAGCCGGGAGCATTCGTCCGCGCATCGCAAGATCTCAATCAAGCCAGCCTGGACCGGTCGCGCCTGGACAAATATTTGAACGCAGTCAGGGAAATGTCCAACCGCGATGCGACCACCTTGCACGATCGCTCGGTGCTCCTAGCCCGCAGCCTCAATATCAAGTTAGACAACGATTGCTTCCAGAAGCCACGGCAGCAGCAGGAAGCATGTCTGACACAAAACACAGATCAGCTCGTGCTCGACGATGGCCACAGCCAGTCGATGGTCGCAGCGCTCACTTCCGGCAGCGGTCCCGATCTCATTGGGCAGCTCAGCACCACCCGCTTGGCTGGCGGGGGAGCCTACAGCCCGTACGTGGGTGCGGTCATGGATCTGGCAAAGATGATGGAAAATTTCCATACTCCGGAGTATCGGTACATTCCGGCGCTGGCTCTGCCTCACCTGGATGAGCTGAATCTGAAGCTTAACAATCCGCCTTCTTTTCGCAAGCCGATGTCGGTGATGGTGGTAAGTTTGCCGGCAGTGGAGGCGGCGCAACTGCCTCCGCTCCGTCCCGTCGATGCAAATCAGGTCTTTTGCTTGGAAAAACCTTCGTTGTCACTTCCGGCCGAAGGGGCCCCGGTTGTTTTCTCGACCGACTACGCACACGACCTGGTGCTGCATGTTCCCGAAAAATCAGGCCACGGAACCGATCTGCCAGTTATCGCAGATGCCGCCCGTGGCGGTTTTACTATCGATACGCGCACAGTCGTGGCCGACAAGTTGGAGAACGAAGTGAAGGGGACAGTCCGTGGCAGCTGGGGATTCGAATCCTTTGAAGGCCCATCTTTTCGTCTGCAGAACGCACACCCCGCAAAGTGGGCTGTTGCCCCGGCCGATGAAGGTGCGCTGATCGTGGGGCGTGAGGACACCATTCGTTTCAAATCTGACGCTGCCGCTTGTGTCGAAACCATTACCTTGAGGAATGATCAGGGCAAGTTGCTTAAAGCAACGTGGAGCTCGTCGGCGGCGGATGAGCTGGAACTCAAGGTTCCTCTAAAGGAAGAAACCCCCGGGACAATTACCATGCTAGTAAAGCAGCACGGCGGGGGCAAGCCAGATGAGGTACCACTCCAGAGTTATCACGAAGCCGCACACCTGGACAAGTTCACTATCAACGCGGGCGATGCTCAAGGAACGTTGGTCGGCACACGGCTGGACGAGGTGGGAGGCCTGGAGTTGAACGGTATCCAGTTTGCTGCGAGGGAACTCTCCCGCGTGGAGGGCAAAGATGAACTTCGGTTGTCGACCGACAAGGACATTTCTGCTCTACATGCCGGCGACAAAGGCATCGCGCACGTTACTCTCAAGGATGGTCGGGTATTGACCCTTGACACTACTATCGAACCACCCCGTCCCAAGGTCACGCTGCTCAACAAGACCATACATCCAGGGCCGTCACCTTCCGCGATTCGACTCGACAATCAAGACGAGCTGCCGCAGGACGGAAAGCTTTCGTTTTTCCTGAAAACAGAAGTCCCGGATACATTTCCGCGCACCGGGACAATCGAAGTGTCCACTGTCGACGGATCGTACAGCGTCTCTCTGAGCTTGGACGACGGCAGCTTGATCGCACAGGACGCGCAGATCGTGGTGGCGACTCTCGATCCGCTGAAGAGTTTCGGGCCTTCTGCCTTTGGCCAGCTTCGGTTTCGCCCGCTGAATGGCAGGGCGAAGGGTGACTGGCAACCGCTGGCGACCCTGGTCCGCGTTCCCGCTCTGAAGGAAGTGCGTTGTCCGGAGAGTCCCGATAAGCCATGCACCCTCCGCGGTAGCAGCCTCTTTCTGATCAGTTCCGTTGCCTCGGACTCCGAGTTCAAACACTCAGTTCCGGTTCCCGCCGGATTTGCGGACTCTGCTATAAACGTGCCTCGTCCTGACGGAACCCTGCTTTACATTAGGCTGCGGGACAATCCGTCAGCGGTAAATATCGCGGCCTTGCCCGTGCTACCCGAGCAACCGTAGGTTCCGCCATTGGCTGTGTCTGCTCTTCCCGATCCAAGCCGAGTCTCGAGGCAACCCAGCCTGGTCTGCTTTCCATGGTGTGATATCTCTGCTGGAGTAGCTCCCGGCTGTGCTCGCGCCCTCGGCGGAATCGATCCGTGCTTCCAGCACGCCCAAGGTTGCAAAATGACAAGAAGCGAGAGACATACGCTAATGGTTTGTTCAAAACTCGTAAAGACCCCTGTGTTCCGTTTCTCAGGTCGCCTCTTCCGCGTCCCCATTCTTTTCAGCAATTTAGCCGCAGCACTTTAGCCCAATATCTCTCCATAAAATATTGGGCTCGCTCATTCGTCTACAACTGTAGATGGACGACGCACTGAGAAAACAGTGGCCGATGACGGAGCAAGACCAGCGGATCTCTGAAGCGGTCGATAACGAGTACGCCAAGTTACGCAACTTCATTCGGAAACGGGTGGTCGACCAGGGCGAAGCGGAAGACATCCTGCAAGATGTTTTCTTCGAGCTCGTGGAAGCGTACCGGACGATGAAACCGGTCGAGCAAATTACTGCGTGGTTGTTCCGAGTGGCCCGCAATCGGATCATAGACGTCTTCCGCCGGAAAAAGCGGGAGGCGCTAAGGAACGAGCCCGCAGCAGTCACAGACGATGCGGAACTATCCCAGCTGGACGACCTGCTTCCCTCGCCCGATGCGGGACCGGAGGCAGCGTACATACGAAGCGTGTTGTTGGAGGAGCTGGACGCCGCACTGGACGAGTTGCCTGACGAGCAGCGCGAGGTATTTGTCGCCCACGAGCTGATGGGGTACAGCTTCAAAGAAATAGCGGCACAAACGGGCGTCGGCCAGAACACGCTGCTCTCGCGGAAGCATTACGCCGTCCTGCACCTGCGCCAGCGCCTCCAAGCCATCTACGACGAATTCTTGAAACTGTGAGGACATAGCAATGAAAAGGAATCGGATTGTGAGGGTGTTGAAGTTCGTGGTGATTGCCGCGTTGATGATAACGCTGTTAAGTTTTGTGGTCATGCGCCTGTGGAACTGGCTGACCCCAGTTCTTTTCGGCTGGCCCGTGATCAACTTCTGGCAAGCGGCAGGGCTTTTGATTCTTAGCAAGATCCTCTTCGGTGGATTCCGCGGCCGAACAGGTCGCCACTGGTACTGGCGGCACCGCATGATGGAGAGGTGGGAACAAATGACTCACGAGGAACGGATGAAGTTCCGTCAAACCGCCCGAGGTCGCTGTGGTTCATTTCGATCGCCCTCCGTTGAGCCGAAAGTCTGAAAAGAAGATGAAGATAATGATTGAACTTCGCTTTTTGTTCGCCTATAGTTTAGCACCTCACCTTTGCTGATCACGCGGCGGAAGTTCCAGGAGGACTGAAACGTGCTGACGATCAATGTCCGAGACTTGGGTAACGTAGTGATCCTGCGGTGTCAGGGCAGAATTGTGCGAGGTGAAGAGACTTCAATTTTGTGCGCAGCCGTTCAGCAGCATGGGCGGGAAGTCATTCTCGATCTCCAGAGGGTGCATGCGATCGATGCCGCCGGAATAGGCGCCTTGCTTTCGCTGCAAGCTGCTGGTGTCTATCTCAAGCTGATGGATCCTACCGAGCCAGTGCGCGAGATATTGAGACTCACCCAACTGGAGTCGGTCTTCGAAATCTGCGAATCGGAATCGATTGACGAAAGAAGGGAAATCGCAGAAGCTGCTTCCTTATCGAAGTAGGCCAAGGTCGACCGCATGAGGGACTCCCAAACCTGAGCGCAGTAGCGAAACGCAGATGGCAAGGTTGACGAACTGAGTCGTGCCCTTTGTCAGGACAATCGACCGCTCGATTAGGTTCTCCAGTTCTCTGACATTGCCGGGCCAGTTCCGATTCTGGAGAGCCTTCATGTGGTTTCGGTCGGAATCGTCTTAAGGTTTTTCTTCATACGGCGAGCGAACTTCTGCACGAACTTCTGCACGAACTCGAGGAAGACTTGAGTCTCTAACCACCGCGGGAGAGAACGCGCAAGTTACTCCGAAGGCGGTGCGGGTCTTCTTCCGGAAGCAGACGCTCGACCTCCTCGTGGGTCCGCTCCCAGACAGGAACGGCGCGGGTCAATAGTTTCATTCCCTTGGTCGTCAGAGCGATCAATCGGCTACGCCGATCCGCTGGACCTCTTGTTACCCTGACCAATCCACGCCGTTCCAATGGCTTCAATGCAGCAGTCAACGTGGTGCGGTCCATTGCAAGCAAAGATGCCACAGCTGCCATCGTCGGCGGGTCTGGCTGATTCAGCGACATCAGCAACGAGAATTGTCCGTTGGTGAGGTCAAGTAATCCCAGCGCTTCGTCAAAGCGTCTAGCCAGGGCGCGGGCCGCACGCTGCACATGAAGGCAGAGACAACAGTCGCGAACCAAAAGCGTCGTTTCATGAGAAACCTTGGCGCGATTTGACATAAATCGATAATGTTGATATCAACGTATTCTATACCCTTGGAGGACAAAATGCACGATCATCCGGTTGTATCCCAGGAAGAGTGGCTCGCCGCGCGCAAAGCGCTGCTGCTGAAAGAAAAAGAATTTACCCATCTGCGTGACAAGATCAACGCCCAGCGTTTGGCTTTACCCTGGGTGAAAGTTGAGAAGAATTATGTCTTCGACACTCCCAAAGGCAAGAAGAATTTGGCTGAGTTGTTCGATGGCCGAAGCCAGCTCATTGTTTATCACTTCATGCTTGGCCCGGGCTGGGACGCGGGCTGTCCCGGTTGCTCATTTCTCTCCGATCACATCGATGGAGCCCTGCCCCATCTCGAACATCACGACGTCACGCTGCCGCGTCACGCGCGCCCCTTGCCGAAATCGAGGTTTATAAGAAGCGCATGGGGTGGAGATTCCCTTGGGTGTCCGGCTTCGGGACCGACTTCAACTACGACTTCCATGTTTCCTTCCCCAATGATGATCTCAAGAAAGGCACGGTCCTATACAACTTCACCGAAACGCCTGTGCCTGCGGCATCGACGGACACGGAATTGCCCGGCATTAGCTCGTTCTATAAAGACCAAACGGGTGAAATCTTTCACACCTATTCGAGCTATGCCCGCGGTGGGGAGGAGTTGATCGGGACGTTGATGATTCTTGATCGTGCGCCGAAGGGCCGGAACGAGAAGACTACGATGGATTTTGTCCGCCGTCACGACGAATACGAGAAGGCGCCCAAATTGCATGATTGTTGCGCTTAAATACCGCGAGGGCGACCGCGCGTTCTGATTGCGATGTGTGACGAAACCGTACCAGGAAACGACCACAATGAAACTACACACTTACCGCAACGATGGTGGTAATTGCGAACAAGCGTTTCGCTTCTACGCAAAGCACTTGGGTGGAAACATAACGATGATCATGCCCCATGGCCAGCAGCCGAATGTGAAAGACGTACCGCCTGATCAGAAGAACGCTATCTTGTATGCCCGTATGAGCATCGGAGAGACCGACCTGATGGGAAGTGACGTGCCGTCAAGACGCTTTCAGCCGATGCGCAGCGTCTATCTTTCTCTTTCGGTGAACAGCATCGAGGAAGCCTAGCGTACTTTCGCTCTGCTTTCGGATGGCGGTGAGATCTTCATGCCGATGCAGGAGACGTTCTTCGCTTTCCGCTTCGCGATGCTGCGCGATAAGTTTGGAACCTCCTGGATGATTATTAACGAACGCACGCCTACACAGAGTGCTTGGCCAATATTCGCCATGCTATTCAGCAGCGATAACGGATCTTTCCAATTTGATCCAACCAGAAAGGAGTACAAATCCCCATGCAAAAAATCACGCCACATTTATGGTTTGACACAGAAGCCAAAGAGGCAGCGGAGCTCTACACATCCATTTTCAAGGATTCAAAGATTAAGAGCACGGCAACGCTTCACAACACTCCTTCAGGCACGGTGGACCTGCTTACCATTCAGCTGCTGGGGCAGGAATTCAGGTTCATCAGCGCAGGTCCACTTTTCAAGTTCACTCCGGCAGTATCGTTTCTCGTTGCCTGCGACGCGAAGGATGAAGTCGACGCATTGTGGAATGAACTCTCGAAAGGGGGTTCAGTGCTCATGGAGCTCGGGGAATATCCATTTAGTGAGAGATATGGATGGACACAGGACCGATACGGGCTTTCGTGGCAGGTGATGTTCATGGGTGAGCGCGAAACCGAACAGAAGATTACTCCGACGCTCATGTTTGTGGGCGAGCGTTGTGGAAAAGCAGAAGAGGCGATCAATCTTTACGCCTCAGTATTCCACAATGCAAAGGTTGACCATGTCATTCGCTACGGCAAAAATGAAGGGCCCGATAAAGAAGGAGCCATAAAGCATGCGGGCGTTTCGCTTGAAGGCGAGAGCTTCGCAGTCATGGACAGCGCTCGTGGACACAACTTCACTTTCAACGAAGCGATTTCGTTCATGGTGCACTGCAATACCCAGGAAGAAATTGACTACTTCTGGGCGAAGCTCTCGGCAGACCGGAAGGCAGAACAATGCGGCTGGCTGAAAGACAAGTTCGGCCTCTCATGGCAGATTGTTCCGACCGTTATGGACGAGATGCTCAGGGACAAAGACGAAACGAAATTGGCACGAGTGACCGAAGCGTTTCTCAAAATGAAAAAGTTTGATATTGCCAAATTGAAGGAAGCATATGGCCAGGACAGGTCAGCCGCCTAGCTGCAGCGCACAAGAAAACTGAGATGTTGATCGGACTGCGCTTCTAGCGAAATCTGCGGATCAGCAGGGTATGCCGGTCGGACCGGTAGAAACCCAAGACGTAAATGGTAGCTTTGCCCTTGCTCGAATAAATAACCTGGCGGATCCGCAACAAGGGGGTTCCACGCGGGACGCCCAGGAGCTCCGCGATTCTAGAATCCGCAGCGGTGGCGTCCACTTCTTCGTCTGCGTGCGCCAGTTCGACTCCGAAGTCGCGTTCCAGAATAGAAAACAGGGAACCTCTTCCCAAAGGCGCGGACACCAGGCCGCCAAACTCCTCCGCTGACAGATAGCAGACTTCCAGCGCGAAGGGCTCATTGGCGGCATGCCGCAGGCGCTCCACCTTTACCAGGCGGTGGTTCGGAGTCAGCGCAAGCCGGGCCGCGATCTCCGGCTCGTAGTCGATGATTTTGTTGCACAGAAGTTCCGAGCCGGCGACCAGGCCGCGGCTGGCCATCTGCTCGGAGTAGCTCATCAGCTTGTTGAAGTGGATCTTGGGGGGTGCTACAAAAGTGCCGGCGCCGCGCCGGCGTTGCACCACTCCTTCGCGCTCGAGCGAAGTCAGGGCGTGGCGGGCGGTCATCAGACTAACCCGGTGGATCCTGGCCAACTCTCTTTCCGAGTCAACCACATCGCCAGGTTTCAGCTGTCCGGCCTCGATGCGCTTCCAGATGACGCTGCGAATTCTCTGGTAGGCCGGAGTTCCATTTCGACCATTCTGTGCCATGCACGCTCCCGCGCCAAGTATATAACGCACCAGCCACGCGGAACCGAAGCAGTCACTACCTACATGGCTACCAGATGGCACCACCTGTTTGTGAAAAGAATTTTTCGCCAACCACTAACAGGCCTTGCGTTGCGGATTGGGCAATTGGCGCATCCGGCTCACTGCCAGCGCCTGATAGGCAGCTCCCCAAACGGGCGCGCTCTCATTCAGAACCACGTAGATCGGAATGCGCGCCAGCACCGGAGACAGCAAGGTCTTGTCGCAGAAAGCGCGGAAAAACGTGCCATCCTTCAACCGGGGAAGAATCTTCGGCGCGATCCCTCCCGCTACATAAATGCCACCGAAGGCAAGCGCACGCAATGCAAGGTTTCCCGCTTCGGAACCGTACGCTTCTGTCCACAGATTCAGGGTCGAAATGCAAACCTGGCAAGAATGCGTGCACGCTTTCTCGCTGATTTCACGAGCTGGATCGACGCCGGATCCGTCGAACGATGGATGACGCACGGCGGGATCCAGAAATTCGTGGATGGCGCGAATACCTCGCCCGGAAAGAACGTCCTCGCAACAGACCTGAGGGATTCTCTTTTTCAAGTGAATCAGAAGCTGGATCTCGCGATCCGTCCGCGGTGCAAAACCTGCCAAGCCCCCTTCCGAAGGAAACACGCGATACTGCCGGCCATCCCACAAGAGAAGGGCCTCGCCGAGGCCCGTGCCAACGGCCATAAGCGCCCGGGTCGCGTTCGGCTGCAGCACTCCCTGGTTCAGAACCGCGAGATCCTTCGCCGGCAGACGATCAAGGCTACACGCGGTCGCGACCACATCATTGAGCAGCACGATGTTTTCGACATTCACATCGAGCCCGCGCGCCAACTCTGGTGAATTGAGGGCCCAGGGCAAATTGTTGGCGTGAAGCTGACCGTCAACCACAGCGCCCGCGACACCAAACCCCGCCGCGCTGATCCGTTCGCCGACAAAACCGGTGCCTTGCTCCGCCGCGTGCCGCCGGAAGAGTGCGATCACATCTTCAAATTGCGAGAAGTCTCGGGTCGCGTAGCGGCGCTGGAAAATCGGCAGAAGGGTGGCTCCTTCTGCATCCCGGAAGATAGCCAGGTTGCACTTGGTGCCGCCAATGTCTCCCGCCAGAATCATGGTCAGACACTCACCTCCAACAGGCGGAGATCGCTGCTGAAGAGAAGGAGCCCTTCAATTTGGGTCGCAATTGTACAACAACTCGACCACAAGCCGAGGGAAAGTTCGGATCAGCGCTTGCTCGCGGTCCAGAAACGGCGTCTTGCGAAGCCAAAGTAGTTGTGAGGTTGCGCTCAAGGCTCAAGTCGAGGCCATGGAAGGCCAAGAGTGCGTTGTGCGTTTTGCGCTTTGCCGTATCAGACACCGGGATTGGGATTCCGATGGAGAAGCAGAAATTGATTTTTGCACCGTTTTCCCAGGCGGACGGTTCGACGACGAGAAGGTATGGCGGAACCGGCCTGGGATTGACCATCTCAACTGGTCTCGCGGAAATGATGGGCGGAAAGGTTTCGGTGGAAAGCGAGCTGGGTAAAGGAAGTCAGTTTCGTTTTATAGCGCGTCTCGGATTCGCGAAAGCGACTGCTGAACCTTAATTCCTGCGTGGCGTGAAGGGTCTGATGGTTGATGATAACCGGACCAACCGGCGGATTCTTCGGGGGGCCATCGAGATGAGGCAGCATGTTGTCAGGAGTTGGGAGTCGCGGCGTATTTGACGAAACCCATTCGGCAATCCGAGCTGCGCGAGGCCATGGCCCGAGCTCTTGGAGCCCATGAGGACACATTATTGTGTCGGTCTCCCAACTCCAATGGTGTCGGCGTCCAATCAGTAGCCACAGTGGCATCAAAGGTGCGTTGCTACTTTGCAGGTATGAAGCGGTGACTCGTGCCAACCTCCCCTCCCATCTTTCGGGAGGTCACCTTTTGTGCGTCGTGAAGACCTACTGAAGCCCGATGTAATGAGCGAAGTCATACTCCTGGGCGCGGGGCGCTAGTCTTCGCGATCCTGATTCTGATCCTTGTCGTAATTCTGACTCAAGCCTCCGGCCCGGTTTAGAATCAAGTCTCGCGTTCCTTCCACGATCATCCTAGCGATTAACTGGCGTCCGGACGCTTGCACTTGTGTTCAGTGAATTGTACCCGGAGACTCTCTTGCGCATCAGAGACCTTCTTCAGCGCCGTCATGGGAACGTTAAACAAACGATCACAAAAAGTGCAGACTCCGACCGCGGGGGTAGTGCCGAGCCACTTGACGACTCGAAGATTACGCTTTTCCATAGTGGCCAGTATCCACAGACCGGATGCTAGTTAGTCAAAATAGTCGTGCCTGAGTTGGCAAGGCATCAGTTTCCACGGCCTCGCCCAATCCGCGTCGTCATTCTGGACCTGATTGAGCCGCGCCGCGCTCACCAGATAGCACCGCATCAAGAGTGTCTGACCAATGTCCATCGCCATTCGGGTAGTCGCAATCCGATTGTCCGAATAGCCCACGAAGACGGACGGGTTCAAGTTGAGATCAGAGACACAGGTAGGGGCATGCCATTGGACAAACGCTCCTAATTCTTCAGGCCCCGCTGGTGTAGGCCTTCGTGGGATGAGAGAACGCATAGCGCAGCTGGGAGGTCTGTTGGAGATTCAATCAACCGAACACGGCACCGCCGTGATCGCAACAGTAAACGCCCGAAAACCCGCTGCCGCTGTCGTGACCGCAGAAGTCGCCTAAAAACTACCAAACAGCTTACTCCTCGTATACGCGGAGATCGCACCTCGTGGGCCACACTAGGGAAGGGCTGCCCCAGTTTAAGCTTAGCGCCAGGCCGGTGGCATTTCCTGTATGGGTCCCATTTGCCCGAACCCGGGAAATAAAATGTGGAACGGCCTCTTGGCTAAGGCGTAGTTTCAGCCAGGATATTTTCCTGTAATGTAGCCTTCGAGTTCCTGAATTGTCTGTGTCTGGCCCGAGATGATCCACTTCACCAGATCCCCAATAGACACCACCCCCACCACCGCGCCTCCATCCACGACGGGAAGATGGCGAAAATGGTGCTTGGTCATGATGGCCATGCACTCGTCCACAGTATTTTGCCGAGTCACGAAGATCACCGGGCTGGTCATGATCTGATGGACCAGAGTCTTCTTCGAGGAGCGGCCCTTAAGGATCACTTTGCGGGCGTAGTCACGTTCCGACAGGATGCCGACGAGTTGGTTTTCTGATATAACGAGCAACGCACCTACGCCCTCGTCTGCCATCTTCTCGATTGCGTCATACACGGACACGTCCGGCGTTACAGATAGAACTCTGTTATCGCCCTTACTCTTCAGCACCAATTCAATCGTGTCAACGAGTTTCATGGAGCACCTCGCCCACGGGCCGCCATACTAGCATGTAGACGGCGCGACTGGCCCGTCTGTGCGAACCTGAAAATGGAGATTTTAAACTGGCACTTCTCATTGACTTGGCCATCCTCCAACCCTAGGATTGCGCGCCGAGGGTGGAACCCTTCGATTTGATCGGCCAGACCATTTAATTATGAGGAGGGAGCCACCGAATATCCGCCGCGTCAGCACAGTAGAACAGTCAAGACATAAATTCAGATCGGCGAGCTGTCAGCGTCGAATGCTTCAGGCTCCCACTCTTCACGAAAACCAGGATGGCTTTGCAGCAGCCGCGCGCAACGGTTCCAGCGAAGAATCGCATCGTCGTTGCCCGGAGGACGAATGGTTTCGGCCTCCGCGAAGCAGCGCATTGCCTCCTCAAAAAGGGGAGTAAGCATATGCGGAGAGCGCCCCACGTGCATTTGTGCCCTGGCTCGCCGTTCGTGCAGGAGACCTGTGTAATACAGGCGTTCGTAGCGTTCGACGAGTCTTAGGAAAAGACCTTCTACTTCCCCATAACGATCTGATGCGTCCCCGCAGAACTGGTCGGTGATGGCGAGGCCCAACAAGCGCAGCGCCAGTTGATGCTCGGGTTCGACGGCGAGAATGTCCCGGCAGATCGATTCCGCCTCTTCCGGTTCGTTGAGTGAGCGGTAGAGCTCTGCTTTGGAGATGGCTTCCGGAACACCGGCCTTCGAGATGGTCTTCAACTTGAATTCCATGGGACCTCCTTTACCATCAGCTCAGTTCCTGTTTGGCGCCTCGAATCTTCCGAACCAGCATGAGCACCGGATCATAGAATTCATCGACGATGCGCTCCTTCAGCGGAATGATCGCATTGTCCGTGATGTGGATCTCCTCGGGGCAGACTTCGGTGCAGCACTTGGTGATGTTGCACAGGCCGATACCGAGCTCGTCCTTCAGCATTCGGGTGCGGGACTTCGAGTCGAGAGGATGCATTTCGAGCGCCGCCACCCGCACGAAAAACCGCGGCCCCGCGAACTGCTCCACTTTGTCATGCTCACGGAGAACATGGCACACATTCTGGCATAAGAAACATTCAATGCACTTACGAAACTCCTGCACCCGGTCCACGTCCTCCTGGTACATTTTCCACTCGGAGCCCGGTCGAGGTTCGAATGGTGGAATTTTCTTGTTCACCCGGTAGTTCCAGGAAACATCGGTGACCAGATCTTTGATCACAGGAAACGCCTTCATCGGGTGAACCGTGATGGGCTTTTCCAGGGGAAGCGAATCCATACGGGTTTTGCAAGTGAGACGAGGCCGGCCGTTGACCTCTGCCGAACACGAGCCACACTTGCCCGCCTTGCAATTCCAGCGCACGGCTAGATCGAACGCCAGGTGCGCCTGGATGTAAAGAAGTGCGTCCAGCACGACCATCCCCGGTGCAATCGGGACGCGGTACGTGGCGGGCTGCCCACCTTCGCGGTTGCCCCGGAACAGCTCAAAGATTGCTTCCGCCATTTGCGATCCTCCCCGCCATTTCTCTTTTCTTATTTCTCTTCCGCAACCAGTTGCCTCAGGTCGCTGGGCATTTCCGGCACCGGGGACTGGTGAAGCGTCATCGTGTCTCCCTTGCGGACGACCACACTGTTTTTCGTTCCCCAGACGGCGTCGAGTCCGGGATAGTCAATCCGGCTGTGAGCTCCACGGCTTTCCTGACGAGCAAGCGCGCTCCGGGTGACTGCCTCGGAAACCGTCAGCATCGACCTCAGGTCCTGGGTGAGGTGCCAGGCGGGATTAAACAATCGCGAACCTTCGACGCTCACGTGTTCGGCGCGGTCCTTCAGTTTCTCTAGATCTTCCAACGCTCGAATGAGATCCGCCTGGTCACGAAAGATGCCCACCAGACTCTGCATGGTTTCCTGCAAATCGCGATGAATCGTATAAGGACTCTCTCCGGCTTTGCGCTCGAAGGGAGCCAGAATCTCGCGTGCTGCCTCTGCGACCTGCGCAGAATCAATGGGTGTAGCTCGAACAGCCTTGGCATGCTCGGCGGCGGCCAAACCTGCGCGATGACCGAAAACGAGTAGATCCGAGAGAGAATTCCCGCCCAACCGGTTTGCGCCGTGGAGCCCGGCTGCTGCCTCGCCTGCGGCAAAGAGTCCCCGCACGGACGATTTTGCAGTTTCCGCGTCGACGCGAATACCTCCCATCATGTAATGGCAGGTCGGTCCCACTTCCATCGGCCCTTTGGTAATGTCGACGTCCGCGAGTTCCTTGAATTGGTGATACATGCTCGGCAGCTTTTTCTTCACGTAGTCGGCGGGCTTCTGCGAGATATCGAGATATGCGCCGGCGTGTTCTGTACCGCGGCCCTCGCGCACCTCCGTATAGATCGCGCGCGCGACCACGTCGCGGGTGGAAAGCTCCATCTTTTTGGGATCGTACTGCTCCATGAAGCGCTTGCCCAATTTGTTGCGAAGAACACCTCCCTCGCCGCGGACCGCCTCGGTGACGAGAATCCCCTGCACTCCGGGAGGCCAAACCATGCCGGTGGGATGGAATTGCACAAACTCCATATCCATCAGTTCGGCCCCTGCGTCGTAGGCCAGCGCCATTCCGTCGCCGGTGTACTCCCACGAATTGGAGGTGATTTTCCAAGCCTTGCCAATCCCCCCTGTGGCAATGACAATCGACTTGGCTCGAAACAGCGCGAATCGGCCCTGTTCGCGCCAGTAACCGAATGCCCCAGCTACGCGATCGCCATCTTTCAGCAAGCGGGTGATCGTGCACTCCATGTACACGTCGATCCCCAATTGCACGCCTCGGTCTTGCAGCGTGCGGATCATCTCTAGACCAGTGCGATCGCCCACATGACACAGCCGGCGAAAGGTGTGACCACCGAAAGCACGCTGCAGGATCTGTCCGTCCGGCGTACGATCAAAAAGCGCTCCCCACTGTTCAAGCTCTCGCACGCGGTCGGGGGCTTCATGGGCATGAATTTGAGCCATGCGCCAGTTGTTAAGCAATTTGCCACCGCGCATGGTGTCGCGAAAATGAGTGCGCCAGTCGTCAGCGGGGTCCACATTGGCCATCGCCGCAGCGATTCCACCCTCCGCCATGACGGTATGCGCCTTGCCAAGGAGCGATTTGCATACCACTCCCACCTTCGCACCTTGCGACAGGGCTCCTAGGGCCGCTCGCAGCCCCGCGCCACCGGCGCCTATGATCAACACATCGTGGTCGTGGATTTCGTATTCCGTGGTCACAACAGCCTCAGATCTCTAACTGCGCCGCTGGCAACCAGCCGAACGTAAAGATCCGTCAGACCCACCGTAATCAGGCTGATCCAGGCATACAGCATGTGACGCTCGTTTAGGATGCTCAACCATCGCCAGGCCGTGTGGCGCGGCGCAGCGAAGGTTACGCAAGAAAAGCAGTCAAGCTTTCCTCCTGAAAGGTGGCGCAGAGAGTGGCAAGACAAGGCATAAACCGTAAGAAGGATGACATTGAAGAGCAGAACAAGCGTGCCAACTCCCACTCCCATGCGTCCGTCAAAAAAGAAAGCGTGGAACGCGTCGTGCCATAAAAAGATGAGGAAGACGAATGCCACATACAGAAAGTAGCGGTGCAGGTTTTGAAGAACAAACGGAAAGGCAGTCTCTCCCCGGTAGCGTTTGACGCCTTCGCTAACGGCACAGGCGGGCGGATCGAGGAAAAAAGCCCGGTAGTAGGCCTTTCGATAGTAGTAGCACGTGACCCGAAAGCCCAAAGGCCAAATCAGAATCAGGAGCGCCGGAGAGAACGGCCACCACCGATGACGAGGATCAATCAGAGGAGAATAAAAGGGAGAAAGATACGGCCCCCACTCGTAATACGTCCCTTCGAAGGCCCGCAGAGTCGCATAAATTCCGAATGCGCCGAGCAGAACTATAACCGGCAATAGCTCGAGCCACCACGCATCCCGCCGCATCGTCCCGCCGAGGCGTTGCCCGTCTCTGGTTGAACTTGCCGACATAGATTCGTCACCCAGTGGTGCATAGAGTAAACACAAAAATAGCTTTTTCAAGTCAAAAATGTCCAATCAACCGTTCCGGACCGCCGAAAATCTACATTCTCTTAGCAAGGACGCACTCTGCGGAAGAGATGACAACTGAATCAGCAAGCAGCGGATCTGACTAGGGAAGTAGTATCTGGCCGACCAGTACGATGCCGAGATGTGCCGACCGGAATAGGTGGGCGGCGAGGATGCCGACATTTATTTCGAGACTACGTGCAAGCTGGCGGCACGGCTTACGAGCTTCGGCGACGTACCTCTGCTGATCATCTCGCAGGCTCCTGACGGCGAAGGGAAGGCATGACGGCGGGATGCCATAGCTGAACTGCCGGTGTGGGCACGAGAGCAGGAGACGTCAAAGTCGCTTTCACCGCTGAGTTGGCGGGTGATCGCCACGCGGCTCCGGACACGGAGTCCAGCATGACAGACTCGGCGTAGTTGTTGCAGAAGTGACCCGCCTCATTGGCTACTTACGAGGTGGACAGGCGCCACCCTTTGGAACTACCGCGATTGAGTAATGCCTGGATTTGGCCGGGTAACGCCCCAACCCGTAGAAGTGCTGTTCGGCCAAATCCGTCCGTCGGCGATCCGGAAACTATCCCGAAACGCTAGTGCTGTATCGGATGCGCCCCACAGTAAGAGTGCAGGTAGGCCGGGTGCTGGTGGGGCGCGTCCGATACAGCTGTTTGAAGGAAGCCGCCCGGTGGGGAGGCGTTTATGCATATTCAATGGTGTTGG
>CATPBJ010000118.1 GCA_955652395.1 uncultured Terriglobales bacterium | reverse complement strand
TTTCGCTACGCTGACCGGCGCCGCAATACCCGCGTCGCCACTTACGCAACAAGGCACGATTGTTGGGACGTTTCAGTACATGTCACCGGAGCAAGTGGAAGGTAAAGAAGTGGACGGGCGCAGCGACATTTTTTCGCTGGGGCACGGGGCAAATGGCAAGTATCCACGAGCGGAGGGGAACAGCCGCGGTGGCCGGGCGAAGCCAAAGAGCTGTTTTATCTTTCGCCCGACATGAAGATCATGGCGGTGCCGATGAAAACGGGCGCGAGTTTCGACGCAGGCTCGCCGGCAGCGCTGTTCCAGGCCAACCCGCGGGAAATCGTCGCAACTTCGGAACAGGTTATCTACGACGTGGATCGGAGCGGACAGCGATTCCTGATCCGTCATTCTCAATTGGTATGCGGAACTGAAGAAGTAAGCCTGAACCATGTGCTAGCGTCTTTCGCTGGCCGGTTTTGAAGTGAAACTCGTTGGCCGCTTTTCATCATTGAAGGTGACGGGCAACTCTTCCACAATCCGAGAGGTGGCTTCGCACCGTTTGGGCGCGGGCGTTTGTCTCTTCCGAAAAGACATCATCTGCCGTCCCACACCGGTGGTTGAAAGAAAAGCTTTCGGGTTGAAAGCGCCTCTGTGCTTGGCCATTAGCGGCAGCCCTCCCTTTTTCTCCAAGCAACCTGATATTCGAGCACAAGGGCAATCACAACAGATGGTCAATCGTAGGCTGGCGCAATAACGTCGCTGCAATCGAGTCGTGCATTACACCGGCATCGCCGGGCTGAGTTTCAGGCTTTAGAAATTGTGAGTTCATAATTGAGCTACTGCGGAAGCGCTTCGCCCCGCCTTGCTTTCTGCGCGTACAGTTCTGCATCAGCTGCCTTGATGACATCCTGCGCCGTTGTCCCAGGTTTGTAGGCAGCTACGCCACAACTAAGCGCTAACTCGTATTCTCGCTGCTCGCTGCTGTTCAACCTCTCCAGCCACCACCGGAGCCGGTGTACGGCGATTTCGGCCTGAGCCAGATCGGTATCCGGCATAATGACCAGGAACTCATCGCCTCCATAACGGGTGACGAGGTCCGCGGCGCGAAAATTCTTTTGAAGCAGGGTCGCGACGTCGACCAGAACACGATCTCCGGTCAAATGGCCGAATCTGGTGTTGAAATTTTTGAACCCGTCGACATCGGCCAGCATCACGGATAGCTTGCCGTGGTGCCTCTCCGTTCGTGCTACCTCCCTCGCCAGAGCTTCTTCCATATAACGACGGTTGAATATTCCTGTCAGGGCGTCCGTGCGCGCCGTTCGCTCTGCAGTTTGTAATTGGACGATTAACTCGCGTCTCGTCCGCAGCAGCACCAGCCGTTGCTGAAACAAATACACATTCAATAGGATGAGCAAGGCTGTCAGTCCGAAAATGAGCTGCGCGATGCTCTCCTGGCGCGCGACGACAGCGCTGATGTGCCCGAGCATCTGTGGCATGACCAGAGCCATGAACCCTCCGGCCAGAACAACCAAGACTACAAATCCGATACCCCAGAGCTGGAGATCACGCCAGTCAAGCGCGTGGATTTTCTCCTCGATTCGCTCGGGCGCGATTTCGGATTGTCGCTCTGCGACCAGTGTTTCCATTGAACAAACTCCTACAAAGCGGAGGGCGCTCCGCAAGGCGCGTTATGTCACAGACAGCTTACCGTCACACAGATTTCTCGTAACCTTACATCAGTAACCACACGCGTGCGTGCGGATGTGACGCTCAATACGTCTGCATCCTCCTTCCTGCTCAGACACGAGTGTAAGTTTGCGGCTGTGGAAGGGAGCGGCACACTTGTGATCGCGCTTGTGCGTGCCGCGACATAAGTCGAGCCGAGTCTGACGTGCCCGGCGCGCCTTCTTCCAGGTTGCCCGCTTCGCGTGCGGATGGACCCGGTTGTAGGTGTCCATCATGCGGGCCGACTGAAGACTCATGTATAGAGGGTGGGGGCGTTGCATGGGCGACGCGTTCGCGATCGCTCCTGCTTGCCTCAACTGCGGACGTCTGTAGGTTTTCTCTTCTGCTGATTGTGGAATTTGAGTCTGTGGAGAGGCTTCTTGGGGTCGGTGAGTAGGATCTCCGGCATGAGGGTTGCGACTCTGCGTGCGGTACGCTCCAATTCTTGAAGTTCCTCGCTGGTAAAATCGGGTCCCGCCGCGCCAGGGCTGACTCCTTTCCGCGAAATCTGGACCACACCCAAAACCTCATCTTGCGCTCCTAGGATTGGCACCGACATGAGTTTCTGGATTCTCGGTTGGTCGTCGTTTTCTGATTCCTGATCCTTCAACTTGACCGACTCGAAGATGGTACGGTGCGGTACATTCGCAAAGTTGTTGAACAGCTCTGCCTTCTTTGTCACCGCCGTTCTGGCAGCCACGGCGGAGCCGGAGAGCGGAATAGACCCGGCTGACTGCAGCTCAGCGGGGTAAAGAAACCTAAGCAGATCTCCGTCTACGCGAAGCATTCCAACCTCGGTTGGGCGCACGCCAAATAGCTTGGCGAGCTCTGCACAAAGCCGTTCGATAGTGCAGCTTCTTCCGAGCAGCACCCCTTCAATACCTTCTAGGCTTGTCATGGTGGAGGTTCACTCTTTCAGGGTGCTTGAACTAAGGGCAAGCGACAAGACTCTAAGGTAACCCCTAAATGTACTTGTAGATTGACTGTCACAAGACATTTGTACCGTCGAAAAGGGGCTGTGCCGGATCCTGGCCGTCTCTACGCGCAGCGTTTCATCATATCCGACAATTCATGTTTAATCCCCAGAAGGCTTCCTGCCGCAAAGCCTGAGCTGATTTGTCCACGTTGGTATGCTGACTCTTAACCCAATACCGGGCATTTATAAGTCTTAGGTCGCCCAGACCTCGAAGTAGCGATCGCCGATGTGATCCGTCTGGGGGGAGCGGCAGAGGTCCCAACTGACGAACCAGGGTTTGGTAGGTTCTGAATCTGCCGTGATCCGCAGGGGTTGCGCTTCGGACTGGAAGGATGGGAAGTTCTCCAATACCTTGAGAGCGCGAGGGCAACACAGGGGCCATTGCGATTTTCAACTGGTTCTTGGCAAAGAACGTTACGTCACTCTTTGCGCCGCGTAAGTTCTTTAGACTTCGTTGATGGTTGGCACTCATAACCCAAAGGTCAATGGT
This sequence comes from uncultured Terriglobales bacterium, assembly GCA_955652395.1. Taxonomy (GTDB): domain Bacteria; phylum Acidobacteriota; class Terriglobia; order Terriglobales; family Acidobacteriaceae; genus JAIQFF01. The sequence continues at coordinate 1,407 of CATPBJ010000118.1, read as the reverse complement.
TCTTGGTTTGCTGCCGTCACCTATCGATGTGCTCGGCGGCGAATTGTCCCCTGCTAAGGGCTTACACATTCTTCCATTTGTGAACAGGCAAGATGGACTGGCTCTTCGAAAATAGACCCGCGATTCGTGCACATCAAAGCGCCCACCGTCGGGACCTGATCCTCAGCGCATGACTACACTTGGTGATCCGCTGCTGGTCATACGGTCTCCTTCCTGCAAACACGAACGTTACCTCGGTGACTTGTAATGTTGCAGAGTGGGGATAGCATTTGGAGATCGGAAGAAATTAATTAATGTTTCGAGCAGTCAAAATCGCCGCTTCCTTATTAGGTCTCACTTTCGCGGCGGGAGCCGCAGCTCAGAGCAGCTACCAGGTCGTTTCGCTCACCCAGACCGGGACGATAGCAGGTACAGTCAGGTGGTCTGGCCCATTGCCCCGCGCTACCGCATTTCCCATCGATAAGGATCCTCAGGTTTGCGATCCGGAGTCGCACAAGACTCGCGATCTGGAGCGATTGATCGTTGGCCCTGAGAACGGTGTCGCAAATACCGTGGTATTCCTCAAGGACATTTCCCGCGGCAAAGCGATGGACATCCCCGAACCCAGGCGCTTCCTTGACCAGAAGCAATGCCGCTACGAGCCCCACATCTTGTTAGTGCCCGAGAAGGGCCCGCTTCAGCTAAAGAGCTCGGACGCAGTGCTGCACACGGTTCACATGGATGGCGCAGCCACTTACAATTTGCCATTCCCCTTCACTAATCAGACCGTTACGCGCACCATGCCGACTGTAGGTCTGGTCAACTTGAGATGTAATGGCGGTCACGCCTGGATGAATGCGGAGCTTATAGTGGTGCCCCATCCCTACTATGCTGTCACCGATGAGAACGGAAGGTTCGAGCTGACGGATGTGCCGCCTGGTCGATACGAGATCGTGGCCTGGCACGAGGGCTGGAAGCTTACTCGTGAGGAAGCTGCCTTCGACGTTCTGACCGAGCGCAAGATTCGGCGTCCGGTCTTCTCAGATCCGAAAACCTGGGAGAAACAGGTTACGGTGAGCCCGGACGAAACCGCCGTCATCAACTTCGTCCTAGGCGATAAGTAGCCGCGTAGCTCCTGTTCCTGCCCCCACTCCTCTGCACCAGCCGAATCTAACCTGCACACTGCTCAATGACAATTGCTGGACGCGGACCGTCCAGCAAAGCGTGCCTGAATCCAGGTCAGTTGGTTCCTCACAGAGTCTCCCAACGCGCGTGCAAATTCGGCGCTTTGGTATTTGTGGAATTGCAGCGCGTCGCGCTGTTTACACAAGCGCGCGACCGCCCGTGCCGTCATACCTGTCCTCACCACCGGGTCCGCGTCGCTGCTAATGATGAGCAGCGGGCCATACGTGGGTTTCTGGCCGACGG
>CATPBJ010000117.1 GCA_955652395.1 uncultured Terriglobales bacterium | reverse complement strand
GCTCAGGCGATCGATCAGATGCGTGGGCAAATCGCTCTGGTTCAAATGGACCAGGGCAAGATCTTCGGTAAGCGCAGGGTCAGATGTCGCTTCGGCCAGCACTTCCGGAGACGTGCTGCGGACGGATTCGTGCAGAGGAGTAGCGAAAGCTTCGGGAACGGGTGCACTGCGGGCCGCAATTAGTTCGTCGAAAGACATCGTATGGTCGCGTACCGAATGCAGCGGTAAAGGGGTGCTCAACCCAAAGGCTATTTCGCCGCGCCCTTGCGGGCCAGCTCCAGTGCGCCCCGAACTGGCTCAATCACGCCGGGGTTGAGGATCGCGTCTGGATTCCCGGAACGAAGATTATTGTAGAAAACCTGACGCACCAGCGCGGAACTATCGAAGACACCGCCGGACATGGCCACCGGGACAGCCCCAGAGTTCGGAAACAGACGCCTGATTACGGGACCCGACAGCTTCGCCAGTTCGGTACCAGCCTGAGTGAGAATGTCACGCGCGCTACGATCGCCGGAATCTGCCAGAGTAACCACGGTTGGAAACAGGGCGGCGAAATCCGGCGGCGGGGTGGCATTTGCAGCGAGCACGAACTGTTCGCGAGTTCCAAGCCGCCAGGATTTCATCAAGCCAGCGAGCAGGAGAGTGTTCTCGTCTTTATCCTCATCCCAGGCACGCATGGCGGCGGCCACCGCGGCACGTCCGATCCAGTGACCGGATCCCTCGTCTGATATGGCGAACCCCCAACCGCCGGCGCGCGCGATCTGACCTTCGCGGTTGCGCCCATAGGCAATGGAGCCGGTGCCGGCGATCACGATCACGCCCGGCCCGTTGCCGAAAGCGGCTTCGAGTGCGATCACCATGTCTCCAACAACTTTGATTTCAGCAGGCTTGATTTCATTCCGAATCACTTCCGAAATAATGCCTGTCACCAGCTCGCCGATCTCCGGCCGGGCTGCGCCCGCCAGGCCCACGCAGACTTCGTTTATCTGCGACGGATTGAGATTGGCAACCGTGCAGGCTTGATGAATGGCGGTATCCAGCGACTCCCGCGCCTGCGCTTCACCAACCCGGACCACGTTGCTGCCAGCGGCTGTGCCTGTGCCCAAGATTGAAGTTTCGTCGCCGATCAGGCAGGAAGTCTTGCTGCCGCCGCCGTCGATCCCGAGGAAGATGGGCACGAGCGTAGTTCTACCATAAGAGTCCGTTTGCTCACCTGACACCGAAGTACCAACGATTCATGACATCTTCGAAAGAAACATTGAGCTTGACGACGTAGGTACCTCGCAGCAGATCGCCGGAATCTTGTCGTTAAAGCCCGCTACTCTGGGATGGCACCACGCAGCGAGGGCCGGGATGCCCTCGCGACAGCCGGCGGGACGCCGGCGCTACAGTATGGTTCTGGACAAGCTCGACCTCACCATCATCGCGCTATATCTGGCGGGGATCACTCTATTCGGATTGCGCTTCCGCAAAAGGCAGCGCACCTTGCGCGACTATTTCCTTGCAGACCGGAATATTCCATGGTGGGCGATTGCGCTTTCCATCGTAGCGGCCGAAACCAGCACGCTGACCATCATCAGCATTCCCGGCCTGGCTTATGACACGAATCTTACGTTTCTGCAGGTCGTGCTCGGATATGTGGTGGGGCGCTTCATCATCAGTTTTGTTCTGCTGCCCCACTATTTCCGTGGCGATCTGTATACCGCGTACGAACTGATTGAACGCCGCTTCGGCAAAAAGCTGCGTTCGCTGACTGCCGGCCTCTTCCTGGTGACGCGGGCCGCGGCCGAAGGAGTGCGGGTGTACGCGGTTTCGATCGTGGTCGCCATCGCGCTGGGGACCGGCGAAGTCGCCTCCATCGCAATCATTACTGCGTTGACGCTCGTCTATACCTTCGAGGGTGGGCTGGCGGCGGTGATTTGGACCGACGTGGTGCAGACCATGATCTACGTCGGTGGAACGCTGGTGGGTCTGTTCACGATTTTGCATCTCGTGCCCGGGGGCTGGCTGGCGATTCATCAATTGGCAGCGAGCGCGGGCAAGCTGCAGGTTTTCGACTTCACACCCGACTTTTGGAAGCCGTATACATTCTGGGCCGGATTGATCGGCGGAGCTTTCCTGACCACGGCCAGTCACGGAACCGATCAATTAATTGTGCAGCGCCTTTTGGCGGCCCGGAACCAGCGGCAGTCTATGACCGCGCTGTTGTCGAGCGGAGCAGCGATTCTGTTCCAGTTTGCTCTATTCCTGATCGTGGGCGTCATGCTGTTCGCGTTTTATCGCGTGCCTTCGGCAAATTTCGGCCGAGCGGACAGGATCTTCCCAACTTTTATCGTCAGCCAGATGCCGCATGGAATTTCGGGATTGCTGATTGCGGCGATTCTGGCAGCGGCCATGTCGAACCTGAGCGCTGCCCTCAACTCGCTTTCTTCCACTTCGATCATCGATTTCTACCTGCAACGGCATCCTCGGACCGACGAACGCCGCAAGATTCGGCTCTCACGTGTCGCAACGTTGTTGTGGGCACTGCTGCTGTTCGGGCTAGCGGTGCTGTCGCTCCACAAGCTGGGACGTGTCATCGAGGTGGGACTGCAGATCGCGTCGGTGGCCTACGGCGCGTTGCTTGGAGTCTTTCTGCTCGGCGTGCTGACCCGGCGGGCCAACCAGTCCGGCGCAATGGTGGGAATGTTGTTTGGGTTCGTGACTGAGATCTACCTCTGGCTGGATACGAGGGTGCCCTGGACCTGGTACGTGGCGATTGGGACCGTGGTGACGTTCGCGGTTGGGTATGCAGTTAGCTGGGTGGTGGGGAAAAAGCCTTAACCGCAAAGAGCGCCAAGGATTCCGCAAAGGTCGCAAAAGGAGGCCTCGTTTAAATCCGATTGTTCCCACCGTATATACTTTCCCCTCCCGTTATGACCCGTTCCCCGGAACTTGCACGCGATCTCCGTTTGAGCCATGCCAGTGCGATTGTGGTCGGCACCATCATCGGCAGCGGAATCTTTCTGGTGCCAGCCGAGATGATGCAGGCCGCCGGGTCGGCGAAGCTGGTCTACCTGGCTTGGCTGGTGGGCGGAATGCTGTCTTTTTTTGGAGCACTGACCTACGCCGAGCTCGGCGCCATGAAGCCGCAAGCAGGCGGCGAGTATGTCTACATTCGTGACGGCTATGGGCCGCTGGCTGGGTTTCTCTATGCCTGGACCTGGTTTCTCATCGCCAAGCCGGCCTCGATTGCCACGCTGGCTATCGGTTTCGTGCGCGTGCTGGGAAACTTCCCTGCCCTGAGCTTCTTCGCCCGTGACTCTGTTTCTCGCCCTCTTCCGATTACGTACGGACAACTGGTGGCAATCGCGGCCGCTACGTTGATTTCCATTCTCAATTACATCGGGATCAAGAAGGCTGGTGACTTTCAGCTGGTATTCACCTTCGTGAAAGTTGCCATCATTCTCAGCATCGTAGTGGTCGGTTTCAGCTACAGCGGGGGGAATTGGCAGAATTTCGCGGGCAGTTTTACTGGCGCCAAAGGTGGGATGGCTGGATTCATGGCTGCGCTGGTGGCCGCGCTGTGGGCCTACGACGGGTGGAACGACCTGAACATGGTATCGGGAGAAATCAGCAATCCGGAACGCAACATTCCGCGAGCTTTGATCTTCGGAGTGGCTCTGGTGGGCGTCCTGTACATGCTGGTGAATGCGGCGGTGCAGTATGTACTGCCGGCTGGGGCTATTGCGGTTTCACCGCGGCCGGCTTCAGATGCCATGGCAGTCGTGCTGCGAGGACTCGGGGCGGGCATGGTGTCAGCCGGCATGGCGCTTTCGATGCTCGTGGCCATGAATGGCACCGTCATGAGTGGCGCGCGCGTGCCATACGCCGTGGCCCGGGACCGGTATTTCTTTTCGGCGCTGGCGGAAGTCCATCCCCGCTTCCGCACCCCTTCGGTGGCGATTGTTGTGCAGGCCGTGCTCGCAGTCGTCCTACTGCTCTTGGGGGGGAGTTTTCGCCAGTTTTTCTCGCTGGCGATTTTCGCCGAATGGCTCTTCTACATGATCGCGGGCACCACGGTATTCGTGTTTCGGAGGCGCGACCCGCAAGCCGTCCGGCCGTATCGAGTCTGGGGATATCCCGTTGTTCCTATTCTGTTTGTTCTGGCGTCCGCGGTGTTGCTGTACTTTACCTTCAGGGACAATTACCCCAATTCCGCCATCGGTTGCCTGGTGATTCTGGCCGGCATCCCTGTTTTTTATGGTTTTGCCCGGCGGCGTAGGTCGAATGCCTGAAATCCCACCACTGAATTGCCAGAGTTTAGAGTGGGGGCATTACGTCGGTTACTGAAGGACACCCACGCAGGGCACGTTTACCCTTCCTGTTTTCTCCCGTAGCTTAAAGCTTCCACCCGGTGCATTCCCCCCAGGCTCGGGTCCTATTTTGGAGTTCATTGCATGGCTACGCCTGTAGGCTATCAACTAGGGATTCTGCCAGAGCGCAAACTGGATCGGCGCGCGCTGGCGGCCAGTTACAGCTTCTTGATATTTCTGCTGATAGTGATGGTTAACATCGGCTGGATCTGGCCGGACAGCCTAAACATCAAGCGGCAGTATCACGTCACCGAATTGATCCCGATGCCGAGCTTGCAGCCTAAGCCGCTGAAGGTGAGGACGCCGCGCCCCTTGCGGGCGAAGCTGCTGCCCAAGGCTCCGGTTTTTGAGACTCCCAAGCTGACCGTACCGCGGGAGATGCGCAGGCCACGCCCGCAGCAACCGGACGTAGCGCCTCCCAAGATCGAAGTCAACAATTTCACGCCCTCGGTGGTGAAGCAGGTGACAGGCGGGGCCCGGCCGACATTGATTGTCCATACCGGCGAATTCGGCAGTTCGGCGACTCCGACCGTCAATGCTCCGATACAGAAAGTACAGACCGGCGGTTTTGGCGATCCCAACGGCATTCCGGGACAGGGCAAGCCTAACGCTCACCTGGTGGCCGCCAGCACCGGTTCGTTCGATCTGCCGTCCGGGGCGGGAAATGGCAACGGTGCGGGCGGGACTAAGGGCATTAAGGGCACCATTGCCAGTGCAGGTTTCGGCAATGGAATTGCCCAAGCCGGGCAAGGGGACGGTCGCAGCAACGGGCGTGGAGCTAGCGTCCAGACCGCGGGGTTCTCGACGCAGCAGTTCAGCCAAGGCGCGGCCAAGCCACAACAGGCGGATAGCGGACCTGCAACGACACCTGTGGAAATCATCTCCAAGCCCAATCCGGTTTACACTGAGGAAGCTCGACAGCTCAAGCTGCAAGGTGAAGTATTGTTGGAGGTACTGTTCGGGGCAAACGGGCAATTACACGTAAACCGCGTAGTGCGGGGGTTGGGTCACGGTCTGGACGAGGCCGCGATTTCGGCTGCCAACAAGATGCGATTCAAGCCCGCCCAGCATTACAATCAGCCGATAGATTCGACGGCGATTGTGCATGTCGTTTTCCAGTTGGCATACTAAGCACGAGAGAGGATTTGAGTCATGCGTACTTGGAAATGGATGATCACCGCTTGCCTGCTGATCGCGTTCGGCGCGATGGCACAGCAGACGACTGCACCCGCTACGTCATCCGAGACGCCGATGCCGTCGGCACAGCAATCATCGAACCCGGCTCCGACGAACGCGCCGCCCGCAGCCATCATGCCCGCGCCCGGCCCTGCCGTCGCGCCCACCACCATGGACCAGGTGGTCGACCGGGCCATTCTCCGCGAGCACGCACTCATCACCTTCCTGCAGACGCGCACCCCACTGGTAGAGACTTATCTGCAGAACCTGAAGCTCGATCAGCAGATGGGGCCGTCGCCGCGTGAGGACCACTATTTCTTCGGCCGACTCGATCTGAGCGATTCGGTGGACCGGCAAGACTATCTGTCGAAGGATTCAAGCTTCCAGAACCGCATGTTGGGCGGAGTCACGAAGCTGTTTAAATTCGAATACAAGCCCGTTGGGTTTTCCTGGATGATCTTCGCCGACCGCGACGATTTTGACCGCTCCCATTACGATTTCAAGTATGTGCACCGCGAATTTCAGGGCGACATACGCTGCATTGTCTTCGACGTGACCCCCAAGAAAGATGCTGGCAAGGGCCGCTTCCTGGGCCGCATCTGGGTGGAAGACCAGGATTTCAATATCGTCAGGCTCAACGGTACTTATGCACCCCGGCCCCGAAACGCGCAGTTCTTTCACATGGATAGCTGGCGCCTGAATCTGATTCCGGGCTATTGGGTCCCGACCTACATCTACAGCGAAGAAGGAGATTTCAGTTCCGGCTCGAAGGACAAGATGGCCTTCAAGGCGCAAACCCGAATCTGGGGTTATGACCTGAAAAAGAACAACAAGGAAGACGAGCTCACCCAGGTGTTGGTGGATTCGAGCGTAAAGGATGAGAGTCCTACGGCGCAAGACGCTTCTCCGCTGCAGGCCCAGCGGGAATGGCAGCAGCAGGCGGAAGACAACGTGATCGAGCGCCTGCAGAATGCGGGCTTGCTGGCCCCTCAGGGCGAAGTGGACAAGATCCTGATGACGGTGGTGACGAATCTGGAAGTCACCAACAATATTGAACTGCCCCGTCCGGTCCGGACACGGGTGATGCTGACCTCGCCGTTGGAGACCTTCAGCGTGGGCAACACCATCATCGTCAG
>CATPBJ010000116.1 GCA_955652395.1 uncultured Terriglobales bacterium | reverse complement strand
CTGATCACCGCCTGGCTTCCGCACGCCAAACAGTACGGAGTGTTGTTTTCGCTGATCAATTCGCAAGCCACACAGAACACCGCGGTTTGCAGACCGAGAAAGTGAGCGTCACGCGCCTTGACCCATTCCATCTTGCTGGCGTTCTCCTGCAATGAAGCGAATGTAAGAAACTAAACCGAGCTGTGATCTGCCAGAAGTAACGCGATTGGTTCAGCCTGTGGATAAAATGCGACGGGCGCGGAAGGGCAGATGACCGAGCTGGCTGCAGCGCGTGATGTTGCGAAGTGCATCTTGGCATCTGCGCTCAATATCATCTATTTGAAAACAAGGCTCTGGTTGGCTTCGTTTCGCAAAATCCGGTACGAAAAGCGTCGGTTCGCCCGCTGTGCTGGATCCCCTCTGGTCGCGGCGGGAGCAGATCCCCCAATCTCCCTATCTGTGCATCAGGTCCGGTGCGGAAGTCCGGCCCGGATTCGGAGCTCACTCCGATCCGGAGTACTTGAAGGTTCCAATCCGGCCGTCCCGATGGAGCACCACCAGGACGGAGAATCGCTCTCAAACTGTGGAGCGATAGCGCATGTGTCGGGACCGCTCGTCCTCAACAAGTGTGCCCGGATCGAAAACGTAGGTTGCAAACCGGAGTCCACCACCCCCAGCCCGCGCCGCGTAGACGATGTTGATCGGGAATCCCGCAAACGAGGAGCATTAGCGGTGTCCCACCGCGACCCGATGGCGTGGCGAATGAACGCCAGAAACTATCGGGAACTATCTCTTTTGCCATGGTCACCGTCTTCGGGTTTGCGATCCGGTTTCGGACACAGTGGATCGCTTCAACCGTAATAATGGGTCGCCGAACAGAATGTAAGTACGGCGAGCGTCCGAATCGGTAATGTCTGACTTTGCCCGTCTTGTGGCATCCCCGAGGGCTAGCGAAGGTTGAGTAAATAGTGACTTCACCACGTTTTGATCCATCTGCAGTTGCGGTTCCGGTGACGTCAATCCGGAGGACGCCCAGACCGCCACTGCACCCCCGTTCTTCGAAAACAGCAGAGCCTGAGCAAGACTTTCAGTATAGACATCGTGGAAAAAGCCGTTGAGACAGTTCATTATCAGAAACACCGGCAGAAGTGAGCCGTTGGTCAACGATGCGGCGGCACCGTCGTCCAGCAGGTCTTCGCGCGACCAGACTTCTACCGAACCATGCCCAATGTAATTCACGATCAGCTTCCCGCTATTGATCGCAGCCCGAATCTCCTCTCCCGCGGTCGTGGGATCCAGCCCGGTTGCGAAAACATTGGTTACGTTTATCGATTTTGGCAGTAGCGCCTGCACGGACTGGGCCTCGTCGGTGAAACTGGTAGTCGGGTCGTTCCGGTCCGCTACCATTAGCACTTGATTGGTCCAGTCCCCAAGATCTTCATTGCGCTCATATTGGAGAATTTTTGCGACCACAGTTTTGGCATCATCTTGCGTGCGCACGGGAAGTCGACCCGTTGAGATTTGCGCCACACCCGTGTTTGCAAAATCAGAGAACCAGTCATCGGACGCAGTTTTCAGCTCGGAAGTCACGATGATCTTGGTCGGCACGAAATCAAGGAAGCCAAAACCGAGATAGTTGCGCGGATCCACCGAAGCACCGCCGAAGAGGAGGAGATATCGCGGCTTATTCTGCCACTGCACGGTAGCGTTCTCTAAGAAGTGACGGATTGCATTCGGGTTCCTTTCCCCGAAGTTGAACTCATCGTACAAATCATCAACATTGATGGAGGCCACAGACCTTCCCTGGCTCCGACGCAGATCGACCAGCGGTCCTACTTGACCGGCAAATTCGGGGGCGTAAATCATGACCACCTCGCCGCCCGCTTGTGCGCGGTGCCAACTCGAGGGGTAATGGTGAATCGCACCGGCCTTTAGGATCTGTGTGTCCGACACCGCGAGCAAAGTGTGAGTGCCCAGGACGAATGAGGGAACCTTGGCCTCTAGGGTGTAGTTCCTGCCCTCACTGCGGATCAGTGGAATGAGGGCCAAAGGTTCCGCCGGATTGGTGATATCCAGCAAACGCGTTGGGGGGCGTTGGAAGCCCCTCACTACCACGCGGCCACCTGCTTCGCCCGTGAACTTCAAAGAGTCAGATTCCGCGGCGTAGGTGTGGGGATAAGTTAGCTTGATGTAGTCTACTAAGCTAAGGTCGTCTTCGCCCCCCTGGGCGGTCAGAGTAACGGTGTTGGCACCTTCGTGGATGATGTTATGAGGGACTCGTAAACTGATCTTGCCTTCGTCCTGTCCGGTGAACTTAAGATCACCCAAATTTGCCCTGTTGACAGTCACGGTTACGTCGTGCGCCGTGCCTGCCGTCACGCCCTGCAGCACAATCTCGAGGCCGACGTCATCCACTGCTGAGGAGGCCACATCAACCGCCTGAAGGAGCTGATCCACGGGCGTTGAGGAAACAAGCGCGCCGAAAAAGTTATCGGTGTTCTCTCTGAGCAGCGCAGCGAAGTAGGTTGTCCGCTGCTTTAGTTCAACCGTGCGCGGGAAGCTTTGCGGTTGAGTCCCACCTTCTTCGGCAGCGGGCTGCTCGTGAATTCGCTTACCAGGACGGTCGTCCATTGCGAGCCAGTACACTCTCTTGTCGGTGTAAGGAGAATCAAGAGGCTGTCCATAAAATTCGATTGCCGCCTGCGGGCCGAAAGTTCCATATCCTTCCGACGCTCTGATGATGCGCATCGGCTGTTCGATCCCCTCTGCGAAGAGTCTCAAGAATCTGGGGTCTGCGGAACCAGGCAACCCCGCAGCTACCAATTCGGGCTGCGTGACCCGGTACCATCCCTCACGCTGTATCAAGATTTTTACCGCTGGTTGGGCAGCTAGTTGGAACTGGGTTTGCTGTTGCCCCGAGGTGATTCGTGAAACAGGCGAAGGTTGCTCTTGAACGTGGCTTGTTGGGGTGCCCAATTCCTGACCGGAACCGCCATTCAACTCCGCAATCATCCTGGCCCGGGGTGGCTCTGCCGCCGACAAGTCAGCCTGCGAGGAGATTGGTCCATGGAAGGTCCGCGTGCCATCCAAGTCCACGTCTTCGAGCCAGTAGAGATCAGTGGTTGCGGTCGGTAAACGATCGATCCAGGCGTAAGTCTTCGCCCCGTGCTGCGGTAGACCAGCCCTGAGGGTGAGGGCAGAGCCAGCAATCAAGGAAGGATTCAGCCGAAGTCGCTCCCCGTTCTGTTCGCGATACAGATTGAATCCCAAGTTCTTCTGCTCAGCGCCTGTCTTCCATGAAAGAACGACGCTGTCGGCGGTCGCTTTGGCGGTAAATGTCTCCAGTTTCACAGCAGTCGGAAATGTGATCAACGTAGTTTGCGTCGCAGTGTTGTTGGCGGAATTAGGATCTGGCTGGTCCGCGGTAACCGACGCGCTATTGACAGCGGAAGACGGGGTTACGGCTGTGACCGTGATAGTGATGGTCGCTGACACCCCGTTGATCATGGTGCCCAGAAGGCATGTCACTGTTCCAGCTGCTTGCGAACAGGTGCCCTGGGTTGGCGTTGCGGAGATGTACGACACCGTCGAGGGCAAGGTGTCGGTAGCTGTGACATTGGTTGCGTCCGAGGGGCCGTTGTTAGTCACGACCAGAGTGTAAGTGAGAGTATTTCCTTGCTTTATCGGATTTGGCGAAGCCGACTTAGTAATCGCCAGGTCAGAACTAGAAACGACGTTCGTGGAATCCGACGCTGTGTCGTTGGCTACATTCAGCTCGTTGCCGCCGGACACCGTGGCAGTGTTAACGACCGTCGCGGCGGCTGCCTGAGCCACCGCGACCGTAACATTGATCACAGGGTAGCTGCTCACTGCTCCCAATGAGTCCGCACGCGTACAGGTGACTGTTGGTGCGGCAATCGAGCAAGACCACCCGGTGCCAGACGCAGCCGTCGGAGTTAGGCCAGCGGGTAACGTATCAGCAACGGTTACAACACCACTGGACGCGGCGTCCAAGCTGATGTTGCTCACCGTGATGGTGTAAATTCCGGTCGCACCCCGGGTAAAGTTGCCGGAATGACTTTTCGCGATCGTCAAATCCGGAGTACACTCCGCGCCTGAACGTACCCCGGGTGTCTGGGACAGCGATACGTTTGTTGCACTGATTCCGGAATTGCCGCTTGTGGCTCCGTAGGGCACGCCGGGGTTCAGGGTTGTGCCGTTGGCGCCCCCGCTAACGTCAATACTCGCTGCAGACCCCGAAAGCAGCACTACGCCTCCTGCGCCGCCCCCCCCAGGACCATGCCGGTTGGCGAGACTGAATGCCTGGGCGTCCCAGGCGTCTCCTCCCCTGCCACCGCGTGCGACCACCGTAAGTCCGCTCGTCCCGCCCGCCTGTGAAGTGACGATGAGGCTTCCACCAGCTCCGCCGCCACCTCCGGCGTCGTTTAGAGTGCCGTTATATGCCGCTGCACCACTGGCGGAAATGGTCGCCGTTCCGCTCAAATTTCCCGCACGAATGATCACAATCCCGCCGCCCGCTGCGCCGCTGCTGGCCTGATTGTCACCAGGAGAATCATTGCGAGTGCCAGCTCCACCCCCTCCGCCCAGCACAATGCGGCCCGCGCTTGCTGGGAAGGCTGCACCGCCAAGGCCGCCAACGCTTAAATTACTGTTCCAAGCATCTCCGCCCGAACCACCCGCGCCACCATTGCCGCCTCCCGCTCCTCCGGCGTTTTGGCTGTTGTTGGCGGGACTCGCGTCGGTACCACCGCCGCCCGCATTTCCGGGAGCGCCGCGGGCCATACTGCCATTGGGATAGCCCTCAACCCCGGGACCCAGGAACGTGTTCCCTGATTCCACCCACCGCGGAGTTCCGGCAATTCCCTCCCCTTTGGCTCCATCTACTCCGGCGTGGGCTGCCCCTGTGTAAGCCGCAGGTGCCGTGTGCAGAAAGTCAGTATTCGCGCCTGCAGCCCCAGTCAATTGCAGACCTGCTCCACCACGAAATCCCAGACCGTCCACACTGACCGTGGCACCGCCCAGATTCAGTGTCCCGGCAACATCAAGGGCAAGGATCCCGCCGGTCGAACCGTTCCATGCTGAAGCGGTCAGGGTAGAGCCCAGTGTCGCAGTCGAGTATTGCGGTAAACGGACCACCTGGTACTTACGCTGTCCCTGAGTAACGGTCGCCGCCGAGTTTGTGTAGCTATACAACAGGCCACCACTAGGACCAGTTCCTACGAAGTTGACCGTTCCGCCGGCGAGCGGGACTGGGCCGGTTGCGGTGACAAGTTCATAGTTGCCGCTGTTGTTGAGATTTGTGGAGCCCGATCCGGTTGTTCCGTCGCCGTAGCTCGAAGTGTTTGTCGAGTTGATCGAAGCGTCCTGCATTTGGATGACAAGAAGAAGATCATTCGTGGCAATCGAGACAGCGGCCCCGGTTGACGCTCCCACAGTGATCGAGGTCGCGCCTGCAGCTGCACTGGCAGTCGCAGGATAATAAGTGTTAATCACCCCCCCTAGCGCTCCGCCATTGCCGTTCTGGGCGGGGGTGGCACACGCTTGAGTCTGGACAAATGCAACCGCCGTGTAGGAATTGTTGCCGCCGTTTAGGTCTGGCTCAGTGGCGGTAACGGTTGCGGTGTTCGGATAGGATCCGGGAGCACTAGGAGTCGCAATTACGGTGACCGTGGCATTGGACCCACTATTCATAGTTCCGAGACTGCAGACAATCGGACCAATACCGGCGCAGGTGCCTTGGCTGGGCGTTGCTGAAACAAGCGTAAGGCCTGCTGCCAAGGTATCGGTCAGCGCGACGGCGTGTGCTGTGGAAGGCCCACTGTTGGTCACGCTGATGGTATAAGTAACGTTCTGCGGGGAAAACACGCCATTGGTTACGATCGTGACCCCAACGTCAGCCTGCAGCGGTTTCACCGAGAGAGCACCTACGGACCAGTTCGAGGTGCCACTAAGAGTCTCAGACAGTGGGACACTGGGAGCACCGGCGCGCGTGCTGCCGGTTCCGCGCACATCTGGGTTGGCGAGGCTGGTTAACGATTGCAGGTTCCACTGCGCCGCTTGGCTCGGACCGAAGGTGATCGTTTGATCGCCACCTGTGGCCAAAGTGTCGATCACCATCTCGTTGAGGCCGCTCGGGACGTTCAGGGAAGCAGGCGTGCCAGCGGCGCCATCCGCCGAGACAAACGGCCGCAGCGGTGAGGTTTGGTCAGCTCCGGTCAGCGTGATCGCTCCCACAACCACTCCGAGAGTCCCAGTTCCGCCGGGAAGATTCAACGTGACAACCACGTTGTTCGCTCCGATGGCTGGAGCAATAAGTGACCACATTTCAACTCGCCGCGTATTTCCCGCATCGTTGTGCGCACCGGCCAATGTCAGGGCGGTGCCGTTGTAAGTCACGCCCGTAACAGTGGCTCCAGTGTTGTTGGTAATGTTGATGGAGACGCCAACGACCATGACTAGATTCGTTCCTGCCGAGATATGGGCCAGGGTGATGGTTGGAGCCGCACCACTTACTTGCTGCCCGACTGAAGTAGCGCTGTCAATGCCGACCTGCCCAAACAAAACCGCTGGAGCGCTGAGCAACGCAAGCACGGGAAGAAGCCAGGAAGTTCGTCCAAACTTAAGCTTCCGAGGAACGAGCCGCGTTGACTCCTCTACGCTCAGGCGAATCGGCAGGCGGCGTACGACTCGAGAGCCCCAGCATTTCACTCGTGCAACGACCAGCCGCATCCGAGCGCGCACTCCGCAAAGGTGGACCATGCGGCCCCCCGCGGCATCTTCTTCTTTGGCTACAACTTTTCCCAGGAGTTGCTGCGAGGACAGAGCACCATCCCTATCCACCGCGGCATCTCCTCGGGTGATGAAAACGTCCCGTTCGCGATCGACGAGGACGAGCCGGTGGGCCCGGAAATAGGCACCGTCCGCGAACAGCACAATGTCGCCCTGGTGCAATTTTTCGGCGACGACAGGTCGGACGTGGAGCAAATCGCCATCTCGAATTGCCGGTACCATGCTCGTCCCGTGCGCTCTGAATCGAAACCCAAGTCCGCCAGACAGCAATGCCTGACTCAGGACGCCAAAGAGCTGGGAATGAGGTTTGTCTTCAGCAGCAGAAGTCAAGGATCTTCTCCACTGCGCTGGGATTGGGGAGGAAACGATAGAGATAGCAAGGAACAGAGTCCGCGATGTAGTGTAAATAGGCGAGCGTGAAGTTCAGCGGCCCGTGCCCGTGAAAGGGGGGGAAACAGCGCGCGAACAGTTCGGCTACGGCGCGATTCCCTGCGAGGGGTAGGATTTCGTTTTGGTCGCCGTGTTCGAGGATGAAGATTCGGCGGATTCTTACTTTTCCAGGGGAAGCGAAGCCCGCCTCTCCGTGCCAAGGAGTCCCGTGCATCCAAGTCTCATTTTCACGCTGGCGCAAAATGATCCGATCGTCACTCAAGACACGAACGTCTCGCAGTGATTTCCAGAGAAGGCTCGTCGTGCTCTTTCCTGCCCCGGAATGGCCCAAAAATAGATGCGCCCCGCTTTCATGGTCGACAAACCCGCAACCGTGCACCTCCACCCCTCTTCCCAGAGCCAGCCAGTTGGTGACCAGCAACTCATCCAGCGGGTATTCGAGCGGGTAAACTTCAGAGCTCTTCGACAAGCAGGCACGGTTCAGGAGCAAACGTGCTTCGGAAAAATCGCGGCTCACATAGAGGCGTTTATAAGGCTCTTTGCCCAGGACCGGCGTGGAGAAATCGAAAACAAAACCGGCATCATCTGCGTACAATATCCACAACGAACCTGAATCAAAGAGCCTCTTGCCCTCTGATCTTTGCAATTCCTGCGCCCACTCGACGCTGATCTCGATATCGCAATCAGGCGTCTCGCTCCTGAACGCATCCAATTCTTCAGTTAAGCGAATGTCCTCTGCTGAACTGGCAGCGAGAACGATGGAGACTTCTCCGATTCGGACACAACAACGGTGTGTCACCCCTGGCTGCCTGCAAACCGTCACTGGTGACGTTTCAACGAGCACTCATCGCTCCCGCGGGCGGGCAGAATTGGGCCTCCATATGCCCTAAGATCCAGGGGTCATGCAGGGGCCAACCATGGTACACGTCCCAGCCGCCACGGGCCCCGCAGACGACGAGTTCTTACAAGTTCCCAGCACAGCTTCCTCGGGACGGAGGCTGATCCTCACGAGTTTCGGTGCTTCATAAGGCTTTCGGTTGTTAGGTTCTTCTTTCATCACCTTGCACCGCTCCCACTTTTAGCGAAATGACTGCGCTCCACACCCGCCGCAACCTCCACCCGGAGTCAAACTTCGATTATCTAGAATCGGAAGAAGCATCGCCGGGCTGGTCCATTCGCCTACGTCGATCTCTTTGGAAACGATTCTTTGGGCTGACTCAACGGCCGCAGAATGTCGGCGGCCGCCCGAGCAAAAGTCGCACTCTCCGTGCGGCGAAACTGGGAGCCCAATGGCCATCGCTCGCAAGTGCGCGACTTCGCAAAGAAACTCCACCGGAGACTCTGGGTTTCCATTTTCCAGTTCTCCATTTGCCGGGCACATGCTGCAAAGGGAGTGAAGGCGGCAGCTTACGCATTTAGAGATATTCTTCCGTGCGCGGGTGCGCACGCGAAAGAGGAATTGCTCCCAACCCTCCTTTACACTGCCCGATCGGATGTCATAGGTCTCCTGATGAGAGAGCACACAAATACTCATGTGACCGTACGGGTCGATGGCAAAGGAGTTCATGCCTCCCCCGCAAGAGTAAGTAGTCTCGATATTCTCCAGAGCGGGCGGATGCTGCATCTCCTGTTCGCCCAGTTTTCGATACTCGGCTGCTACTTTGGGAGAATGTAGATCGAGAGCTACGACTTCCTCGGGTGCAAGCCGCACGGCAAGAGGGCTCTGCGAACAATCAATACGTGGGTTGACCAGAGAATCGAATTTGAACTCGAGGTGCAGTTCCTCTTCGGCGAACTGCCTCATGGCAAGCACTTCGTGCTTATTCACAGTGGTCGGAACAGTTTTGAGCTTCAACGGCAAGCCGCGATCTCGCAGCAACTCTATACCGCGGAGGCAGCGTTCGTAACTGTCGGGAATTCCAGTCAGGGCCTCATAGGTTTCTTTGGTTCGGCCATAGAGTGTGATTTCTATGGCAAAAGGCGGCCATTGGCGCAAATAATCCGCCGTTCTTTCCCCGATCAGCGTCCCATTGGTAAAAAGAGTTATCAGAAATCCTTTTTTCTTTGCGTAGGTGTAAATCTCGAGGAAGTCCTTGCGAGCGAATATCTCCCCTCCCGTATAAAGGAGCCAAAGGCAACCCAGTTCAGCCAGCTCATCAAGCAGTTTGAAATGCTCTTCCCGGCTCAGCTCACGGCTGCGGGCCTGCAAGTCGCCCATAGGGAGGTTGTTGTAGCAGTGAAGACACTCGAGCGGACATCGGCGTGTTATTTCGATGGACACTTCCAACGGAACGCGCTGACCGGAATAGTGCTGATGTATGGAACGGCTAAGCTCGGCATATGCGGCTATATTCATGTTGAGTTTGCAATCGACTCCGGATGCCTTCGGCTTCAAGAATTCGCCGTCTAGCTGCTGATCATTCTGAGTTCCGTGGCTGCTAACCCAACCCTGACACCCGATTCCTCAAGAGCATTCGGAATCGCCACCAGGCCTGCCGAGCGTATGTCTGACAAAAAAAGGACCACGTCTTGCCGTACTTGGTCCCGGCCTATTGGGAATTCGCGCTCGATCAAGTCGACCAGTCCTTCCAGGCTTATCGGGGTAGCGAGCGCCTGCCAGATCATTGTTCCGACCTCATTAAAGCTGTATATCGATGCCAAGTCGCCGACTCCGCCTCGCACCGGGACTACGAGCGTCTCTCCGCCAATAAGACGGGATACGACCGCGTCGGAGCGAATATAGGTGTCCGCGGCTGACATAACTCACCAGCTTCACCGTAGCAAACTATTTGGCTGATCCATGTTCACTAGGTAGGTACCGGGGCGACGGGAGAGGAAAAATGTACAAACTTTGGTGGGATGACACTTGATGTCCTGATCCAAAAAGACGAGACGGCAGCGCCTGGAGCACCTAAACGCGTACTCATCGAGAAAAACTGTGGGACGACAGGGAAAACCGACGTGAGTAGAGATTTGACTGGCGCAACTCGGTTCGGATCGCGCCCAGGAGAAGCCTCGTCGCTCGTTACTACTTTACTCCTCTTTCTCGACAGTGACCGCGGCAACTCCGAGTTCACTCTGACCCCTGAACAGGTTTCGTCGACGGTTTTCCAACGGCTCCTGCGAGGAATCTCGCCATTAGGCGGAACACACGAATCCCGCGATAAAGCGGAAAAAGCCATGCTGGCAATCGAACCGTCGACCACTCTCCTGCGCTCGGCGTGAAGATGAGACGAAGGAGAAAACGAAGCTTGTCCTGAAATCGCTCTCTGAGACGCACCATCAAGCGAAAATACTCAATCGATTGTGGGTCGTAGTCGGAAATACCAATTAGCACCTTTCGAGCCACTTCAGCGAGATACTCGATTTCCGGATCATTCTCCGTACTCTTTCGGAACGGCACTGGTAGGGGTACACCAAAAAGTTGAGTCAAGAGCAAGAAATTGACGGCAACAATCTTTTCGATTCCGAGTTCCTCTGCGGACCGGGACGCGGAGATGTAGTCAATGGGTTGCGATCTCATAGTCTCCGCAATGTCACAAAGCCACGACAGACGCGACCAGACGTGCTTGGCCGTATGGACACATAGCACCTGCAGAAGGTCTTCGGGGGCTAAGGTACGGACCGAACTCCCTCCGAGATCAACTCGAAGCGCCTGCTGAAAGAAGCTCTCGATACTGAATTCCACCGCATAGAAACGTGGAAGTACTCGCCATTGAATTTCGAGCAGGTTATTGCCCAGTGGACCGTCGAAAGGCCACTCATTTCCCGAAGCGAGATGGGCAGCTTGCTCGGCTTCGTTCAGCTGGAGAGTTGGCGTGTACCCTAGTTCATGCACGGCCGCCTTCGCGCCCGGCACATCCGTGGCATGGATGAGGATATCCAGATCGGAGAATCGCCGCAAAGCGATGTCTCCGTACACGGCTTTCGCGAGCACCGGCCCCTTATATGGAATTGCAGGAATGCCATGGGATTCAAGGCAGTCCAGAATCCGAATAAGTTCATGAGTGAGCCGGAGACTCTTCTGCGCATTACGTTCGTAGTCCTTCCGCAACTGCTCCAGCATCGAGTCAGGCACCGCGTGTGGGAACTCGGAAAGACTCCGATAGACTATCGGACCTACGGAATGATGTTCGGTTAGCCGCGCGAACTCGACCCAATCGGGACCCCGATCCAAGGAGAGGCTGATCCTGGCCGATCGCCCAGTATCTGCTTCTGTAGTGCAGCAGGCGAGAAGTAGATCGAATTCCGGCCGGGTTAGGCGTTTTTGCATCTTTACCGCCAGCGAGCCTTAGTACTGAATATTAACCTGCTGACCTCGGCTTTTCCTGTCGCTGCTGAGGCTCGACCGTATTTTTTGTTGGTAAGACGGGATGCTCCTAAACGTGCCCAGGCGACCACCTAGAACAAAAACTGGGGATGAACTTCATGCACCGTGGAGCCTATTCCGACAAAACCCGCAAGCCCGCCCCTGGGAACGTCACAGATTCTTTGGCTTGTCGGTCACTTGACCGGTTTGGACAGAGGAGACCTTGAAACCCGAGAACGTGTGATAGACGATTGTGCGGGGTCTTCAAAGTCGTACAAGGCGTCGACAGTCTGCGGCAACAACATGCACACGTTTCGGTTGTGGAACTCGACTGGCAAATAATTGATTGAGAGGTACCAGTGTCGCACTCGAAACGAGAGCGGAACGGCCGACAAATCGACAATTCGCGTCAAGGACATTCAGCCCGTCTCATAGCGGTCGGAATGACTTGAAGAGGGCCCCAAGACTTAACCAAGTGTGAGGCGCTCACATTTTGGGCAAGAGCCGGGCTAGGAACTTTAGACCGCCTTCCTCGCCGGTTTCTCGATTGCCACAACTTCCGCGGCCTTCTTAGCCTCTCTTGTTCTTGCCGGATTCTTGGCCGTGGGCACAAAAATCGGCCGGAAGTGGCGGCGCATACAGATGTGACATCGTACGAGTCGAAGCAAGAATAGGGCAGAGATTTTTTGCCACAGACTCGTGGAAGAAGTGAGATAGATCCTGGAGCACCCACAATACGGGCAGTTCTTTAAGCTAATTCGTCGCATGTTTGCCTGTACTGTCTCTTGGATGCCCGATTCCCGGTCGCGGCTCACCGGCTACGGCTTCGGCCCGATTAGGTCTGGGCCTCGGCCTCCTTCTAGTATGACACTGTGCTGTCAACGAACCGTAGCGGGTCCATAGGCTGCTACACCGGATTGCCGAATAAAGTTATTACCATCTATGCCTACGAATACAAGATCGTAGCTGCCGGGAAAAAACGAGACTCGGAACGGGGAAGAAATTGGCGACGTTCAGAGTCGACCCTCTCGGATCCTGAGAAGAAACTCATCGGCATCAGCACGAGCCTGTTTCAAGATCTCCGGGTTGTTGCTGTCTTCTAGCATTACCTCTTGGAGTACAAGCTGGGCAGCGTCCTTTGGTTTGTAACCCCGCCTGACAAGTTCTCGCATACGTTCGATGAACGTCTCCTCATAGGTCGTTTTCGTTCCCCTGTGGTGCTCCGAGCAGTTGTGATCATGAAACGTTGTGGAAGCCAAGCGGTCATAGGCGTCTTTCGCCGCTGGGTCGCTTAGAAGAGTGGGAATAGGGTAGGTCCACTCGCATTGCGAGCAGCCCCAGCCTTGGGCTTCTTGGTCCGAGTTCCAGATTATCGACCGTCGCATTTGCCCTTCCCCCCCAACCAGGAAGAACTGTTTCGGTCTAACACCAAATGGTAGTCTGAGCTAAATCCAGCGGAGTCAGCCCACAAGGGTACAGCCCTCCCCCAGGAACTCCATTACTCGCGGAGCTGCGCTAAAGTAGTTGTTTTTCGGCGCGATGTTTGTCATTTGGCCATTTTGCTGCGGCTGCGAAAAGGGTTATCTGCACGCAGAGCAGGACTCCCCTGCGGGATGCTGTCCTGTTTCGAGACAACTCCCTATTTCAGCTTCACGAAGAGCAAGACGAAGATCGCCCACACCCCCACCGTTACTGGAAACTGCGCCGCCTGTGCATCTCGCAGGAACGAACCTCCCCTTGGAAGCGCAAAACTAAGCAAGAGCATGGCCACAGCCGTGAGTATCCCGAGGACCAATTTACTTTTCCAGGTCATTTTTGTCTTACCTCGCTTTCAGCTTCCGATGTGCCGGGTGTGCGAACTGGCATCGGTGGCAATGTTAGGCCGCATCAAGAGGGAGGTCAACGGTTTGAGGAGGGGGAGAGTTATTGGACCGGGAAAATCCAGCCACCCTTGGGTTGGGGCACTCGGGGCGCGGGGCCAACTCTTCGACGATTCGGGTGAACGTGACATGCGCTCCTTTCGTTGGCTACGAGGAAGGGAACCCGTCGTCGGGACGAGGACAGTCAGACTTGCATTTGTTTCGACAGTACGGTACGCCCGGTCAGATGTAGGGTCAATTCCCCAAAAATGGTGCAGACACCAGGATTCAACGAAGCTCCGCCGAATATCCGTGTCCACGTGGGACAGAAGCTGGCCATGTTTCATGTATGTTTTCCTTAGGTTGGGTCGTGAGAGTTGCCGCGATCTGCGGCTAGAGGGGTTGGGAAGGTACCACTGTTTCAGCTTAGGTTTTTGGAGCGCGGTTCGCTAGAGGCAATAAGTCCGGGGAGAAGCGAAGCGCCACTAGATCGTTACGAGGCGTCACGTGTAGTATAGACGCAGTAGTTACTCGATACAGATTGACAGGAGGATCAAATTAATGGCGGATTTCGCCGAAGTATTGAAGGAACTCCGGCAGGAACGAAGTCGCTTGGACCAGGTTATTGAAGCAATCGGAAACTTGGTGGGGAGCAATCGTACCGGTAGCGAAACGAGAGCCAACAGTCCGAGACGGACACTGTCTACAGCTGCACGCCGGAAGATAGCTGCCGCGCAAAGGGCGCGATGGGCGAAGTCGAAACGCGTGAAAGCGCCCACTCCAGCCCGCACCATGAGCCAATCGGCTCGGAAGAAGATTGCTGCGGCACAGCGCGCGCGATGGGCGAAGACAAGGTCACAGCAAAAGAAGGCGACTTAGCTCGATTTAAGATGTTCCGAGCAAAAGAAAGAAAGCGGAAGTTGTTACTTCCGCTCTCTTTTTGCGTTCTGGAGTTAGTAGCCCTTCGTCAAAGTGGGAACAAAAGGGCCGGCCGCCGTAGGCATTTTCCTAAGTTACCGATTGCGATGGAGTTGCAGACGGGTTGCCGACCCAAAGGCGAGCCTCATGAGCCGAATCAAGCGTCTGCGGGACGGCGCCTTCGTCACCAAACACGATGCGGCCGTCGCAATGGAGTATGAACACGTCAAGATTCCTCTGTTTGTACTCTTAACAACATTCAACCTGCTCCGAGTCGACGAGAGTCTGCCCTCAACCCCAAGCGACCAGGAGACGCTTAGCGAGGTCTACGCAGAGCCTTCAATTCCTTCAGGACCGGCCAGTCGCTGAACCCAAGAAAATACAACAGGAAGATGTTTACCAGCGGGAGGATCATTCCGAGAGAAAGGGCGCCCGGATACCCGGCCTTAGAAAAAATCTTCCATAGGGGGAGGATAATGATGATGCCGCCGATAAATAGGAACAGAAGTTCCGGCCAGCCAAAGTAATTCACGAGGCCCTCCTCTTGAGCTAGCGACACCGCAAGTCCCCTAGCGAAACCCGAGATTCAACACTGTACCCTGCTTTGTCAACCTCGGAAACACTTCCCACGACAATCAAAAGTTTCCAGGGGAAAACTGATCGAGAAGCGCATGAAAGCGTGATCCGGCAGCGACCGAAAACCATGATAGGACGGAAGTTATTATCAGTCCAGCGCGTCGGCTGAAGCCAGGCTGGGCACTGCTCATCACTGGCGAAGGCTTTGGTCCATGTGTGCTGGGCCCGTCTCGAGAGACATCAAGGCTCGTGGCAATCTCTCAAAACACTGCGCTTCAAAATGGTCGTCAACGAGCCGGCGACGTTTGCTCGCGCGGCACGATGCGATGAGCAGCAAAGTCCACGCCGTAACGGACCACGGTATCGGCGGCAAGCATGTCGTTGCCTCTGCCAAAACTCAACCGGGAACCCGACTTCAAATCCGTCCTCTGAGCAGAGGCAACAGACCAGCGCGCAAGGTAAAGGCTAGCAGTTGTTTTTGCCTGAACATTGCTTGAGTGTTTGTCATACCGGATAACAGTGTCTTGGGCGATGACATCGGACCGGCTGCGCTCAGTTGATCCGAGACGATCTACCCCCCGGGTCGCCTTGTCGGAGAAATCCGCTGCCACCGGTTTCGGTTGTGGGGTGGCGATTCGTTGTTCGACAGATTCAGAGGGCCGCGGGAGCTCAGCCGGAAAGGCCGAGAGGCGATGAATCGACGCGCTTAGCATGACGCAGCAGAAGACCGCGGCTATCGAGACCGTCTCGATCATCCTCCAGACAGCCGGCCGACTCACGTCGCCAAGGCGGAGAGTATTCATTCCCTTCGAAACCCCCGAGCGAGCCAGGGAAAGTAACCTTCCCGGCAAAAGAGCGGAACTTTCAAATGGCAATTCGGGATCAGGCGATATGATTTGCCGCGCTTGCGATTCAAATGCGAGGGCAGATGGTCTACACGCCGTCTCGGAGAGTCTGCCAGGATCGTTGAGGGCCGCAAATCGTTCGTCTTCGTACTGTACTAACGGAAGCGCCGATTCGAGCGGTAGCAGAGTATGGAGAGGACGGGTGCTGCACGCCCGAGATCGCTCGATCAAATGATCGTTGTGCCGCTGCAACGCATACGCGGCAGCCAGGAGTTGCTGGAATGCTCGCTGATCCAGAGATGGCTTGGCCGGAGAGACCGTCGGCTTCAGGTTCACCTCGCACCACCTCCTTCCACCCAGAAGGGTAAGACGAACGAATGACGAATAAACATAAACAGTTGACCGCCGGAAGGCAATAGGGTATTTCGCTGACTAACTACTTGGTTAAGTCCGGCGGCGCGATGCAGCCTGCCACTTCTAAAAAGCTTGGAACGCGGCGGCTTTGAATCCCAGTGATCGTAAAACATCATCGGCTATCTCAGCCACTGGAAGCCGAAGTAGCAGGTCGGAGGCGTCTCTGAAAGGATTCCGAGTTGGCGATCAACCAGCCCAGCATCAAATCCGAATGCCAAAAGTACTGCTTTCGCTTTCCGAGTGCGTCATATTTGAGCCCGGCGCCAGAGCTTAGGCCGTCCTTCACTACGGAAACCTCAACGAACCCACCTTCGGTCTGGTCGATGAAAACTTGTGCTCTCATAATGTGTTTCTCGAACGCGGATCGCGCCATCCATCGTTCAGCCCGAGGACGACTATGCAGATGACAAGGACGGAGACTCCGTGTCATGATCGGGCCGCATTTGGAGGCAGAGAACATGGCACTATCGAATCTGGTTGAGATCGCAGTAGTGGTCGCGATCGTCGTCGTGGCAAATCGTTTCTTTGCGAGGCGGGGCTCATTAATCACGAAACTCATGGTCGTAACCAAAGCATTCCCCCAGCGGGGAGCAGTGCGGATCATGTCAATTGACGCCCACAGCTTTAACGCCATAAATGTAGGTCTCCAAAACCGTGCGCAATAGCGACATCGCACTATTTAATCCCTTCCCGGTCTTTGAACTCACCACCACCAGGGCGATAATCTTTTCTTCGTCGATATAGGCAACGGCCTCCGAAGAACCCTTGTCGACGCCATCGAAATCACAGCTTGACAGTTCGGCATGCTTGAGAGGGACGTCTTCTCCGTCGACCTAGCTCACTCCTGGATTGTCTTTGCGAAATTTTGCTAAGTCGGAATCCATCAATTCCTTGAGCGTTCTCCTACCTGCGCCGTTCGTAACAATAT
Source organism: uncultured Terriglobales bacterium (assembly GCA_955652395.1). Lineage (GTDB taxonomy): Bacteria > Acidobacteriota > Terriglobia > Terriglobales > Acidobacteriaceae > JAIQFF01. Next base: position 32,305 of record CATPBJ010000116.1, on the reverse strand, counting down.
TGGGCACATCACGGTTTCCGCGGTATCCCAGGAGCCTTTGGGATAATAGACACAGCAGACACCGAGGCGCCGTCCAACCTTCCGATCCGCAGTCCAGCCTTTGGGCCCCCTCGATGACGAAAGATCCGCCTTCGGAAGATGAGGATAGCAGGGCCGTCTTGCGGACCACTATTCTCCTGTTTCTGGAAACGGCTAGAGATGCGAGGCTGCGACAATAAAAAAGGCGAGGCACTTCACAGAGAGACAGTCATCCGAATTGATGCTATTGGGCCGTCACAACTCCAGCGGGGCCGCATCGAAGGTCACCGCCTGGGTGCCTTTTTTCATGGAAATGCTTTCCCCGTGCCGGTGTTTTGGCTGGTCGCTTCGCCTTTCACCAGTTCCGGTTTTTTCCTGTCGAGGGTGGGTTCGACCAAATGGTCGTTGACCACTTGCGCCAGCTGGGCCCGAAGGGATCGCAGGGTCTGGTCGCCGGCATCCAAGCGGTTGCGTAGTGCCGTGCTAGCCATCATAGCCTCCTGGTATGCATCCCTAGCCTCAGTCAAAAGATGCACGTGTTCCATGAAGGCCGTGGCGGACTTCGTGAACTTGTTCATCGCCTCGGCATACATCGCCCAGGTTGGCGCCGGCTGCGCGCTCCCCACGTCCGCTATTTTCCACATTGTTTCACTCATTCCCCATCCTCCATTGCCTTCGCGGCGCAAAGTCGCCGGCCGGTACCGCTACCCTATCCGCGACGGTGCCCTATCCTTCTTTCGCAATCACTGGGAAGGCCGCCGCAGGATCACCACCAACCCGGAAAGCATAGCTGAAGCAAGGCAGACGTCCATAAAAGTCAAGCAAGCCTTGTTAACTGTGTTGATTCGCCTCTGCTCAGGTAACCCCGCCCAAGTGATCAAAATTGCACAGATTCAGGGGCATCAAGGAAGTACCGTAGCGTTGTCCAAAATGTTGTTCGCAGTGGAGCGTGTCATGGGCGTGAACCAACGACAAATCGCGCTATCGGTACTCGAAAGCCTCAGGGGAGACCTGATGTATGCGCACCTGAATAATGGAACTCGCGTTCTTGACGTAGCCGACCTTCGCCAGTACATCTATGAACAAATGGGCCGGATAAGGACAAACGCCCTTTTAATGGATGGACTGTATGGCAATGACAATGGTCACGGTCCAGAAATCAACAAAAGTAATGGTCACACCGAAAAAGCGCATCCATAGACAAGTGTGGGGAGAAAGACCGATGGGCTTCATCGGCGCGAAGTCATCACGCCGTAAATTCGGAACGATTGTTTTTGTCGCTTATGCGACTGGCGAACCCAAAGCAGTAGAAACTTGGCTACCGAAAGGAAATCGTTTCGACTCGGTTGCGCCTGCTCCGGTGATGCCAGCAAGATGCTACATATTATCAACTCAGGGCCGCCGGATACGCGGACCGAGGAACCCGGTACAGCTCTTGGCCGTTGCAACACACCCCCACATGCACGCGAGCCGCTCACTTTGAAGTAAGTCTTTGGACCGCTTTGGTTCGCAGCATGTCCATGCATCCGGGGAGCAACGGGCGGCTCCATATCCTCCAGACGCAGGTTGGAGCTGAACAATGAGGGACATTATCCGTTCATCTAGCCTCTACCAATGTTGGATCGAACTCTCGTAACCATAATTTACGACTTTTCACAGTCCATTAACCCCGGAAGCTCGTCCAATCACTAAAATAAAAACTATGAGCCAAACATCTACATGTGCGTTGTGGGAAGTGCAACGCCTGAACAGTCAGAATAGGGAGGCGAAGTTGAGGCTGAGTCTGGAAACCCGCATAACTGACGATGTCACAGTGATTTGTTGCAAGGGGCGAATCGCTTATGGCGTGGAAGCTGCTGCGCTGTCCGACGAAATAGAGAGGCTGCTCCCGCAGACCCGTCAAATTGTGATCGACATCAGCGGCGTCGAAATGATAGACGCGGCTGGCCTCGGAGAACTCGTTTCTGTTGCGGTCACAGCACAAGCGAGCCAGGGCGCGATTAAGCTGGCTGCTCCCAGTGATCTCATACGCCAATTGCTGGAGCTTACCCACCTGATCTCGGTTTTCGAAGTTTATCCGACCTTGGATTCAGCCACACTTGCATTCAGTGGTCAGGCGGCATCACCGACCGGAGTTACATCACCGCATTGCCGCGCAACGTCTCATTCGGCAGGCCAGAGTGATCGGACCGAGATCAGACGTTTATCTTCCAGTATCCACTAAGCGGAGCCCTTTGGACTTTCTGTTCCGCAAGCAGGAGGTTCAATGCTGTGCCGACTATGTCCGGACGCTTTAGAAGCTGTGCTGCCAAATCATTCTGGTCAATCACCAGATCCCCTATTCGGTAGCGGCGATGGACTTTGCGCCCATAGCTTGAGATTTTGTCAGCGAGGGCTCGAACCTCTTTTTCGTTCGTTGCACACGTTCGGATGCAATTCCGGCAGCAGGAGCGATCGCCGCACCAGTGTGAGGCAATCCAAGATGGAAGCGTGTGAGGGCATTAATCATTATCAACCGGGAAGCGAAACCGAGATTTCCAATTGGCCTCCGATTATACAGAGTCCTCTGGCATGCTTGCCCTGTTTCGCTGGACATCGAATGTCCTCAGGGAGAGAATAGTAGGCATGCCAACGACAAATATATCCGAACGGGACGGACATGAACGATCTGCACGCGTTTGCCGTCAATGTAGCGACGACCGTCCTCGCTTGTCATGCGCTGCAGGTTTGAGCCAGCTCATGCTACTCGCGATCAGCCTATATTTTTGTTCTAATGTCACGCTTTGGGCGCAAACATCCGATTCTCCAACCGGGAATGCGCACAAATCCTGGGCGGCCACAACCGAGTCGCAAAGTGACAACGTAAATCCCACACGCACTCTCGAAAGCCACACCCAGAACGGCAATCGCACGCTAGACAAGCAATCGGTCCAGCGCCGCGGGTCTGACGGACATTTCGAACCTTACCAGGACGTCGAAAAGGAAACGGTGCAAGTGGACGCTACTACCGTGCGAACCAGCACGCGCACGTTCGGTCGAGATGCCAATGGGGCGAAAACCCTGCTGCAGGTAACAGAAGAAGAAAAGCACACTCTGCCCGGAGGTGACACGAACGTAGTACGCGCCACCTCCAATCCCGATGTCAACGGTAAGCTTCAACTGGTTCAGCGCCAAATCGAGGAGACGAAAAGTACCAGTAAGGATGTGGAGGAGACGAAAACCACGGTGATGCTTCCAAGTGTCAACGGTGGTCTGGCTCCAGCCATGAAGGTGCAAGAGCGCCGCAAACGAGGCGCGAATGACACGGTAGAATCTCAAAAAACCACTCTACTTCCCGATGGCGCCGGAAACTGGCAAACGAGCGAAATACGGCAAGCTATCACCAGGCAAGAAGGCAAGAACCGCAGCACCGAGGAGAGGGTATCCCGCCCCGACTCTGAGGGCAAGCTAGGCGAAGTCTCTCGTACCGTGAGCAAGGAATCCGAGAGCGCTCCCGGAGAAAAGCGCAACACGGTGGAAACCTATTCCGTCGATGTCGCAGGATCGGCTCGGGACGGCAGCCTGCACCTTGTTGAGCGCGCAACCACCGTCCAAAGCACCAGTTCAACTGGTCAGCAAACCACCGAACAGCAAATGGAGCAGCCTAACCCCGGCGATCCGGGCTCCGGTCTGCGAGTGATCACTCTAACTACCAACACGGTGCGCCCAGGCCCTTCCGGAGCGCAGGGCACGCGAACCGTTCAAGCCCGCGACGCGAACGGCAGTTTTGGAATAGTCTCCGTGGACACCACAAAGTCCGACAACGTTCACCCCATTCAGGTTCAGATAGCACCTTCCGAAAAGCCGAAATAGCCGACCGCGGTTTCGCATTGACCGTAGTCGGCGGTGCTTTGGTCGGTCGGCTTGGTCTAAGAAACCGATTTTTTCAGTGCGGAGTCCAATGCGGCTTGGCCGTAAAATAGCCCGGTGACAAAGCCGATCTGGAAAGTCACAAAGAGACCGGAGGCCACGCTAATCAACCCCGAAGGCACGCCCAATCCGCGATTAACGTTTAAGCCCTCAGCGTCATTCGGAAGCGATGGTCTCGAAAGGCTTCGTGCATTAATTCGTGCATTAGCAATAGGTGCCGGCGGCTTAGCCCGAGCCTTAAGGCTTAGGCGTGGGAGTGGGGGCGAGTACGGTCAGAGCTGCTGGTGCGCTGGTTACACCTGCAGCCGAAGCTGTGACATGCATCACCCCCGGCCACATACCCGTTGCGACCCCGCCATGAAAAATCGCAATGGCGTGATCATTCGCACCGTCATCCGACGAAGTCCACGTGAATGTAATTCCGGTTATCGGATTCTGGAACTGGTCAAAGCCCTGAGCGACATAGGTTTGCTCTTCCCCAACATGAATTGAAGCTGTTGCGGGGGAGAGGCTGATCTTTGTTAGTACTGGAGCCGCCGGTATCGATGTCGGGTTTGGCGCCGGGGTCGGAGAACTTACTGGGCCGCCGCAACCGAAAAGGAAAAGAGATATAAAGATTGTGATTACTAGCTTCATTCCGATCCTTCGTACTAACCCGCCTCATTGTGCTCCCGGCCAAGGTGCGAAGGGGGAGGTCGGTAGATCCAGCCGAGCCGCACTTCGAATGAAGTACAGATCTTACTTAAACAAACTGCACGGATACCTTTTCGACAATGCTTCGCGGACTAGGATGGCATCACGTTTGCTTAGCTTGTCAGGATTGTCTTGGAGGTATTTGTCTACGACAGTTACTGCTTCACCCAGAGTGATGGTAGAGTGATTGCAGACTTTTTTAGAGGTGCTTATAACCCCTTCGACAACTCCGAGACAATACCCAGCATCAAAGCCCTGCGTTGCTTCCTTACAGGACATAGCGAGGTCGTTTCCATCCAACTTGTCGGGTGTCTCGTCATTCGCCGCGAACGCGGTGAATGAGAATAATACAATCAAAGCCGCTAAACATATGGTTTTCATTTTTTGTCCTTTGTCAATGTTTACTGCCTTTGTAGCCCGTTCTGTAAATGAACCTTCAAGTCTTCAGCTGTAATCAACTGCGTTCCACAATTGCGAGAATGCAATCGTGATGCCAACCGAGGCGTGCAGTTGCCGTCAACAGCGACGCTGCTCCCTTCTGTTTTAACCGCAGCTGGAAATGCTGACATCGAGGGCACTTAGCTTACTCGGGAGTCGCCGCAAGGTGTGCTTTGACAATCCTTCTCTCGGCCCAGACGTTACCCCCGCGCGTTACGCCAGTAACTCGAGACTCAAACCCAGAGGAACGAGCGTTCCCACAAAAAAGGGAAAACATGTTCCACACTTCGAGTTACGGTCTTGCCCAGCGATCGCGAATGCCGTCTTTGATGCAACCGGCTTCCGGACATAACATCTTTTTGTCAGACGTCGCACGATGGCTGGCGATCGAAATGGAGAGCATTGTTCCGGAGCGAGGCCGGATTTAGACAGCAGAACGTCACTCGGCAGTATGCTGCTTGGTTTTGATCGCATTCACAGTTCAAGGTGGGCGGAGACAAGCGCCTTCCACTGGAGACACGGCTTGGAGCGGAGGACTGGATTTCAACAGCCCGGCTCCTTTCCAATTCCGAGTGGGGAGAGGGTAATCAATTCTTAATCGGGCATTCACTGTATTGCTGGGCCACAAGCACGATTGTAATGTGACCACGCGGCCACTTCGAGACTCGATAAATAGATCAAGGAGGAGGTAGGTTATGTCCCACAAGATCGTGAGGATGTCTTATTGGCTGGTCCCCGTTCTTTTCGTGTGCCTGTGCCCGCTCACTCTGGTTGCTCAAGAGAGTGCCACACAAGAACAGCAAGAAAAGAAAGCGGAGCGGAAGCCGGCGCAGCATATGGAGACTGTCACCGGTTGCTTGCAAAAGGGCGATGAGCCGGGCGAGTTTTCCGTCATTGGGGAAGACGGCAAGACATGGGGGCTCCACAGCGCCAGCGTTAAACTGGATAAGCATCTCGGTCATACTGTGACTGTCACCGGTTACCGTACCCATGAGTCCAAGGCACAAGAGAAAGCAGAGGAGAAAAAAGAAGGACAGGTGGAGAAGGCATCGAGCAAAGAGGAGTACGCCGATCTGAGTGTCACCAGCCTGAAGATGGTGAGCGAGACCTGCAACAAGTGAGCAGTGCTCCACACGCGCGCACTCAGCCCAAAGCAAAAGCGCCCCGGACTCGTTTGAGTCCGGGGACGCCGGCTCGAACAGCTCTCCCCCCAAAGTCTGCTCATAGACGGCCTAGCCATCGAGACGGCTCGCAGGCGAAGTATTCATAGCCGAAATCCACGCGACAATAGCTCGAGTTGTGGGATATCCATCGGAGGGAGCTTCAACTGCTCGTTAGCGCCGAGTTGGGGGAGCAAATTCAAGTGAAAATCTATCGCCTCTTCTTTGATTCCAAAACCCGACAGGACTGCTCGTGCCTCTTTTTCAGACGGGTACTCTTGCACGGGATTCGAGTCGTGTTGCGGCTTCGCCACCCGGATCTGTATCCGGCCGTCGTCCAGACGGATCACGCTTATGATAACGAGCATACGTGTACAGCCGGGGGTTAGACGCCACAAATCGGGCTGGGGATGTTTGCAAAATAACGGGTTTAGAGGAAAACCGCTCTACCGCTTCGCAATGTTCGGCGGCTATGCGCGAAGCGTAGCCCTCCCCGATTCATCAAAGCTGCGGTGAGTCATGAATCTCACCTTGGGCGAATGATAGCGATCGTAGGTTCGTGCAATTGCGTTACGACCTGGGGATTTTTATGGTCTCTGGGGGGCACGATGCGGGCTCCTGAAAAGCCTTACTTCTAAGTAAATTTCCATAAACCGTGCCGATCCGCAATCGCTAAAGCCCTGCTTCTAGACCCCGCCTAGTCACAATTCATCTGTTCCACAGCATGTGTTCTTGAAGCACTTTCAGCGCGAAGGTTCCTGAGTGACTGGAGGCTGTGATGCTCGCTGTCATTGGGTCGTCTATGCCAAACGCTTCAATTTCTGAGTAACGCTCGGAACAGACGGCTTCGATTGTGGCTCATTCATGTGACGCGACAGACACGGACTGCAGAGGACGGCGTCGCAAAGTTCGCAGCAGTCCGCGTGTAGGTCACGCAGGCTCACGTCCCAGAGCATCGCTCGGAGGCCTGCACTGCCACAAGCGTAGCCTTCAGAATGACCGAGCATTATTCCGCAGCGCATACGCTTTTTAGTTAGATGTACGATTTGGAGCCGTTCCACAGCCGACCCGCCGCTTTTTCACTCTTTTCCGGCTCCGCAATACTCGTAACGGGTGGGAGGCCCTCGGGGAAGCTGGCAACCATTTTTGTGCCTCAGTGGTTGCGAGTTGTCTCTACCGGAAGCCGGCCTGGCAGATCATGGTTAGTGACTTTGGTTATCACGATCTTGTTACGAAGGCGTCTTACACGGATGGGCCATTGTGTCGTCACTTCAGAGGGTTCAATCTGGAAGACGTTAGGTTGTCTGTGATGGCAGCCTTAAAGGCGCGGAATGACTGACTTTCTTTGTAGGATTTGGCGGCAGGAAGACGGCCAAGATGTCGCAGAGTATGCAGTGATGCTCGCTGTCATCCTAGTGATAGCGATTGGCACAATCCGGCTGATTGGCTCTCACGCGGGCAATGTATTCGCCAACGTAGGTAGCGCAATTCAGTAACACACTATGGCGACACGCGTGGGCGCACTCACAGGCAGGTACGTGATCGACGCCGAACTTGGACGCGGCGCCATGGGGACGGTCTACCTCGGCCGCGACCCCAGAATCGATCGAGCGGTCGCCATCAAAACGATCTCCCTTTCAGGCCTGGAACCCGACGCAGAAAAAGAGTATCGGGAGCGCTTTGTTGTGGAAGCCAAGGCAGCCGGGCGGCTCTCGCATCCCGGCATCGTGACCATTTTCGATGTGGGAGAACCAGAAGCAGAGGCGCCCTACTTGGTCATGGAGTACGTCGAGGGACAATCTCTCGATAAGCTTTTGACTGGAGCCAACAATCAGCTGCCCTTGAATACCGCGCTGCGGCTGGCGCAGGAGCTTGCGGAGGCTCTCCACTATGCACACGAACAGGGAGTGGTCCATCGCGATATCAAGCCTGCGAATATCCTTGTCACAGCGGAAGGTCACGCAAAAATTACAGACTTCGGCATTTCCAAGCTGAATCAGGCTGAGTTGACCATACCTGGGCAAGTGCTGGGCAGTCCAGCGTACATGGCTCCCGAGCAATTGAGCGAGGAAGGTGTGGACGGACGGTCTGACTTGTTTGCCGTGGGCGTTATTCTCTACTCCATGCTCACAGGTCACAGACCTTTTCAGGGAAATAGCGCAACCACCGTGTGCTTTAAGCTGGTCAATTACGATCCTCTTGCAGTTACCGCGCTTAATTCACAGCTTCCTCCCGAAATTGACCGGATCGTCGCCCGGGCTATTGCCAAGGACCCAGGCCAGCGCTATCAGACTGGGATGGAACTGGCGAATGACATCAGGCAGTTGCGAGAGAGCTGCGGCTTAATTCAGAAAGCTGATTGGACGGCACGCAGTCCGAAGAGAGACACCAGTCCCTGGTACGTCGCAGGCGTCTCCTGTGCGGAGCTCGCAAAGAAGGGGACTGCGCAACAGATCAGGTCGCGGCTCAAATGGGATAGCATGCTTCCTGGCGCCTTTCTGGCTTTCGCGATCGGATTCGTCACGCTTTTCACGATAAGCCGCGCTCGTCCCCAGCCGAGTCAAATGGCGAAAACGGCGGCGGCCGAGTCTTCGAGTCATAGTGTCGATAATGGTGGCAGCAATAAGAGCAGTCCTGTTTTGCAATTGCCTAATGGGACCTTACAGATACAAATCCAGCATCATTTCGCCGAGGCCCGCGCATCAGTCTGGCTGGACAATCGTTTGGTCTACACCCATTCATTGCACGGCGACACAAAGACCCGTGCGCTTGTGTTCCGGAGGGTCGAAGGTCGCCAATCCGAAACCATCGGAGTGCCCACGGGTAAACACAAAGTACGAGTGCGAATCCAATCCGCAGCCGATCACTACGATCAGTCCAAAACCGTCGACGGCGCGTTCATGAGGGACAAGCAAAACACACTGGAGATAGTCTGCGGTAGAAAACCTGGCGAACTACAACTCACCTTTCGGCCACAGAGCTAATAGCCAAGAACCTCAAAACAAACCAGCCGGAGTCCTTGCAGGCCAATTTGATCATGCCCGAGCCACCCGTTCCTCGGCCGAAAGTTCGCGATCTGTTCGATTATTCGGCCTACGGAGACAAAGGGGGCTGCCATGGGTGCCGTCAAGGCCCTCACTGATGAGAGGATGCTAACGAAGCACAACGCGATTAGTCGCTGGGGGATTAATTGCTCATTTGTCCCATCCATCAATTAACGTTCAATCGCAATCGGGGAGGCGGCTTCTCTTGCAGACAGCGCCTCCGCGCCGCCCGCGCGTACGCCTTTAGCGCGACGTTCGCGACTTTTCGTTGAGTGAACGTGGACAATCCCTAGTATTTACTATGCCGGGATACATGCCCATGTGCGTTCCGACCAATCTTTGATGCATTTCAATGTCCGGAAGCCGGGGATGGCGTCTGAATGCGAGTTGGAGCGAGCGTTGTCGCTGCAGATAAATCAGTGCCACGGTAATCAAGAATACGCGATGTCAAAGTATGGGAACCGAGAAAACGTACGTCGGCCACGGCTTCCATGCTCGTTTGTAGCCAACTTCCAGAGAGGTCGCCAAACGAGAGTTTGACTCGAACGCTCTTCAGCCACCATGAAGGGGGTCTTGCGGTTTCGCCTTCAATATGGAGGATGGAAAGTGAACTCTTTTCGACCCAGGCTTCCCCCGAAATCAAGTCTCTCTCTTTCCGTTTTGGCTTCAGTCCCACCACATAACAAGGCCGACCCTCTCGAAGCGTTTCGCCAACCAAGATAAAGTCATAGTTATCAGTAGTAATAGCCCTTCGAGCATAATCGCCTTCATTTTCTTCTACTTCGTGATCCAGGACACGCTGCACAACCTGCTTCCCTCGGGCGCTGCCTGACCACTTCTGAATGTTGTAGTCTCTACCCGTCGGAGGCCTGAAGTCCAGTTGCGCGACCACTTCGGCATTAACGCTTGAACTCTTCGCACCAAACAGTCGGTACTCGCGAATCACTTGATACGGCGGTCGAGGTTGCACCCGAAGTCGATATTGAGCTTCTTCCATTCCTTGAACAATAGCGTTCATCGACAAGACATCCGGGCGGGCGCCCGGCTGAGCAATGGCGAGACAGCAGAGGAGCGGGGTTAACCCGGCCACTTTCAGCAACGGTCTGGTGATCTCCAGATTCATTACACCTGACCTAAGATGCCACGATTAACAGACGAGCACGCCAACTGCCAATGAAAAACGCTGGTATGTAGCGAATTGAGCGTGACAAGAGAGCCCATGCGTGCAATTTTTGCGCTCGTTCGGGCGAAATTCGCCTACGGTGAATACCGTATAACTGAGAGTGTCCGTTTATGAGGCGCTATCGAAAGGAACCTCAGTTGCGCCCCTCCGGATTGTCCGTCGCTCGGGCGGCACTACTGTTCGCCTTCTCGCGCCGAGCGTGAGATTTTCAGGAATACATATTCGATTCCGGGAATGCCGCATGAATGGCGCCTGGCGCACCTGCGCACAAGAGTGGCAATCTGCGTTCGAGAAGGATGCCGAAGACCAGGCAGGATGAGCAGCCTTTGTTAAGCGGCAGAACTGGTCGAGGCCAGTTCGTAAACAAGCTCCTGGTCCGAGTAAGCAGGCAGCAGGTCTTTCGTACAGTCTCGCACCACTTCGTTCTCCCCTTTTTCAGCGATCAGCTTCGGGGGAAACCCGAGACTCGGCGTTTAGTCTTGTCGCCGGGCGGGTGGCCTTCTGGATGGGTCCAATCGCCGAAACGGGAAGTCATTTTTGACCTTGCCCAGTCCGCCGCGAACCAGGTCCCTGACATTCGCCTGACGATAGGCGAGAAACAAGCATCATGTGCAAAACCCTCGACCCTCAAATCGGCAAACCGTGTCGCTTCAGGCCAGGGCAGAGCGGTAATCCGGGCGGCGCCCCAAGCGCGATGTCGCAGCTGAGATCGCTCGTTCGGTATTCGACAGCCTTTGTCAGAGCAACTGATGATGACGCGAACTGTTGACCGGCGGCGTCAGGGGGTGTAGCGTTTCCCTGAAAGCCAAGCTGGACTGTCGTGTCACTGGAACTCGACAGCTTCCCTTCACATTCCACCTACCTGAAAGGAGTTCCCCATGCACACTCTCATTATTGAAGGAACCTTCAAACCAGGAAAGAAAACAGAGTTCGTTACCGCTTGGAACAACGAGATTCTTCCCACTCTAAAAAAGCAACAGGGATTTGTGGATGAGATCCTGTTGTTTGGGACCGAAAAAGCAAATCTTGGAGTGGGGTTGAGTTTTTGGAAAACCGGGGAGGACGCCGAGCGCTATTACCGCGAAGTATTCCCGAAAATGGCTGGCTCGGTAGGACACCTCATGAATGGAGCGCCCACTGTTCGCTCATTCAATGTGGAGGCGGCAGAAACTTTTAGCATACCTGTGGGCAAGGCGGCGTAGGAGGATCGAAACCTCGAATGGCGAGTATCCACGACTCGCCATTTTTGCGTTAGGTTCGACTACGCCGTATTCAAACTATTCAATTTCGGCACGCTGCCATGCGCAAATGATCTCACGTCAGAACGGACACGAAGCAGAACGCGAAGTTCCGCTATCGACGAAACAAGCCCGATCAAAGTATCTTTGCTCTCCCATCTGTTGATAATGAAGCGGTTAGGTGTCGAGGCAGCTTAGGCGCTCACCTTCGCCACGGCGTAACTGGGCTTCAACCTCGATAACGCCGTTTTCGCTGCATGATAGCCACACATTCCATGCACGCCGCCTCCCGGCGGAGTTGATGAGGAGCAGATGTAAATATCTTTCGCCGAGGTAGCGTAGTGCCTCCATGTGGGTCGGAACAGAAACTGGCGTATGTCCATGACTCCGCCTCCGATGTCGCCTCCAACAAGGTTGGCATCCATTCTTTCGAGATCAACCGGTGAAAAGACGCGACGGGCCACAACGCAGTCGCGAAATCCGGGAGCGAACCGCTCGATCTGGTCTTCCAGTTTGCTTAGCATGTCGGTGTTCGATCCGTTGGGCACATGGCAGTAGGCCCACGCAGTGTGTTTGCCTTGCGGGGCTCGCGATGGATCGAACAGACTCGGCTGCGCCAGCAGAACAAATGGACGAACCGCGAGACGTCCATCTCGAACTGCCTGCTCCGAGGCAGCGATCTCGTCAAAACTTCCACCCAGGTGCAGGGTGGCGGCGCGCGAGCAATCGGACGCTCGCCACGGAATCGGCGCGTGCAGAGCATAGTCCACTTTGAACACACCGGGCCCGTAGCGGTAGGTCTGCAAGCGATGCTTGTAGTGATCCGACAGCCGTTTTCCAGCGATTTTGAGAAGCTGTCGCGGGGTCACGTCACAGAGAATCAGGTCATAGCCTGGCAACGCGGACAGCGACTCAACTCGCCAAGATGTTGTTACCTTACTTCCGAATATCGCCAGATACCGGCACAGCGCGTCTGTGATTGACTGAGAGCCACCACGCGGGATCGGCCATCCCACGGCATGCGCGAGAACCGCCATCAACATGCCAGCCGCCGCGCTCAACGGTTCATCCAGGCTCAGAAACGAATGAGCTGCCAAGCCGGCGAAGAGCACTCGAGTGCGCTCGCTCCGGAACCGCCGGGCAATAGTCTTAGCGGATAGGACCGCACTCATCCCAAAACGCGCCATCAGCCCGGGGTGCTCGGGAAAAGAGCGAACTGGACGCAGCACGTCCGGAGCAAGTTCACTCCAGCGCTCAACAAACGACTGCATGAGCTTTCTCCAGGCATTGCCGTCCACCCCAAGTGAAGCCTCGGTGTCTGACAGGTCACGTTCCAGCATCACCGCCGTGCCGTCGTCGAGCGGGTGAGCCAGTGGAGCCGGCGAGTGAATCCACTCCAGGCCATAGTCGCGCAGGGGAAGAGATGAGAAAAATGGCGACCCTTTCCCCAGCGGATGGACCGCCGATCCAAAATCGTGAAGATAACCAGGCAACGTCAATTCCATGGTGCGCGCTGCCCCGCCGGGTGTTGGTTCCGCTTCCATCACGTCTACCTGCAGTCCCGCCTGGGCCAGAACAATGGCTGCGGCCACCCCATTGGGACCGGCGCCGATGACACATGCCTTACGCTTCATTACTAATCACCTTGAGCGCCAGCTCTGTTACGGATGCTCGTGGGCTCGCACGCTCTGACAGAATCATTCTTGCGACCGCACCGGGGGCCACTCAATCACCCCGATCGTTCCGTCAGGTTCTCGCTCCAGGGTGGGCGCATACAGACCCAACAATTGCCGACGCCACCACACCCCGGTCTCGCGTTTTTCTGCCGCGGTGGTGAACCAGTATTGCCAGAGCACCGCGCGGATCTGTCGCGGGCGCCCCTGCGAAAAAGGATTGCTGGCAAAAAGGGCCAGCACATCCTTGTCGTTGGAAAGGAGCCGCAGCTCCGTGTTCGGCACGATCGGATACTCATGCCAGGAACCGAGGGATGCGAACCACAAGTTCCAATCGAACCGCGGCTGGTAAGGCGCGTAGATCCCAGGCGGCCTATTCAAATCCTGCGGCTTATAGCGAAACGGGTAAGCCACCCAGTTCTGGCCATCCGGCGAACCCTGGAATTCGATCTCGTATCGGCCGCGCGTCATCACCGCGAAGAGGCCGTATTGATTAGCAATCCGGAATGGCTCAAGCGCGGTTACCGGCGACGTTGGTAAAGGTGCCCGAACAAACATCCAGACCAACTTCGCGGTGGTCACATAGAAGATCCAGATCAGCATCATGCTGCTCACAGCAAGTGTTAGCGCAGACCATTCTGGACGAAGGCGTTCCCTCCAGCCTTCGACTTGTGCGCTGGGCACGCTCGCTTCTCCGGATATGGTCCCTGCCACTCGCTCCTTCAAGTTGGGTGGCAAGAAGCGCAGTGCAAAGCGATCATCCAGCAGCAACACGCCAAGCGCGAGAACGAGATAATTCAGAAAGGTGTAATTGGCCGTAAGGATTACGCCAATTTGCCAAGGCGTCACTATGAAGAAACACACGATGCGCCAGCGCCGTGGTAGAAACAGCATCCAGACCAAGCCCAACTCCAAAGCCAGCGTGGCATAAACCGTCGAGGCATGGAACCAGTGCGGCAAGTGCTGCACGTACCAGCCAATCCAGGTGGGTAGCGGTCCGTTCTGGTAATACTCATCCATGGCGGTGAAATGCCGCCACTGGGGATCTCCGCTCCGGATCTTCGCTACTCCCGATTCAAAGTAGATGCGAAACCACTCCCACCGCAGCAGGAACAGGCTGGCACGGGAAGGCGGATGTGCCCGACCCAAGTCCGGTCGAAATCCCGGCGGCGCAAAGAAGAACGCGATCACTCCAGCTTCAAGCAACATTCCATCGGACTGGTAGCCTGAGAAGTCCTGCGCTACGCTAACAAAGGACAGGAAACACACGAAGCAGATCAGTAGCATGCCGCGTGGCCATAGATTCAGCACCAACAGAAGCGATGCCGCAATGCCCACCCCGCACAGCGCACTCAGCATGACCGGTCCACTTGACCACCACAGGACGCTTGGCGCATACCACAACCGCGCCCAAGGCGTGAGCGATCGCGCGACAGCTTGGAGATAGCTGTCCGCGGGTAGAATTCCTGCAGGGCCGATGAGCCCCAGTATCTGAAATATCAATGAAACGAAGGCAGAAAAATAGATGAGGCCGAGTGCGCGAAGGAACAGCCAGCGTGGAACAAGACGGTTCATTGCCCCGCCCTGCCCATCAAAATGTTGCATCCGGTGCGTCACGCCAACAGTGACCGTCTTGTTCAGCCGAGTCCTAGTACGACGGCAGTTTATTGCTAACCAGCGCTTGGAGATCCTGGGATCTGTGATATACAAACCGCAGCAGCTCTTCCGCTTCCCCCGGAAAATGCAGGTCTTTTCGGGTTAACAGTATCTGCAGCTTCGAGTGCATCAGAAGTGCGGGGCCTTCGTACTCTTGGCGAAATCGTTTTAAAATCTCCAACAAATCACGGAAATCTCTCTCACGTTTGTTCTTCTGCCAGAGCAGCCAGCCAAGAGCTAGACCGAACAAGATGAACAGAGTGCGATAGATCAACATGGAACGATGTTGGACGATTTCATCCACAAAGCTGAGGTTCTCCATTCGAGCATCCAAGACCGTATCAATCACGCTTACGCCGAACCCGAAAATGCCTCCGTAGAAAATCTCCTTATATTTCTCTAGCATGAGTGTGAGCCTCCGAGATCTGTGCCTGCTCCAGCACAGTACAAAGTGAACTTAGATGAGGTATTCTAAGATGTGGAACATCGAAAAGTCAGTACCATGATCCCCAAATCACCAAATTCTGGTAAGAAACGGAAGATGGTTTCTGATGGTGAGGGGACGCGCTCTAATCTGTCATGCAAAAGTTGCGGCCACGCTTTCGCCGTTTTCCTTACACAAATGGCTGAGCATAATGCCAAACAAATGGCGAAACCTAACCCCAACGTGACGAATCACGCCGATATCACCTGCCCTAAATGTGGTAAGACGCGAGACTATTCAGTCGGACCCCTCACCCTCTCCCCTGTGCGCACCGCACGCAAACGGGGCTGACGGCAGGTGGCCAATGAAACCTGCAAAACCGTTCAACTGGCGATTAACGCAGCCGCAACGCTCAACATTTGAGACAGCCGACATGAAATGGGCGTAACAGGCGTTCGTCACCGAGCACGAGGCCGGTCGAAATTCGTCCACCGCTTGGAGGAAGGGTGGGGTTAGGCGCGGCGCCGGTCGGGTTCTGGCAGAAGGCGGTTTCGCGTGCGATGCGGAGAAACGCTTCCCACGAGGAAGTGAATGCGAAAGCCGGCTGTACGTTGCCCCCGCTCTAGAGCAACCCTAGTTCTTCCAGGTTCGTGGGGCATTCTAGGGAACTATTCCGTCGAATGGATCGTAACGTAGGACACGGCTGTCCCATGTCCTTCTTTCGCATGCGTCAACCAGAATTCAAGCGGAGTGGATTCGTGCGCCATTTGATCTTCTGCCTGCTTTTTGTCACGACGGGCATTTGTCTGAGCCAGGAGCCGATCCGGGTCAAGGTTAAGCTGGTCAACGTCGCTTTTAGCGCGCGAGATTCGCGCGGCGCCCTGATTGAGAACCTCACCCAAGACGATGTCGAGGTCTTCGAGGACGCCGTACCTCAGAAAATTTCCTTCTTTGCCCGGAGTGTGGAGGTCCCGCTGACGCTCGGGTTGATCGTGGACGTTAGCGGCAGCCAGGACCAATTTTCCAAGCAGCATGAGCATGATCTGCAGATCTTTTTGACGGATGTCCTGGGACCCAAAGACCGCGCATTTCTGATTTGTTTCGGTAATCATATCCGGCTTGTTAGTGATTTCTCACAATCCGCCACAGAGCTCATGGGACGACTGGAAAAATACCGGCATGATAACGGCCACTTTCCCGAGTTGGGGCCAAAAGAAGAACGAGACCTGGGCACCGCTTTCTACGATTCCATCTTTTATCCGATCACGGAGAAGCTCGCCAACGAGAGTGGACGGCGGGCGCTCCTAATTTTCAGCGACGGAGAAGACAACTCGAGCTCGCACGACATGATGTCCGCGATTGAGTCAGCTCAAAGCGCCAATGTCCTCGTGTACACCATTCGTTACACGGAGAAAAAACATGGCAAACTCACAGCGCGCAACAAGTATGGCATCCGCGTGATGGATCGTATTGCGAAGGAGACCGGCGGACAGCACATCGACGCCGAAACTACGGACCCCAAAACCTACTTTCGGCAGATCGCGCAGGAACTTCGAACCTCCTACGAACTGGCGTACTACCCGACGAACTCGGCCAACGACGGTACCTTTCGTAAGATCGTGATCCGGCCAAAGGGGTCGGAGGTGACCCTGCGGTCCCGGACGGGATACTTCTCACGAGCTGCGGATTAGTCCTGCCTATGCACTCGGAAAATATTAGGGTCCGGTTGGCAGAACTGAAGTTTCATGAGAGGTTCTATGCATTCTCATCTCCCAGAACACCGTTTCAGGCGGGTTCTACCCCGAGGTCTCCCGTTCGGCTTAGAGCTGTCAGCCCATCCGTGGAAAGACGGCGACTTACTCAGCTGGGCGTATGCGTATGACCGCGATTGTCAGCCCGGGTTCTACTGGTGAAATCACCTCGCTTGTCTCTGTCGGAATTGCTCCCTTACCAGTGAGCCGCCCCGCATTGGCAACCGCCTCCGCTTCGCGATACAATCCCCCTGAGCTAACTGTCCGTTTAACGTGGGGCCCCTGCACCTCCTGACGGTTCGCGCCAAGGACACGAAAATGTTTATTCCTCGCTAGTCCGCCGTCCTTACTGAGTCCGTCGCACTCGGACTTCTCGTTCTGATCTCTTGTGATCTGATTGGCGTATCCGCTGGTGTAGCCGGCAGGATCGCGGAAACCTTGCAGGTTTTTTATGGAAATGCCTGTCACTGTTCCCGAGCAGCAGCGCACCTTGTGGTCGTCGCTGGTCGAAGCCGTTCGCGGCTCGCACCAGGACTACACCGCCGGCAGCCTGAACCGAGCGATCTTGCTGCTGGCCGTGCCCATGGTGCTCGAGATGGTTCTGGAGTCTCTGTTCGCAGTCGTGGACGTCTTCTGGGTCGGACGTTTGGGCGCGAACGCCGTGGCCACGGTTGGGCTCACCGAGTCGATGCTGAGCCTCGTGTTTTCCGTGGCCATGGGACTGAGTCTGTCGACCACCGCCATGGTGGCGCGGCGTATCGGAGAAAAAGATCCCGAGAGAGCCGCGGTCGCTGGGGTGCAGGCGATCGCTCTCGGACTTTTCATGTCAGTCGCTATCGGCGTGCCCTGCCTGTTTTTCGCCCCCAATCTGCTGCGCCTAATGGGCGCTTCGCCGGAAATTGTCGCGGTCGGCAGCGGCTACACCAGGATCTGCCTGGGTGGCAGTTGTGCCGTGCTGTTGCTGTTTCTCAACAACGCAATCTTCCGTGGTGCTGGAGACGCGGCTATCGCCATGCGCCTGCTCTGGATCTCGAACATCATCAACCTGGTACTCGATCCCTGCCTGATCTTCGGCTGGGGACCGTTCCCGCGGCTGGGCGTGACAGGCGCCGCCCTAGCCACGTTCATCGGACGGAGCATCGGCGTTCTTTACCAGTTCTACCGCTTGCTACGCGGGACAGAGCGCATCCGCATTTTCACGCGCCAGATTCGTGTGCACTGGGACGTCTTATTCCGGCTCGTGCGCGTCTCGATCACCGGCATCTTGCAGTTCGCCATAGCACACACCAGTTGGATCGGCCTGGTGCGCATCGTGAGCATCTTCGGCGCGGCAGCACTCGCTGGATACACCATCGGAATCCGTGTCGTCATTTTCGTCATCCTGCCGTCGTGGGGCCTGAGCAATGCCGCCGCCACGCTGGTCGGACAAAATCTCGGGGCAGGGCATCCCGAGCGCGCCGAGAAGGCCGTGTGGCGCACGGGACTCTATAACGTAGTCTTCCTCGGGACGGTCGGCGTCTTCCTCGTGATCTTCGCCGAGCCGGTCGTCCGCCTCTTCACCCAAGACCCGGCGGTGGTGCCGCTCGGGGCGGCCTGCCTGCGCATCGTCAGCTACGGCAACCTCGGCTATGCCTACTTCATGGTGATGATGCAAGCCTTCAACGGCGCCGGCGACACGATCACCCCGACCATCGTGAACTTATTCGGCTTCTGGCTTTTTGAGATTCCGCTGGCTTACTGGCTGGCGATCCCTCTGCACATGCGTTCGAATGGAGCTTTCTTTTCCATCGCAATAGCTGAGAGTGCGATGGCAGCGGCAAGTGCGATCTTGTTCAAGCAGGGCAAATGGAAGAAGCAGAAAATCTAATCAATAGGTTCTTATCGTATGGCGGGTACTTCGACACTTTAGTGCCGTCTTCCCTGTTCGGCACTGCGGCCGAAGAGGTAATCAATCTCTTCGGTCTGGCAATGCGGTCAGGGGTGCGCGCCACTGATCTCAAACATATGCTGGGTGCCTATCCGACGCATGGATCAGATGTTGCGCACATGTTGTAGAAGTTTCGAAGGAGATGACCGTGCACAGTTGTTCTGGCAGCCAAGACGAGAAACAGATTTGGCCTGGGCCAAAGAGTGTACAGAAGTCCGGGAAAACGATGAAGCAGAGTTTTCGCTCTGTGCCTGCTATGTGCGAGCTACCAGAAAATGGAACACAGATAATTCTCTGGTGGCTGATCGCATTGTGTGCGCGTGTGTGACCTGGTACCTGGGTCGTTGTCGAACGGGAAATCGCCCGGGCCCGTGGCAAATAGTTAAGGATAGAATCAGAACCAGGTGCCCTATGCCAGAGTGTGCCAAAGAATTCACATTCGAAACGAATGAGACCCGGTTTTCGAACCCTTTGACAATCTTTGAGCGTCGTCACTTGTGTCGCTCAGAATTGTTGTGATCTTAGCTATGATTCACCGTCTACCTCGAAGCCCCACCTAAATCTCATGAAGGACCCTACTCTCGCTGTGTGCTTCGGGATTGTGCCAGCCACCCACATCGACGGCCAAACGGTTCGCCTCACCAGGTCCCCACGAGCCTGGCTCGTAGTAATGGAGGGTGGTGGCATCGGCAAGGATGGGCTCGACAAGAGCCCAAGCCGCTTCCACGGCGTCTTCCCGGACGAACAACATCGCATCTCCATGCATAGCATCCGTCAGAAGACGCTCATAGGCATCGACCTGTTCCGCGGTGTGTTGTTCGACTGCCGACAGTTGCGCGGGCATGGAGACGAGTTCTTCTCCCGGACGTTTCACTCTGGCGCTGAGGCTGAGCGAAATCTCACCCGGACCGAGACGGAAGCAGAAATGATTGCTCGATTCGCCGGCCAAATTGTCCAGGGGAGGTTTTCGGAGCTTGACCAGCACCTCGGTAGTTGTGACCGGGAGGCACTTTCCGGCGCGGATCAGGAACGGCACACCCGACCACCGCCATGACTGAATCTCCAGACGCACGGCGGCAAAGGTCTCCACCTTAGAATCTGGTGCAACTCCCCTTTCTCTTTTGTAGCCATTGAACTGTCCTCGAACCAGATGCTTTGGGTCCAGGGGCGGAATTGCACGAAAGATCTTGACCTGCTCATCGCGGATAGCATCGCAATATAGTCCTGTGGGAGCCTCCATGGCTAGAAAAGCCACAACCTGAAGCATGTGATTCTCTACCACGTCACGGATGGCTCCAGTGTCATCGTAGAACTTCCCCCGGCCCTCGATCCCGAACTTTTCCGCCATTGTGATCTGCACACTCTCGATGTAATGGCGGTTCCAGATCGGCTCCAGAAATGTATTGGCGAAGCGGAAGAAGAGAAGATTAAGGACCGCTTCCTTGCCGAGGTAGTGGTCAATGCGAAAGATCCGCGATTCCGGGAGCACGGCATGAAGAGCGGCATTCAACCGTTGCGCTGAGTCAAGATCGTGCCCAAAGGGCTTCTCAACAATGACTCGCGCCTTGTTCATGCAGTTCGCCTTTGCGAGTGATTCGACAACACTGGCAAAAAGACTGGGCGGAATTGCGAGATAATGAGCAGGGCGTGCGGCTGAGCCAAGCTTTTGTTTCAACAGGTCAAAGGTAGCTGGTTCCTGATAGTCACCGCCGACGTAGCGAAGCAAGTTCAGAAGCTTGGACAAGGCTTCTTGATCGATGTTGTCGCCTTGCTCCTGGACGCTGTCGCGCACGCGCTCTTTGAGACGTGCATCCGTCCCGGCGGCCCTGGCAATACCAATCACGGGTACATCCAGATGACCATGTCGAACCATGTGATAAAGAGCGGGGAAGATCTTCTTATGGGCTAGCTAGATCTCCCATCGCGCCGAATAGAACCAGCGCATCAGCATGCGTTGCGTCTTCCGCGGGCTTTCCTGCCGTGCATCCTTGCCTGAGATCCGGCATCTACTTCTCCTACTACGTGCTCAACGGCAACACTCAGCCGTTCAAATCTGGCTGCCCAACATTCGGTCGAGATTGAATGCGGCGCTGATCAACGCGAGATGTGTAAATGCCTGCGGGAAATTGCCCAGCGCCTCGCCTTGCGGCCCTGTTTGCTCTGAATAGAGCCCGAGATGATTGGCATAGCCCAGCACACGTTCAAACAGCAGCCTGGCCTGATCCAGCTTTTCGGGAACTGACAGAGCCGCCCGCGTCAGCGCCTCCACCAGCCAAAATGAGCACATATTGAAAGTGCCTTCCTCACCTGGAAGTCCGTCGATGCGGGGTTGCGGTGGATAGCGATACACGAGGCTGTCGCTGACGAGTCCCCCATCGCGGGGATTTTCGAGGATTGCACTTATGGTGCTGAGCATCCGCGGATCGTTTGGAGCCATGAAGAAGACCAGGGGCATCATGAGAAGCGAGGCATCGAGGTCCTCACTTCCGTAAAACTGGGTAAAGGCCCGTCGCTTCTCGTTCCAACCTCGGGTCATCACTTCTTCGTAGATTCGGTCCCGCTCGCGCATCCACTTTGCACGATCGGCTGGTAACGCACGTTTGTCCGCCAGCCGGAGACCGCGATCGAGAGCAACCCAGTTCATGACTCTTGAGTAGACGAAATGTTCCTGGCGATTGCGCATCTCCCAAATGCCGGCGTCAGGAAGCTGCCAGTTCTCACAGATCCACTCCAAACGACTGCGGACCTTTACCCAAACGTCGTATGAGGTTGGGCTGACGTACTTGTTCGACAGGTAAAACGCGTCCATGAGCTCGCCGTAGATGTCTCCTTGGAACTGCGAAACGGCTGCATTGCCGATGCGCACCGGCCCTGATCCTCGATAGCCTTCCCAGTGATCCAACGTCTGCTCGGGAAGCTGGTTGTCGCCGTCGATCGTGAAGACGACTGCGCCGGGCTCGTTCGGGCGGACGTGCTTGGACGCGTAATCCTCGATCCAGCCCATGAATGCGGCGGCCTCGTCTCTGAAGCCGATGCGGAGAAATGCATATACCGTGAAGGCGGCATCACGCATCCAGGTATAACGGTAGTCCCAGTTGCGCGAGCCGCCGATGACTTCGGGCAAACTCGTAGTGGGCGCGGCAATAATTGCCCCGGTGGGTTCAAAGGTAAGGAGCTTTAGCGCCAAAGCTGATCTTTGCACCTGCTCCCGCCAACGCCCGTGGTAAGTGCAGGCGGAGAGCCAGTCATGCCAGAATTTCACAGTGCCATGTAGCAGTTCCTCAGCCTCTTTTTCGGACGGAGGGCAGGCCACGCCATTGGTACAGTCGCTCCTAAGAACGAAGACCTGGGATTTACCCTCCGTGAGTACGAACTCGGCGGAGACGCCACCTTCCTCGTCATTGCTGAGCGGCACGGCAGTTGAAAGAGCTAAGGTCAAGCCGTTCGACTTGAATATCGCACCGTTAGCCTTAATCAACGTGTCGTGAGAGCGCCGTCCGTAATCGAAAGCAGGGCGGCAAGCAACCGAAATGCGCACTGTACCCCGGACGCAGCGAATACGGCGATAGAGATGATGGTACGCAGGCGAATCAGAGGGTAATCCCGCTGGCATGAAGTCTTCCAACTCGGCGATCCCGCTTTCCAGCAAGAAGCGCGTCACCAAGACGTTAGTGGAAGGCCAATAGAACTGCTTGTGCCGCGCGCCATCAGCGTCGGCAGAAATTTGGAATCGGCCGCCCTTCTTGTCGTCCAAGATCGCCCCAAAAATGCTGGGTGAGTCAAAGTGCGGGTAGCAGTACCAGTCGATGGAACCGTTCGTACCCACCAGGGCAACCGTGCGCATGTTGCCAACGATCCCGTAATTTTCGATAGGCTGATACGACATCGTTTCTGTTCCTTCAATGTGTGGCCCGAAGGGCCGGTTGGCTCTCAACTGTCATGCTTATTGTTCGCATAACTGACAAGTTTTGCAAAACCGATGGACTGCGAGACGCGAGGCGGGTGGTGTTAAATCATTCGGATATTGATTCCACCGTGGGTCACATAAGACCATCGCCGTTTCGCAACCGATTGTCTATGGGCGTCGTGCAAGCGGTAAATTGAGTTCATAGCGGATTAGAATCTGGCTTCATATCAGGAGAGGCGCAGGGCTGGGGAAGTTAGCGGTTCCAGTCAGGGCTTCCCGATTTCCGCCTAATACAGGGTTGCAAGCAATCGATGACAAGTACCGCGCCGATTCTGTTTCCTGTTCTTATGGCGATCTCGTAGCTACGAGAATGAGCGGGCGGCGGCGCACCAAAAACTCTGCAAAAACTACGGCCGCAAGGCACGCTCTTACTGAACTGAACTCGCCACTGAAGAGAACACCTTGTTGGCGTTGCTACCCACCAATCGAATCGTGCCCACGACAATTACAAGAATGACGGCCAACATCACCGCGTATTCCGCTATGTCTTGCCCATCCTCGTTGGACCAGAGATTCAAAAAGGTAGACATTTGACCCTTCCGTTTCTGCATCGAACTGCGCAGAAGTCATTCTATCATTCCCGCAGATCCAACGTCGAAATCAGCGATTACACTCACTATGGAGAAGTGCTGGAGGGCGCTAGCTGTTTCCTGCCTTTTTCCTTGACGAAAGTAGTGGAGCACCCCATGCTCCCGCTGCCAGCAACGCTCCGAACAAGACGACAGCGTCGAGGCTGGCGCGGCCCTCACGCGACCAGTAGACGTCGCGCAGATTTAGCCACAGGGCGAACTCGTCGAGAGTGAGCGCCGCTCCCACCCCGTAGAGAATCGACAACAAACGGCTGGCCAGAAGCGAAGAAGGGCCCGCTCCTACGCCAATCTCGGCGAGCCACGCGTAGCCAACGGCCAGCAGGATGAGGATGCCAAACACCAAATGGTGGATATGCCGGCCTTCCATCACCACGAAATGGAAGGGAGGGATCTGGTGGGTGATGCAATACACGACTCCGCGAACCCCGGCAAACGTAAGAAAGAAGCTAACCGTCGCCACAAACAGGCGACGGCGTGGGCGATCGGGGATGCGCTCGTGAAGGAGAACACCGAGTCCGGTACCGTGCAACAACAGAAGCATCAACGCAGTGCCGGAACCGGCGAGCAGCAGGACGAACCATGTATAGGCCATACCGAATTAGAGCACGGCGGAGGGGCGCTTTCCCGGGCCTTGGAATCTGACCGGCCGTCCCAACGCTCGTGGCTCTGCTTGGTGGGCGCTGTTGTTCAGAAGAACTCCGATCCCGGTCTGGCATAGGCGTTCATTTGGCTGCCTTAACGCAGAGTGACTTCTATACGCTCCTGTCTCACGCGGAATCAGGCGACCGAGAAGCACACTATTGGGTCATTGGCTGCAAAGGTCTGCGGAATAGGGATACGCGCCCGCCCAATGGACGACGGGGATGATGTACATGGGTGCGGTTGTGACTACGGCTAGGCTGACATGTGGTTGCGACGAGCCGCAGAGCAGGGCGATGCAGAAGCGCAGTTTTGGCGACAAGCGATACAGCAAATTCTGAGCGGAACTAGGGACTCGGCGGCATTGCAACGCGGGGGAGTACCGTTCTACGCTTCATTTTCGAGGTCCTGTAAGACTGCGTGCGGAGGGTGTCATGCACCGGGATGACCTGATGAACTCTGACTTGCTGAGTGAAATTGTGCTGCTAACTAGCGGCATTCTTCTACTGCTAGGCTTGATCTTCTTCTTGGCGCTTGCACTCGCGCCTGTCACCCCTGGTTAGACGCCATGGCCTCAATCAACTCGGACGACCGAATCCGCGAATTATGCTTTAAGGCCGCGGCAACGACGGACTCACACCAACTGAGCCCGATCTTGGAGGAACTCAGAGCCACCCTGCAGGAACAGCAAGCACTCGCCAAGAGTCTGGTTGCCGAACGTACTCGCATGCTCAGCCCAAGGGTTTTACTAAGTCGGAAGTAGCCTCCCCTTTCGTCTTCCTCGGTTTGATGCGTTTTTCACCAGTTTGCCGGCGTGGTCACCCGACTCTAAGTGAAAATGCCCTATTGTCCGAAGAGCTTGCGCCGGGTGTCGGGCCAGAACTCCTTCATCACATTAAACAAAGTATCAAGGCCGATCTGCTGTCCCCACTTGCTCGCTGTGTTGCTCAAGGAGCGGTCTTGAGATGGATAGTAGAGATTGGAAATACCGGCGGCGACGGCGTTTCCAGCCAGCTCCGAGGTATTGAACTGGCTGTGACCGCTGTCGCCACGCGTGACGACCTCGCGACTGATCGCGTACCCAGTCCTCCAAAAGCCACCTTTTCCCTTGGTGAAGTAACGGGGGTCTTGATGGAGAGTCACGGGGAACAAGGCCTCAGTCGTAAAGTTGCCAATTGCTTGGTCGGCAAACGCTCCTCCATAGTATTTGCCAAACGCTTCTGCCCCTTGCCCGAAATGCGGATACTGTTTTTGCGCCATCGAGAATCCTGCAAAGACCCCGGCTACGAGGAAGGCAGAGGGATCGAAAGAATCGTCCACGGCGACCTTAAACTTAGCGCCCGGCGTCAGAGGCTTGAACTCCGCTTGGCTCTCGTCGGCCCGGTAGTTCGGAATAACCCAAAAGATGTGATTCTTGCTGACCTTACGGTTCTGCTCGGTATTGGATTGGCGGGTTTGGGTCTCCTGCGGGCCCTGATTCTGTGGTTGAGGTGCATCGGGAGGCGGCGATGGCTGCGACATCGCTGGAACCGCCGTGGCAGCGATAGTCAGGGCAATCAAAAGGCAGAAGAGACTTGAGCACTTGGAGTTGCGCATCAAGAAATAGATGCGCACGTGCGTCGTCCGGTCGCATTAGTAGCATTAATCTTACATCCGCAGAAGCGCTTTCGCGCACGGTAATTGCCGGGCTACCACTCGGAAACTGGCGGCCTACCACGCTGTGCTCTCTCTGCCGCGTTCCACAAACAATCATCGCGAGACCGATGTCCCCACCGGAACTCCATAGGATGAGCAGTCCCGATAGGCAGTCCTTAGCATTTCAATGTCTGGAAGCCGGGGATGGCGCTTGAATGCGAGTTGGAGCTAGCGTTGTCACTTTGCTGGGTTCTGGCCAGTTCCCTTCTCCTCGCAGTATCCGATCGATGTTCTTGCGAAACCTCTCGGATAGCAGCAGGAGTGCTTGGAGCACTGTTCCCAAAGGCCTCCTAAACGCCCAAGCGAGGAGCTCGAACAAAAACTGTGGGATGAACCCCATGCACCATGAAGCCCCGTTCCGTTCAGCCAGCTTGCATCCGATCTAATAGCGCTCAACTCTGCTGAATGAGCTCCGCGCGCCTTTACTGCTGTTGAGCATGGATCAGCTGCGATTTCCGATCTTCATCCAAAAACTGGGCCCACTCTTCGTCCGCCGCAAATTCCTCGTCGGGGGCAAGGATGGCTTGCGACGGAGTCACTCGCACTCGTACTTGCAGCTCTGTATCGGATTTTCCTTTCATCGTTCCCATGGTTGGCGGGACGTCCGCATAGTCGCGCCCCACTGCGGTGCGAATGTGCCGCTCGCCCGCCACGAGATTATTGGTCGGATCGAAACCGACCCAGCCCAGGGTGGGAAGCAGCGCTTCGACCCAGGCATGCGTCGCGCCGTCGGCCGAACGATCAGCGTTCGGGCTGCTGTGGTAGAGATATCCGCTCACGTAGCGGCAGGGAATGTTGGCATTGCGAACAAGCGTGATCATGATGTGAGCAAAATCCTGACACACACCTTCCCGTGAACCAAGCGCATGCTCGATCGGCGAATTTACAGCAGTACTTTTTTTGACGTAGGTAAAACTACGATATACACCGGCTGTAATGTCGTGAAGTAATGCCAGCGGACTTCGTCCGTCCCTTTGGGTCACGCCAAGATCCTTTGCCAATTCCTGGAGTTCTGGCGAGGGTTGTGCAAAATGACTGGGCATCAGCATGTCCCAGTAATCCTTTTGCTCAATGAGTCGTTCCAGTTCGCTCCAAGCTCCGTAGTCCAGTGTTTCCGGAAGCGGCGGTGGAGCGTCAATATTCACCAGCGCGTCGGAGATAATCGTGAGTTGGCGATGGCGTAAGGGTAAGTCGAAGTGATGCACAAGATTGCCACGAGAGTCGGTATAAGAAAAAATCCGAGCGCGCGGATTAACAGAAAGCTGAAAAGTAAAACAGCGCTGATTGCCCTCGCTTCTGGGGTGCATGCGAACTTCCATCATGCTTTGCCAGACCAGCTTGCTGTAGCGATAGCGCGTAAAATGTCGGATGGCGTAGTCCATTAGGTTTCGAAAGCAACCTCAATCGGATAGTCGATATACACTTCATGAACTGCCGCATGCAGATCGCGGCACTGGTCGATAATTCCGGTCAGATACCTGTGAAAATCCCCGCGGATGACATCACCGATCTGCACATAGGCTACCGTAGATCGTAAACGCCCTATCAACCTGTCGATTTTTCCTGTCCGGCGGCTCAAGGAGAGATTGCCGATCGAAGTCAGTGCGTCGTGCATTCGATCCACCGAATAACGAACCGAATACGGAAACTCAGGTTTCAAAAGGATGAAATCCGCTATGCGTTCCGGTTTGAGCTCGGCAGTGCACGCTTTGCAGTAGGCTTCAAAAGCCGTGCAGCTGGTTAATAGTCCCATCCAATCGAGATCATTCGCGCGCTTGCCGACGGAAAAATAAGCATCCAGGAGAATCGAAAGATTACAAGCCCTTTCGATGTATTCGCCTAGCTGAATAAAATGCCAGCCCTCGTCATGGTTCATCGTGGTATCCGTGATTCCATGAAACCGGTAAGACCCTTCACGGACCAGGCCCACCAGCCGCATTGCTCCTGCGTCATCATCGGCCTGCAGCTCCGCGCTATTAATCTCGTGAAACATCCGATTGAGCTGCTCCCACATCTCGGAGCTGATTTCTTCTCTCACCTGGCGAGCATTCTCGCGAGCTTCACTTATACATTTCACGATCGAAAAAGACCCCTCTAGATCTGCCACCAGCAGGAACAGCGAAAGCTGAGGATTGAGGCCGTTGGAAGCGACTCCGGGAGCCAGCGAGGAGACTGCGCGAAACCATCGCTCTTCGGTAGAAACTTTTGCGGGATTTAATATCAGTCCGTAAGTGGCTTCCAGTACACGCGCGGCATGGTCAGCCCTTTCAAAATTGCGACTCATCCAGTAGAGGCTGTCGGCTACGCGCGAAAGCATGAAACCCTGTCTCTCAATTTTGCAGAACCCAAGTATCTTTGGAGCCGCCGCCTTGGGACGAATTCACAACGAGTGATCCCTTCCGCAAAGCTACCCGCGTAAGCCCCCCGGGGACAATCGTTATATTTTCGCCGTAAAGAACATAGGGTCGAAGGTCGACGTGGCGGGGCTCGATAGTTCCATCGACAAAACACGGAGCCGTGGAGAGATTGATGGTCGGTTGTGCGACGTAGTTTCGCGGCTCGGCGAGAATTCTCTGTCGCATTTCCGCGCGCTCTTGCTGCGTACTGTGTGGACCGATAAGCATGCCGTAGCCGCCCGACCCGCCCACTGCTTTCACGACATACTGATCCAACTTCTGGCAGACATGATCGCGCTGCGCCGAGTCTGACATTAACAGCGTTTCCACGTTCTCAAGGATTGGGTCCTGGTTGAGATAGTAGCGGATCATTTTAGGCACGTACGAATAGATTGCCTTGTCGTCTGCGACTCCCGTCCCCAGCGCATTTGCAAAGGCTATGTTTCCGGCGCGATAGGCGTTAAAGAGCCCCACGGCGCCGAGCGCCGAATCATGTTCAAACACAAGGGGATCGAGATAATCATCATCAATTCGGCGATAAATCACGTCGACACGTTGCAGACCGAAAGTTGTCCGCATGTAAACAACATTATCGTGTACAAGTAGGTCTCGTCCTTCGACCAGCTCAATGCCCATCTGTCGTGCTAGATAAGCGTGTTCAAAATAGGCAGAGTTGTAAGCCCCTGGCGTCAGCAAAACGACCGTCGGCTCGGACCGGCCTTCCGGGGCAAGGGATCGCAGAGTAGAAAGAAGAGCTTGGCTATATTGCTCAATCGGCCGCACGCGACATTTTCGAAAAAGAGCAGGGAATATCTGCTTCATCACTCTGCGGCTCGTGAGCATATAAGAAACGCCGCTGGGGACGCGGAGGTTGTCCTCGAGAACCACGAAGTTTCCTGCGGGGTTACGGATTAAATCTGTTCCGACCACCGTGACATATACGTTCCGAGGCACTTTAATGCCCCGCATCTCCCGGCGGTAGTGTTTGCAGCTGTAGACGATGTTTCCGGGAACGACGCCGTCTTCAAGGATCTTGGCCTCGTGATATACATCTTGCAGGAAAAGGTTCAGGGCCGTAATCCGCTGGGTCAAGCCGCGCTCAATGATCTCCCATTCCGCCGCCGTGATAATCCTGGGCAGCAGGTCATGAGGGAAAATTCGCTCAGTGCCTTTCTCACTGCCGTAAACGTTGAAGGTAATTCCTTGATTGAAGAAACTCTGATCAGCCTCCTGCTTGCTGCGTCGCAACTCTCCCGCTCCCAAGGTCAGCAATTGGGCGTAGAGTTGACGATATTGCTTACGCGGATGATCGACGGTGTGGAACATTTCATCGTATGCACCGTTGAGCTCGTACCTGCGGAAGGCTTGCTCAGCGCTGTGATCGGAGGCATCCGTGTCTATGATCATGGTTGCCGGTAGGCTTCGTATTCCCCGCCAGAATAGCTCATTATACGGAGATTGGTGATCGGGAATAGCGATGCGCGGTATTGCAAAACCTTAGGCCGATCCACCGACTTTTTTCTTGGATTGCTCGGTCTGTCTGGCGCCTCCCATCGAATTTCCGTTGCCTGAGGGCTGGAATTCAATGTCGGGTAGTTGCTCCACGGCGCGGCGCAGAGATTGCTCCCAGCTGGAGTGAATCAGATTAAGGTCCCGATCCCCGGCGGACACGCGGCGGTATCTGGTCACCTGCAAACTGTCTTTCTTATATAACAACAGGTCGAAGGGAGGCCCAACCGTCACATTGGAGCGCATGGTAGCATCGAGGGAAAGCAGGGCGTATTTGGCTGCTACCTCCAGCGACGTTGTGGCCTGGATGCCACGATCCAGGATTGGCCGTCCATATTTGCACTCACCCAGTTGGAGGTATAGGGAATCCTCTGTCGCCGCCAGCGGATTTCCCTGGGGGTAAATCAAATAGAGATTGGGTTCTTGACCACGCACTTGGCCTCCCAGAAGCAGGTGTACATTAAAGCTGAAGGAATCGCGCTCGAGCGAGGCGCGGTCAAGGTCCGAAATGCGGCGCACGCAATCTCCCACGATGCGGGCGGCGTCGTAAAGCGAATTGGCTTGGGCAAGACCTCGTCCGGAGTCGAAATCATCTCGCAACAACGTAACGACCGATTGGCTTATGGAGAGGCTTCCACTGGTCAGAATCACAAACACCCGTTTTCCAGGCTGAACGAAATGATGCATTTTGCGACACACGTTGACTTGATCAAATCCGGCATTGGTCCGCGAATCGGAAGCCAGTACCAGTCCTTCGCGCGTCATAATACCCAAGCAATATGTCAATTTTGTCCTCGGGATCAGAACTATGGGGCTACCCCATGATACACCGGCTGCTCATCGTGAATTTATGATCGGCCGCAGCAAAAAAGAATCTAGGGAAGAGCCAAAAGACGTGGTAGTTTCTGCATCTACGTTCGCAAGCAGCTATTTGCAAGTGGCAGCCTAACACTATGCTGATTCGCCTTGGCTACGACCTTTATTTCGACACATTCGCAGACGTACCGATGTTGACCCTTCTCAATGTACACCCATCGCGAAAAAAGGATTTGCGTGAGCCCGACGAACTGCACACCGACCCCGTCTTGAATATTGAGAATTATGAGGACGGCTGGGGCAATCACGGCTGCCGTGTATTAGCTCCGCCTGGCGGAGTGCGCTTCCACAACTCGACGCTCATCGAGGATTCAGGGGAGCCCGACCGGCAAGGCCAAGATGCCGGAGAAATCCCCATCGAACGTCTTCCTCTCCACGTCTTGCCATATCTTATGAACAGCCGCTACTGCGAGGTTGACCTTCTGTCCCATACGGCCTCGGAATTGTTCGGAAATACGCCAAAAGGATGGCAGCGGGTGCAAGCGGTGTGCGATTGGGTGCATAGCAAGGTCACTTTCGGATACCACTTCGCCAATCCGACTCGCAGCGCGCTCGGGGTATACACCGAGCGCGTGGGGGTTTGTCGAGATTTTCAGCATCTTGCCATTACTTTCTGCCGCGCCCTCAATGTCCCGGCGCGATATGCAACCGGCTATCTTGGTGACATTGGCGTGGGCGTGGTTCCCGGTCCAATGGACTTCAGCGCGTGGTTCGAAGTCTATTTGGAGGACTGTTGGTGGACTTGCGATGCAAGGCACAACATTCCGCGCATTGGACGCGTGTTGATGGCGACCGGACGCGACGCAACCGACTGTGCGATTACAACTTCATTTGGAAGGGCGCAGTTAACTAGTTTCCATGTCACCAGCGATGAAGTGCGGGAATGAGCTGGTGCGGACGAACAGACGTTTTGGGCCTCAATCTGGTCCGTTTCACTCCGCGGTCCAGGCCGGAGACCAAGGTTCCGCGCTCCGCTAAGCTCAGCAGTGCAGGAAGCATGCAAGCCGTACCGGCCAGCTGGTGAGCAACGGGTCGAGAGTTGGGGTGCATTCCCATTCCGTTCTTTCCGACTTTGCATTTGCCTCTTCGGCTGACATCGGGGCAGCGTCCACACCCGACAGGCTCTCTATTACGTCCTTGTGTGCCCACTTGAAGGCCCGAATCAACGTCCAGGGTTCTTGTGCTTTCACAGTATTAAACAATGTCAGTGAGATTTGAACTCCAATCCGCGGGATTGCTTGTCAGACCCGCACGTTTTCTTGATGAATGCTGTTCCATCGAATGTGAGCGGTTGTGAACAGACAGTCAAATCCATATCCGATAGAGTTCTGCTGTTCCACTCTGGATGCTCCAGGTTCCCAGGCCGGAGTTAACCGGTGCACAACGCACGAGTGTTCTGCCTAAGGACCGACAGCAAAATCAAATCCCAAGTGAAACCTGGTCCGCCGCAAGGCGAGAATCTCAGGAGGATTCCGTGAAAAGACTATTCCTAGTAATGGTGGTATCGGCCCTGCTGGTG
>CATPBJ010000115.1 GCA_955652395.1 uncultured Terriglobales bacterium | reverse complement strand
GGGATGGCGCTTTTCGTTTTGATTTGTGCCGGGCTGGTAATTCTGATCTGGCGCAGCGGGCAAGCCGCAGTCGGCGGAGGACATGAAATCGCTGAGGGAACTGGCGAATCTGGCCCACGGAACCTGCACCAGAGCATGAGGCTCGTGTTCGCCTCGCCCTATTTGCGAGCCATCGCCGCTTTGATCTGCGTTTCCTCTCTGGTGACGACCTTGACCGGCTGGCAGTTCCTGGCCATAGCGCAGCAGACCCTGGTGAGAAAAGACGCAGTGGCGATCTTTCTCGGGAACTTCAACTTTTATGCGGGCATACTTTCGTTGTTGTTCCAGTTGCTGCTGACCACCCGGTTCCTGCGCCGGTTCGGTATCGGCACGGCGCTGTTCGTGCTTCCCACCACCGTGGGCTTGGGTTCGGCCGGCCTGCTGGCTCTTGGCAATCTGGGCGCGGCCGTTGCGCTGAAAAGCTGCGACCAAGTGTTGCGCTATTCCCTGGACAAATCTACCGCGGAGTTGCTCTATCTGCCATTGGCTGCGCGGGTCAAAATCCAGGTCAAATGGTTTATCGATACCGTGGTCTGGCGCCTGGGTGACGGCCTGTCGGGACTGATGGTTCTCATTTTCGCCACCACCCTGCATTGGCCGGCACGGCAAATCAGCTGGATTGTACTGCTGCTGGTCAGCGTTTGGCTGGTTTCGGTTGCCATTGTGCGCAGGGAATACGTTGCCACGTTAAAGGAAAGCATCAGCCAGCATCGCGTGGACGTGGAGCAGTCCTACGCCACGGTGCTGGACCGCTCGACCGCCGAGGTGCTGGCGACCAAGCTTACGGCATCGGATCCCAAGGAGATTCTCTATGCCCTTAGCCTGTTCGAAGTAGAGCGGCAAAGAGCGGCGCATCCCGTAGTTCGCAGTCTCTTGAGCCACCCCTCGCCCGAGGTCCGGAAGAAGGCCATCACTATCCTGTCAGAATCAGGCGACAAAACCGCGCGGCCAGACATCGAACGGCTGCTAAGAGATCCTGACCTCAACGTGCGCACGGAAGCCTTGCTCTTCCTTACCCACCATGCGCATGTGGACCCGCTGGAGCTTATGCAGGACGAGGGCGACTTCGCCGATTTTTCTGTCAGCTCGGCCGTGGTGGCGTTTCTGGCGCGACCCGGAGAGACTCAGGTCCTGGAGGCTGCGCACCAGATTTTAGCGACCATGGCCGACGATCGTGAGGCCGGGCGCCAGCGGCATCGTGTGGAGGCCGCCCGGTTGCTGGGGGAGCTGCCGGATTGCTTTGACCCGCTGCTCTCGACCCTGCTCACCGATCCCGACTCCGTCGTCGCGAAGGAAGCCATCCATGCCGTGGGGAAACTGCGCAAGCGGCGCCTGGTTCCCGATCTGCTCGACCGGTTGGCGCATCACGAATTGCATACCGAAGCCGTGAAGGCGCTGGGGGAGTTCGGGGACACGATCGTTGGGGCTTTGCGCGACCACCTCGGCGACCCCAAGGTAGGCATCGAGGGGCGGCGGGAAATTCCCGGCATCCTGGCCAAGATCGGAACCCAGGCGTCAGCCGATGTGCTGATGGAGAACCTCCTCGAAAGCGATATAACCTTGCGCTTCCGGATTATCAGCGCTCTGAACAAGCTTCGCCGTGGTCATCCAGCGATTGAGGCGGACACATCGACCTTGGAAACGGTGTTGGCGGCAGAAATTCTCGGGCACTACCGGTCCTACCAGATTCTCGACAAATTGGGGGTCACCGAGAGCAGCGATCCGGTGGCGAAGGCATTGAACGAGTCCATGCAACAGGAACTGGAGCGCATCTTTCGTCTGCTGGGCTTGTTGTATCCCCATCTTGATGTGCACAGCGCCTACCTGGGTCTGCAATCCAAGCGCCTGTCTGTTTACGACAATGCCCTGGAATTCCTCGATAACGTTTTGAAGCCCCAGTTGCGCGAAATGCTGGTACCGCTGCTGGATGGCAAGATCACGGTGCATGAGCGGGCTCGTCTGGCCGGTCGGCTGGTACACACCAAGATCGAAAATCAGGAACAGGCAGTGGCCGCACTCGTCGCCAGCGATGATCCGTGGCTTCGTTCTTGCGGCGCTTATGCCATCGGAACGTTCGGAATAAGATCCTTAGAGGGTGAGTTGCATCGATGCATGAATGATGCCGACCCGCTGCTGCGCGAGACGGCCCGGGCGGCCAAGCTGCGTCTCGAGGCGGCGGTGAAAGGCGTGGAGATTAAGTGACTGAGGAAAGAGCTCTAGTTGAATTCAACGTGCTCGGCTAGCTTGCCTTGCTCGATTTTGGGTTTCCAGGGTTGTGGCATCCCGAAGATTTTAGTTTGCCGAACATGGTTGAATGGAGTAAATTTGTGGGCGCAATTTGTCAGGGGTGGTCTGATGCGCATCCTTCATAAGCAAGGGCGAAAACTGCTTGTTGCCGCGTTGGTGTGTTTGATTTGCCCAGCTGTCCTCCGGGCTGCCGATGAGACCACGCTTACCAAAGAACAGATTGAGAATTTTCTGCTCACCGCCAAGATCTTAGGCAACAAGCCATTCGGCAAAGGTGTTACCCACACCTCGCGGCTTACGCTCTCGGACGGCACCACGACCCACGACGCATCTTTCCAATCCATTAACGAAAACAAGGCCACGATGCAACTTGGCACCGGCACCGAACTGGGCTTCGTCGATTCTTACCGATACAACATCGCTGCCTTTCGGTTGGCTGAATTGCTTGGCCTGGACGACATCGTGCCGGTATACGTCGAGCGCAAATGGAAAGGCGATTCAGGCTCGCTCAGCTGGTGGTTGCCGGTGAAGATGGATGAAAAGGAGCGCGTCCAGCAAAAGATCGCGGTCCCCGATCCAGACGCTTGGAACAATCAGATGTACCGGGTGCGCGTGTTAGACCAGCTCGTGTACGACACTGACGCCAACCTCACCAACGTGTTAATCACCGATGACTGGAAAATTTGGCGAATCGATTTCAGCCGCGCGTTTCGACTTCACAAGGAACTGAAGGACCCGGGGGACCTCACCCACTGCGACCGTCAGTTGTTGGAGAAACTGAAGGCCCTGAATCAGGACGAGCTGTTGGAAAAAACCAAGCATTATCTCAACAAGGATGAAGTCAAGGCCCTGATGGCACGACGGGACAAGATCGTGGAGCAGTTCAAGAAACTGATTGCTGAAAAGGGCGAGAGCCAAGTGCTGTACTGAATCACGCAACTCTGCTGTAACGTGCTCGCAAGGGTTGTACTCAACCGGGTCCCAAGACACTGCCGTAAGCACTTGCTCTTTTCGGTTCTCAGGTCTATCGTTTCGTGTTGCAATGCAAAGCTTTCCCGCAAAAGGAGAAGATCAAATGGTGAAGAAGCTACTCACACTGTTGTTCATGGCTTTACTTGCTTTCCCGCTGTCGACCGGGGTGTACGCGCAGGACACGATGAAGCCCGATGCCCCGATGAAGGCCGAGAAAGAGGCGCGATGGGAGGGAACGGTCATCAGGACCAATCCGGATAAATCTTCGCTGACCGTTCGCAAAGAGGGCGGAGTCGAGATGACCGTCGTGTATGACAGTTCGACGCGGTGGGTCAGTCAGTATCACGCCGACAAAAAGGTCAACGACATTGATGTGAGCCAGGTCAAAGAAGGTGATCGGGTGATCTGCAAGGGCACTTGGGAGAAGAAGGGCATCCTGCACGCTACTCTAATCTCCAAGCGGCTTTCCCACCCTGCTTAGTCTGTCGAGAAGAAGGCTTACATGGGACCTGCCCGAATCGGTGGGGCATGCGCGGGAACCAGTCGGCACGCCCAGATAGCGATCGGCCAGTAACTGCGGTCGCTACAGGCGTATCGGCGCTTGCGCGCAGGAACAGTTGCGATGCTGGAGTCCCGCTCTTCAAAGCCAGGGACAGGGCACGTCGATTTCCAGACCGTGCCCAGTCGTGATGAAAAGCTGGGCTCACCCGCCTCTACACTCTAGTTACTTGTCTCCGAAGCCGTTTCGCGATGCAATTACGGCATGCGGAGGTAGCTATGGGTCGTGCTTTTGGTTTCGTCGGCACCATCATTGTGATGGCTGTCGGTATGTACATCTATTCGATACAGTTGAAAAATGTCTCTGCGCCTGGCGGGGGCAGCACTCCCGCCGGGACGGCTAACATTGTGGGCGTTAAGAATGATCTGATCAGCATCGCCAACGCCGAGCGCGGATACTACGCGACCGAGCAAAAGTACGCTTCCCTCGATGAGCTGATTTCGGGCAAATACATTACCATCGAGAGGCAGCGGCCTCCTTATACTTACGATGCGGAAACAACTTCCAACGGTTTTCGTGTGACCGCCACTCGTGACAGCGCCGGCGGTCCTGCCCAGCTTTGGATCGACGAAACCATGCAGGTTCAATCGTCAAATTGAGATTCGCTTCAAACACCAGCGTGCGTGCGTGACTCCCCGGTGCGCTCAGCGCCTCGACTTGAGATGCTCTCGTCCGAGTGTCGTCCAAAAACGCCTTTCTGCTGCGCTGCGCTCATCACAAGCATTGCCGACGTTGAGCTGGGCTGTATCATCTAGGCGGTCAGAATGGCAAAACCCATGAAGCGCATCCTGGTGACCGGAGCCGCGGGCAAAGTAGGTAGCCATTTCATTGGCCACATTCTGCATTCCGATCAGGCCGTAAGGATTCGGGCGTTATGCCATCACCGGCTCCTGGAGACCAAAGATCGGCTGGAGAGAGTGCAGGGAAGCATCTCGGACCGCGCCGTTGTGCGCGCAGCCATGCAGGAAGTTACCCACGTCCTGCATTGCGCCACTTGCAAGGAGACTCCCGATGACGTGATGGATATTACGGTCAAGGGTCTATTCTGGCTTCTGGAAGAGTGCCGCACCAGCCCAACTTTCAAACAGATCATCCTGATCGGAGGCGATGCTGCGCTGGGGCATTTCTTCTATCCCCATCCTTTGCCGCTCACCGAGCGGCAGAGGCACAGCGCCTATCCGGGCTGCTACGCCCTTTCCAAAGTTCTCGAAGAGGTAATGCTGGAGCAATATTTCATCCAGTACGACCTCTCCGGATGTTGTTTGAGAGCGCCCTGGATCATGGAGAAAGACGACTTCAAATACTCACTATCCTTCGGCGAAGACGTTTTCGGCGGGCCACGATGGCGCGACCTGGTGGGCAACCAGCGCGCCGATGAGTATGTGAAAAGCGGCGCCGTGCCGCTGATGCTGGACCCGAAAGGGAAAGCAGTGCAACGCAACTTCGTGCACGTCAGCGATCTGGTGGATGCTATCCTGCGGGTCCTGGACCACCCCAAAGCCCACCAACAAACCTTCCATATCTGCATGGACGAGCCCGTGGATTACCAGCAGGTGGCGGACTATCTGAAACAGACCCGAGGAGTTACTTCGGTCGAGGTCGAGACTCCGTTCTGGTCAACCTGGCTGGACAATAGCAAAGCGAAATTCTTGCTGGGCTGGAGACCAGCCTTTGACCTGAAGCGGCTCATCGAGGAAGCCTGGGCTTATCAGCGAAGCGAAGCCGATCCGCGACGGGTCTGGTATCCGGGATAGGTGGAATGTTCGACAACCATGCTTATTGACGCTCATCAGCACTTTTGGGTCTATGATCCCCGCGAATATGCATGGATTGACGATTCGATGGCATCCCTGCGCCGTGATTTCCTTCCGGCTGAACTGAAGCCTGAACTGGAAGGGGCTGGCTTTCAGGGATGCGTTGCGGTACAGGCGCGGCAGACGATGGAGGAGACCCGATGGCTTCTCGAATTGGCTGCTTCGTCGCCCTTTATTTTGGGCGTGGTCGGCTGGGTTGACTTGCAGTCTCCGCAGGTCCGGTCGCACCTGCAAGCCTTTGCGGAGAATCCCAAATTGGTTGGGATTCGCCACGTGGTGCAGGGCGAGCCCGACGATCGATTTATGCTGCG
The DNA here is from genome assembly GCA_955652395.1 of uncultured Terriglobales bacterium. Lineage (GTDB taxonomy): Bacteria > Acidobacteriota > Terriglobia > Terriglobales > Acidobacteriaceae > JAIQFF01. The sequence continues at coordinate 10,395 of CATPBJ010000115.1, read as the reverse complement.
GTCGGAATTCCTTCGTGGAATTTCTGTTTTGGAAGAGTTCGATCTGGCGTACGACATTCTGATTTATAGCAAACACCTTCCGGTAGCGGCGGAGTTCGTGCGGCAATTTCCCCGCCAGCGTTTCGTGCTGGACCACCTGGCTAAGCCGCCGATCAAGAGCGGGAGCCTCGATCCCTGGATGGACGGAATCCAGAAGCTGGCAGCGTTTCCCAATGTCTCTTGCAAATTGTCCGGTATGGTCACGGAAGCGGACTGGCACCACTGGAAGCCCGAGGATATGGCGCCATACCTGGACGTCGCCTTCGAAAGCTTTGGGCCTCAGCGCCTCATGATTGGTTCCGATTGGCCGGTGTGCACTGTGGCCGCTTCCTACGCCCGCGCTATAGCCGTGGTGAAGGATTACCTCGGCCGTCACTCGGTCCAGGTCTGGGAGGCGGTCATGGGAGAGAACGCGCAGCGATTCTGGAAGCTGACGCTGCCGCCGGCACGCGGCTAGCAAAGCCTGTTTTACAATAGAAGAGATGGCCGACAAGGTCTTGAAACTCGATTCCCAGGACAACGTCCTGGTCGCGCTCACCGACCTGAATCAAGGTGAGGAAATCGAATTCTCGGGCAAAAGCTACATTCTGGTTTCGAGCGTACCCGCCAAACATAAGTTCGCGACGCAAGACCTTGCGATTGGCGCCGATGTGATCATGTACGGCGTCCTGGTGGGTAAAGCAGCGAAACCCATCAGCCAGGGACAAATCCTGACCACGAGCAACGTTCAGCATCAGGCCTCCGATTTCCACGAGCAGTCAGGCGCGTACAGTTGGGAGGCTCCTGACGTGTCGCGCTGGAAAGACCGTACCTTTCTCGGTTATCAGCGGCCGGATGGCCAGGTCGGCACGCGGAACTACTGGCTGGTCGTGCCACTGGTATTTTGTGAGAACAGGAACATTGGGGTTCTGAAGCAGGCCTTCGAAGAGGAACTGGGTTTCGCGCCGCCGCAAGTCTATCGCCGGCAAGTGGCTGAACTGGCGAGACTCTATCGGGAAGGCAAACTGGAAGGAGCCGGGACGCAAAGTCGGCCCGGCAACGGTTCGGACCCGCAGCGTTCCCGGGTGTTTGAGAACGTCGACGGCATCAAGTTCCTGCTGCATGAAGGCGGCTGCGGCGGAACCCGAGAAGATTCCAACAATCTATGCGGTCTGATTGCGGGATACATAAATCATCCCAACGTGGCCGGAGCGACCGTCCTCAGCCTGGGTTGCCAGAACGCACAGATTGGCATACTGCGGCAGCAGATCGAGACGCGCAATCCGAATCTGAGGAAGCCTCTGTTCATTTTGGAGCAACAGCGCAGCGGCACCGAGTTCACCATGCTGTCGGACGCAATCCGGCAGACGTTTCTGGGGCTGGTCGAGGCCAATAAGGCCACGCGCTCGCCGGCTGCCCTTTCTCATCTGTGCCTGGGTTTGAAGTGCGGCGGGTCGGACGGGTTCTCGGGCATCTCGGCCAATCCCGCGATCGGACACACTGCCGATCTTCTCGTAGCACTCGGCGGCCGGGCGATTCTTTCCGAGTTTCCGGAATTGTGCGGCGTGGAACAGCAGCTCATCAATCGCGCCACAAGGAGGGAAGTCTCAGACCGGTTTGTGAAGCTGATGCGGGACTATCAAGCCCGCGCTCGATCGGTCGGATCCGGCTTCGAGATGAATCCGTCTCCTGGGAATATCCGTGACGGCTTGTTGACTGACGCCATGAAGTCGGCCGGCGCCGCGAAAAAGGGTGGGACGTCTCCCGTGACGGCGGTGCTGGACTATCCGGAATATTCAACCCAACCGGGATTGCATTTGCAGTGTACGCCGGGGAATGACGTGGAATGCGTGACCGCGCAGGTGGGCGCGGGAGCCAATGTGGTCTTGTTTACTACTGGCCTGGGCACGCCAACCGGGAACCCAATCGCGCCCGTGGTGAAGCTCTCCACCAACTCATCTCTTGCCCGGCGCATGAATGACATTATTGATATCGACACCGGTGGCGTCGTTTCCGGCGAGACCAACATCGAACGCATGGGTGAAGAGATTCTCGAACTGGTGATCAAAGTTGCCAGCGGCAGGACCAGGACGAAGGCCGAATTGAATGCTCAGAATGATTTCATCCCGTGGAAGAGAGGCGTGTCGCTCTGAGTCAACCAGAAGGCAACACTAATTTCAGGCTCGACGGTAGAGTCGCCGTGGTTACGGGCGGCGGCAGCGGCATTGGACGGGCGATTGCGTTAAAGTTTGCTGCTCACGGGGCTGCCGTGCGGGTCCTGGATGTCAGTCTCAGGGACGCGGAGGAGACTTGCCAGCAGATCACCTTGGCCGGCGGAAATGCTGCGGCCCTTGCCTGTGATGTCACCGACCAGAAACAAATCAAGGATACATTCGCTAAGCTGGCCGCACAGGGATCGTTGTCGATTCTGGTGAACAATGCGGGAATCTCGCACATTGGCACGGTGGAAAGTACAGCCGAGGAAGACTTCGATCGCGTTTTTCGGGTGAATGTGAAGGGATTTTACAACTGCATGTCGGCCGCGATCGCGCCCATGAAAGCCAACGGCGGGGGCGTGATCCTGAACATGGCTTCGATTGCGGGGTCCGCGGGCCTCGCCGACCGCTTTGCCTATTCAATGAGCAAAGGTGCCGTGATCGCGATGACGTACTCCGTCGCCAGAGATTATCTGGGTTCCAAGATCCGCTGCAATAGCATCTCGCCGGCCAGAGTGCACACTCCCTTTGTCGATAATTATCTGCGCAAGGCTTATCCCGGGCGCGAACCGGAGATGTTCGAGAAATTGTCCCAGGCGCAACCGATTGGAAGAATGGCGGAGCCGAGCGAAGTCGCTTCGCTGGCGCTTTTCTTGTGTTCGGATGAGGCCGCCTTTATCACCGGCGTGGACTATCCGATTGATGGAGGTTTTTTCAATCTCCACGGCTAACGCATGGATCTGCAACCCCATGGACCTGCAAATTAAAGACAAAGTCGTCATCGTGACCGGCGGGGCCAAAGGAATTGGCGCGGCCATCGTGCGGGCGTGTGCGAGCGAGCGCGCGGTGCCGGTCATCGTGGACCACGATGGGGAAGCGGGGGGACATCTGCAAAATGAGTTGAAGGGCAACAGCATGGCTTGTGGACTGGTTACGGTCGAGCTCTCGACTGCCGAAGACTGTTCCTGGGCGATTGACCAAACTCTCAAGACATTTGGGCGGCTGGACGCGTTGGTCAACAATGCGGGGCGCAACGACAAGGTTGGCCTGGAGGGCGGAAGTCCGAGCGAATACGTGGCTTCGCTGCAGCGCAATCTGGTGCACTACTACAGCATGGCCCACTACGCTCTGCCGCACCTGAAACGGGCTCAAGGGGCAATCGTGAACATCGGTTCAAAAACCGCGGTCACCGGGCAGGGCAGCACTTCCGGATACGCGTCTTCGAAAGGCGCGATTATGGCGCTCACGCGGGAATGGGCCGCGGAGCTACTGCCTTACAACATTCGCGTGAATACTATCCTGCCGGCGGAAGTGATGACTCCGCTCTACCGGGAGTGGCTGGATACATTCCCGAATCCCGAGGAGAAACTGAGTACGATTCTCTCCAAAATTCCCTTGGGAAAGCGAATGACCACCGTGGACGAGATCGCCGCCATGGCGATCTTCTTGCTTTCCGGCAAGTCCGGGCACACCACCGGCCAACATATTTTCGTAGACGGCGGATATAGCCATCTGGACCGAGCCTTAACCTGAACCAGGCGAGAAGAACCAAGCGACAAGAACAAGGCTAGCGAATCCGCAGGCTGTTCAACATCCGGTCAAAGACCGGCAACCAGCCGTAGAAGTCCGGCTCCGGAGCGACGAAAACCAAATAAAGTATGAGGCCCGTTTTTTGCTGCAGGGCGATCATTCTGACGCGCTCGGTCAGCTGCTGTCCGCTTTCCCGCACTGCGGACTTGCCGAACCAGTCCAGCTTTCTGGCGGGTCGGCCCTGCAGAGTGATGGCCTGGGGGCTGTTGGCTACCTGCAGATCAGCGTTGGATTGCTCGGTGTCACGAATCAACTCGCGAACCGTCCCTTCTTCGGATCGACGTTCGCCTGGGCTGCGCCGAGCAGCGCAAGGCTGACTAGCAGGAAGCTCAAGCAGCGATAACGAAACCTCGCATTCATAGGCGGTCACAGCGAAAAACCGGGGAAATTGTACAATGCCCTCGTCGATAACCTTGCGGAAAATACTAGTGCAGTCCCATCGTCGAATGCCACCCATGATATAGTTTCGCCTCTCGGAACAGGCCCTGTTGTAAAAAACGCTTAGCACTGGGGCGCGCCCGTCAGTCTCGCTGCGCGGCGGAAACTTCATGATCACCGTCTACGGAGTGGTCGAGCGCTCGGATGGCGGCGGTTATACCATGCGAATTACCGGCTCCGACCGTAGAGATGCCCAAGCACAGCCCAAGCCCGGCTCAACAACGATCGTAATGAGGTTCAAACGATCACGCTGAGTGGAAGGATGGGCAGGGACAACTTCACCGGCAACTTCAGCCGATAGTCAGTGCAGCCGGGGTTCTCAGCCTGGCGCCTAGCGCCGGGCTGAGAGCATGGTGAGAATGTCCTTCAATCCCTGTCGAATATATTTCAGGTCAGACGTTGGACGGGCCGGGAAGGGCAGCGGGTCCTGCTTCCTGTCGGTCTTGATCTCGGCCCGGAGATGCTGCCGCGCGCCCGGGATGGTGAACCCTTCCTGGTAAAGCAGTTGCTTGATGCGCAGAACGCTTTCGACGTCCTTGCGGCGATACATGCGCTGGCCGGTGCTGCTCTTCACCGGCTTGAGCTGAGGGAACTCGGTCTCCCAGAAACGCAGCACGTAAGCCGGTAGGTCGCACAGACGCGAAACTTCTCCGATGCGGAAATAAAGCTTTTCGGGGATCAGCACATCGGTGGCGGCGGATTTGGCGTTGGCTCGAGTTCGTGGGCTCATCTTAATTTCCCAGAAGCCGTATTCATCGCAGGGAACGTTCATCCCCACCCGCGTTTCTAGCATGACTGCGCCTTCGGGACAACCACATTTTAAAGCAGTCCTTTAGTTCTGCCTCAGTCTCGGGCAGAAAGCGGCGAAGGTCGCTCAGAACTTTCCAAGAGTGACTGTCGGCCCGCGTGCTGTCGTACACTGGCAGAGGTTTGCTGAATCTCGACACGGTCTGATGCTATGCGGCGTGATCCCATCGAGCTGGAAATCTTCAAAAATATCTACCACTCCATTGCCGAGGAGATGGGAGCCGCTCTGCGGCGTACCGCGTTTTCTCCCAATATCAAGGAACGGCGGGACTATTCTTGCGCCATCTTTGATTCGCGCGGCAACGTGATTGCCATGGGTGACCACATGCCCGTGCACCTGGGCTCGATGCCAATGTCGGTGCGAGCGGCCATTGAGAGCGCTCCCCTCAAGCCCGGCGACGTGGTGATGCTGAACGATCCCTTTCGCGGAGGGACGCATCTGCCGGACATCACGCTGGTGGCGCCGGTGTATGTGCGCCGCCATCCACGAGGGCAGGGCCCGGATTTCTACGTGGCCTCGCGCGCTCATCACGCGGATGTGGGCGGGACCTATCCCGGATCGATGGGGCTGTGCTGCGAGATCTACCAGGAAGGATTGCGCATTCCGCCGGTGCGTATCATGCGCTCGGGCGCGGTGGAGCGTGATGTTCTTGCATTGCTATTGAGCAATGTCCGCACCCCCAATGAGCGCGAAGGCGACCTGGGAGCGCAGATTGCGGCCTGCCACACCGGCGCCGAGCGGCTGCGCGAAGTTTGTGCGCGCTACGGGCTGGAGAGGGCGCGATCCGCGTCGCGCGCGTTGCTGGATTACTCGGAGCGGATGATGCGCGCGTTCCTGGCGCGGGTGCCGAAGGGCACGTATCGGGCGGAAGACTTCATGGACAGCGACGGAATCAGCGACCGGCCAGTGAAGATCGTGGTTACGGTAAAGTTCGAGGGTCAGCGCGGACGAATCGCGCGCGGTCACACGGTTACGGTAGATTTTGCCGGGTCTGATTCGCAGGTCGAGGGGAGCATCAACGCGGTCGAAGCGATCACCTATTCGGCTTGTTTCTACGTGTTTCGATGTCTTTTAGAGGAAGACGTGCCCGCCACGTCGGGGCTGATGCGCCCGGTCCTTGTGCTTGCACCGCCAGGAACGGTGGTGAATGCGCGCCCTCCGGCGGCAGTGGCGGGTGGGAACGTGGAAACGTCGCAGCGCATCGTGGATGTTCTGCTACGGGCGTTGGCGCAAGCGATTCCCGAGCGGATCCCAGCGGCGGCATCGGGAACCATGAACAATCTCACGATCGGGGGGATGGATCCACGCACGGGCGAGCCGTTCGCCTACTACGAAACCATCGCAGGCGGGATGGGTGGTCGTCCCACGAAGCCGGGCATTTCAGGGGTGCACACTCACATGACGAATTCGCTGAACACGCCAGCGGAGGCGCTGGAGTATTCGTATCCGCTGCGCGTGCGGCAATATTCCCTGCGCCCGGGAAGCGGGGGCGACGGCAGGTATCGCGGCGGAGACGGCATCGTGCGGGAAATTGAAGTTCTAACTAACGCCGAAGTCACCCTGCTGTCTGACCGCCGCCAGCGTGGACCCTGGGGACTGAGCGGGGGCGAAGATGGCTTGTCGGGGAACGCATCAGTGATCCGTCGGGACGTCTCCGTGGAAAAATTGCCGGGCAAATCCAATGTGCGGCTGCATCCCGGGGAACGCATCCGGATTGAGAGTCCGGGCGGTGGCGGGTGGGGGAGGAAACAGACGTCCGGTTCAAAGCCGGTGCTAGAATCAAATTTTAGCTAGTTGTCCTGAACTCATACCATGCCCAAAACCATGCTTGCCGTTGTGAAGCCGGAAGCTGCGCCGGGCGCGGAGATTCGCGAGGTCAAAGTCCCGGCTTTTGGCCGGAACGATGTACTGGTCAAGGTAAGAGTCGCCTCCATCTGCGGAACCGATCTGCATATTTACGAGTGGGACCGCTGGGCGCAGAACCGGATACATCCGCCATTGATCCCAGGGCATGAGTTTTGCGGGGAGGTAGCAGCCTTCGGCGACGAAGTCACCAGCGTGAAAGAAGGCGATTTCGTTTCTGCGGAGATGCACGTGGCTTGCGGCAAATGTTTGCAGTGCCGCACCGGCGAGGCTCACATCTGCCAGAACGTGAAGATTATTGGCGTGGACGCCGACGGAGCGTTTGCCGAGTATGTGGTGATTCCGGAATCGAATATCTGGAAGCTCGACCCGGCGATTCCCGAGGAGTATGCGTCGATTCTGGACCCATTGGGGAATGCGGTGCACAGTGTATTGGCAGGAGAGATTGCGGCCAAGACGGTTGCGATCACCGGTTGCGGACCAATCGGACTGTTCTCGATCGCGGTGGCGCGCGCGGTGGGAGCAACTACGATTTTTGCCATCGAGGTGAACGAGCATCGCCGCAGTCTTGCCCGGGACATGAAAGCAGACATTGCCCTTGATCCGTCAAAAGACGACGTGCGCGCCATTGTGATGGAGCAAACCGGCGGACTGGGCGCGGATGTCATACTCGAGATGGCCGGCCATCCCAGCGCCATACGAACCGCATTTAATGTTGTGCGTCGCGGCGGGCGTATTTCTCTTTTGGGGCTGACCTCTAAGCCGATTTCGCTGAATTTTTCCGAGGATATTATTTTTAAAGGCATCACGGTTCAGGGCATCAGCGGACGCCGGATGTACCAGACCTGGTATCAGATGACCGCGTTATTGAAAGCGGGGAAACTGAATCTTCATCCCGTGATCACCGACCGTATTGCCATGAAAGACTTTTCCAAAGGTATGGAGCGGTTGAAGACGGGCGAGGCGAGCAAGATTCTGGTCTATCCCAACGGGACGAAGTAGCTTTTTGCTCCGAGCTCTGACCTTTCAGCCAAATCCATCTCATCGGATACAATTCCAAAACGATGCTTCGTTACTTTACTGCGGGTGAATCTCACGGCGAGGCGCTGGTCGCCTTTCTTTCGGGACTCCCGGCTGGCCTGAAGGTGGACCAGGCCTTCCTGGACCGTGAACTATGGCGCCGGCAACAGGGCTTTGGTCGCGGTGGGCGGATGAAGATCGAGACCGACAAAGCTCGTATTCTATCGGGTGTGCGTCACGGGGCCACCATCGGGTCACCCATCGCGATCCTGCTCGAAAACAAGGATTGGAAGAACTGGCAGGAATCGCTTCCAGTCGAGGAAGGAGATTCCGCCAAACACAAGCGCGTGGCTTCGCCGCGTCCCGGGCACGCCGATCTGGCAGGCGCCCTGAAATACAATTTTCCCGAGGCTCGCTATGTGCTCGAACGGGCGTCAGCGCGAGAATCGGCTGCCCGCGTGGCAATTGGCGCGCTGGCCAAGCTGTTCCTGCGCGAACTGGGAATCGATGTGCTTAGTCATGTTGTTGCCGTGGGCGCCGCGGCATTAAAGAAGGGTGTTGCGTGGGAGCAGATTCTCGGTCTTTCGGAGAGAAACGAAGTTCTGCTGAATTGCGCCGATCCTGAAGCTGAGCAGCAAATGAAAGAAGAGGTCGACAAAGTACTGCGGACGGGAGATTCCGTCGGCGGCATTTTCGAAGTGGTGGCCCACAAAGTCCCGCCCGGGCTGGGCACGTACGCGCAGTGGGATGAACGGCTGGACGGTTTGCTGGCGGGCGCCGTCATGTCGCTGCAGGCAGTCAAGGCGGTTGAGATTGGAACTGGAGTGACCGCCGCGTCTTCACCGGGGTCCGCCGTACACGACGAAATAGGATACGAGGGGGCAACCGGGTTTACCCGCAGTAGGAACAATGCCGGAGGCATCGAGGGTGGAGTGTCGAATGGCGAGGATATTATCGTGCGCGGATATCTGAAGCCGATTTCTACTCTGCGCCGTCCGCTGCAGTCGGTGGATTTCGCCAGCCGGGAGCCGGTCAAGGCGGCTTACGAGAGGTCTGACGTGTGTGTGGTACCGGCCGCGGGAGTGGCGGCGGAAGCCATGGTGGCACTGACTTTGGCGCGCTCCGCCCTGGAGAAATTCGGCGGCGATTCGATGACCGAAACTTCGCGAAATCTTAGGGGATATCTGGAGCAAGTAAAGAATTACTGAGTGCCAAGGCTGACGACAAGACCTGCATGATCTATCCCATTGTGAAGTTTGGAAATCCGGTCCTGGAAAAACCTGCCGAACCGGTTACCGTCTTTGATGGCCATCTCGAAAAGCTGGTCGATGACATGTTCGAGTCCATGTACGCGGCGCACGGCGTGGGACTGGCCGCACCGCAGATCGGAATTTCGAAGCGACTGGCGGTCATCGACGTCACTTTCAAGGAAGATCCGGACGCCAAGCTGGTGATTGTGAATCCTGAGATCGTCCGAACTGAAGGTCGCCACACGCAGAACGAGGGCTGCCTGAGCATTCCTGAGTTTCGCGAGCCGGTTTCCCGCGCATGCAAAGTGACCATCCGGGCGCAGGATGTGAATGGGAGGTGGTTCGAGAAAACGGGTGAGGATTTATTGGCTCGCGCCTTTCTGCACGAAACTGATCACCTGAATGGCAAGCTCTATATCAGCCACATCAGCGCCCTCAAGCGGGACTTCATGAAGCGCAAGATCCGCAAGCTGATGAAAGCGGGAGAGTGGTAGAGGAACGGGCGTCGGACCTCGGACCTCGGGCGCCGGCGTTTTCGAACACTTGATCGAGCCAGAGGTCCGAGGTCTGACGCCCGACGTCCGATGCCCCCTTCTCTCCAACTCGTGTTCTGTGGCACACCCGCCTTTGCTGTGCCTACTCTCGAAAAACTGGTGGAGGCTGGGTCCACCGTGCGTCTGGTTGTGACGCAGCCGGACAGGCCCAAGGGCCGGGGTATGGAGCTTACGCCTTCGCCGGTGAAGCAGCGGGCGCTGGAACTGAGGTTGCCGGTCAGCCAACCCGACAAAATCAAGAACAATGAGGAATTTCGCGGACAACTTGCGGGACTTGCGCCTGACGCAATCATCGTGGTCGGATATGGACGCATTCTTCCGCAGTGGATGATCGATTTGCCTCGGCTTGGGAACCTTAATCTGCATGCCTCGTTGCTACCCAAGTATCGCGGAGCGGCGCCGATTCAGTGGGCTATTGCTAGGGGCGAGATCGTGAGTGGCGTCACCACCATGCGAATCGATGCCGGGCTCGATACCGGGGACATTCTGCTGCAAAAAGAAATTCCGATTGCGCCCCAAGACACGGCGGTAACCCTGGCGCCGCGAATGGCCGCGATCGGCGCCGAACTCATGGTTGAGACTCTGCGCGGACTGCAGGCCGGAACGCTTCGTCCGCGGCCACAGGATCATGCCCAGGC
>CATPBJ010000114.1 GCA_955652395.1 uncultured Terriglobales bacterium | reverse complement strand
GGTTCTGGTCGCGGGATGAATCCTTCTTTCGTACTTGTCTTCAAACCGATTCATTGGCCGGCCCGCGGCTGAAATCACGGCTGCGAGTTGCGCAGTCGTCAATATCGGCCGCGACCGGACAATGGCTCTGGCGATTCTCCGCGACCTCCTTTCCTCACCGAATTCGTAAATCAGGTTGGCGAGTGTGACCTCGTCGGCCTGGTTTACCACTTGTTCGGCGGTGGGCCCGGCTTGCGGATTCATCCGCATGTCGAGCGCTCCTTCCGCCTGAAAACTGAAGCCCCGCGATGGTGTGTCCAACTGCAGGCTGCTTACGCCGAGGTCTGCCAGCAGTCCGTCGGCTGACGCCGGCTGGAACCGCTCTCCGATCTCCGCGAAAGAACCATGCAGCAGACTCACTTCAGGCCATCCCTCCCCCCCGGAAGAGATGAGCCTGATGCGGGCCTTATCCAGCGCCGCAGGATCTTTATCGAGCCCAATCAAATGTCCCGGTGCGCCGAGGCGTTTTGCGATTTCTAAACTGTGCCCGCCCAGGCCCACCGTGGCGTCTATATACGTCCCGCCACGCCGGATAGCTAAAAAGTCGATCGCTTCTTTTAAAAGAACCGGGACATGGCCAATCTTGCTTCCACCACGCCCACCCCGCTCGGGGGTGTTTGTTAAACCCTCGTCCACTAGATGCCCAGATCGTCGAGCGTCTTTTCATCCTCAGGTGTGAACGGTTGCTCCTCGATCTCGGTGCGGTACGCCTCCAGGTTGCGAACTACGAGATGGGTCAGATTTCCGGTCACGGCAACTTCGCCCTTGATCTGCGCCGCTTCCCGCAACAACTGCGGTAGCAGCAACCGGCCCTGACCGTCCATCTCGACCATCTGCCCGTAGTAGTTCACCCGGTCTAGAAACTTTTTCTTCGTAGGATTGAAGGTGGAGAGCCCGGCCAGCTTCTGCTCGATCCGTTCCCATTCCTCGAAGGGATACACTTGGCCAACCTTGCCATCCAGGCTGGTGATGTAAAATTGCGTACTGTACTTCTCGTCGATCACCCGCTTGAACTCCGCGGGGACTTTGAGCCGTCCCTTTTCGTCGACGCGGGTTGGGTGATTGCCGCGAAACATGTGTTCTGCCCTTGAGGGCGGGAAATCTGTTGAAAACGAGTGCTGCCACAGCGAGGGAGGTTAAAGCCGTCAAAATCCCGGTCGTTTCGGGTTCGTTCGGGCTGTTTCTTGGGGTGTCAGCTGCAAAATCCACTGGCGCCTCTCAAAGTTTCACTGCTGCCCACGACCTCTACCGTTTCGACCACTTTCTGCCACATTTGTCCACATCCTACGCCTAAAGCTTTTGTTGTCAATGGGAAAGTTATAGGTTGCTATACGTCGAGATGAGGGAGAGGCGAAAACACGATATCTAGTAGATAACTGACTAGATGACCACAATAAGTAGTGGTTAAAGTCCTGATTCTTCCGTGAAGACCTGATTGATTTCAACTCTTGAAAATCTACCGACAGTGCAAATCCTGTGGAAATTCTGGCCAAGCTGAGTTTTTTCATGACTCATCTGGTTCAGTTCGAGCAATGGGTTCCCGTGCCGCTTTATCAGGTCTTTCTCTTTTTGGCCAATCCCGGGAACCGGCCGCGGATCATGCCTCCGCGGACCAGAACTGAACTGGTCCGGCTGAGACTGGTGCCGGCCGCCTTCGGGAATTGCCGCAGAAAGCGCAACCATCACCGACCGGGATCCTCTGGCCGGCACTGGTTCGCGTTTCGCGTGGTTCCTTTTCTTCCCCTTCGCGCCCAGTGGACGGCTTTGATCACTGAATTCGAGTGGAACCATCATTTTGCCGACCAGCAAAAGAGGGACCGTTCAGGAGTTTTCACCATCGACACGAACTTATGGGAGAAACGCTTAACCAGCTAAGAGGAACCGTCATTCGCGATGTCATCGAATACGACGTGGGATTCGGGTTGCTGGGCAAACTGGCGCACAAACTTCTTGTCAGGCGGCAGTTGCAGCGAACCTTCGAATATCGGCAGAAGGCACTGGAAAAATTGTTGGGCTAGGCACCAGCCTGCCCTGAGTGAGGTCGAAGGGACCCGTCCGCGCCGAGCACGGCTCAGCGGAATCTCACCGGGTAACCCAGAGTTTCATGATCAGACCGAAAGCCCGCCGAGCTTTGCTCGGCCTGGACGGGTCGGAGACCCGTCCCTACACGTGTCCCGATAGCTGCTTATCTACTCGGCTCTACTACCACCGCCGTTCCGTAGGCGAGAACCTCCGTGACACCCTGCATCACTTCGGTCGCGTCGTAACGAGCGCCGACCACCGCGTTTCCACCCAGTTCAGCCGAGTGCTGCAGCATCAGGTCGAAAGCCTCAGACCGGGTCTTCTCGCAAAGTTGGGTCAGCAGGGTGATATTGCCGCCGAGAATAGTTTGCAGACTGGCGCCAATGGTCCCGAAAATCGAGCGCGATCGCACCACAATGCCGCGCACCACTCCCAACGTGCGCACCACGCGAAATCCATCGAGTTCGAATTGCGTGGTTACCATGTTGTGGGCAACCATCCGACCGGGCGCGCCATAGCCTGTCGCCATCGTGTTCATCCTTCCTCCAGGAGGTTCGCTTGCCGCTTCGCAGCTACTATAACGATTCCAACTGAGCCGTAATCAAAAATTCGTGTTCCCCAGTGTCGTACTGGACACGCAGTACATTCGGTTTGCAACACACCTGGCAATCTTCCACGTAAGACTGGGTGCGTCCGGCGGACTCGTCCACTGTAGTCTGGTTCCACTCGCCGCAGCCCGCACATTGGAATCCCGTTTCCATGAATGCTTCATTTTCAATTTTCAACTGCACCTTGCCAAGGCGAAATCGGAGACCCCCTATAATGGCCGTTTCCTGGTCGAGTGGAGAGTCCATGCTTTCAAGACGCCGCTTTTTGCAGACCGGCACAATTACCGCGGGCGCAAGCCTGGCAGCACTCACGGCTTCTCTCCGCGCTGAAGAAGCGTGTGCGCCCCTACCGGCGTCGATCGCTAACCTAAAATCGATGAAAGCTATGGCCCGGCCCATCACCATCAATGAACGAGCGAGGCGTCTGGAAAAAGCGCGGCAACTCATGGCGGCCAACCATATCGACGCGCTTGTTTTGATGGAGGGAACCTCGCTCAACTACTTTGCCGGAGTGCAGTGGTGGGGAGGCGAACGGCTCTTCGCCCTGGTACTACCGGCGAAGGGACGCGCTTTGTGCATCTGCCCGGCGTTCGAAGAAGGCCGAGCGCGCGAACTGCTGACGAACTCTCCTGAAGGTAAGAATGCCGAGGTGCGAACCTGGCAAGAGGACCAGGATCCCTACCAACTGTTGGCGCAAGGATTCAAGGATCTGAATATTTCCACTGGCACCCTGGGAATGGAAGAAACCGTGCGCTTCGTATTCAGCGACGCAATTGCCCAGGCTTCGCCAAGATTGAGGATTGTGAGCGGGACTCCGGTGACTGCCGGTTGCCGCATGCTCAAGAGTGAACACGAACTTGAGCTGATGGACCTGGCCAACCGGGTCACGCTGGCGGCTTATCAAGCGGCTTACCAGACCCTGCACGAAGGAATGACGCAGGCGGAGCTCGAAAGACTAATTATGGCCGCATACGGGCACCTGGGCTTTCCCGGCGAGGTCGATATAGACATCGGCGAGAATTCCTCATTCCCGCATGGCTCAACCGTTCCCCAGATGGTTCGAGAAGGTACTCTGGTGATGCTGGATGATGGCTGCACCGTCGAGGGATATCAGTCCGATATCACCCGCACTTTCGTCTTCGGCAAACCCTCGGACAAAATGAAGAAAGTGTTTGAGATTGTACATCGCGCGCAGACTGCCGCAATGAAGACCGCGCGGCCCGGCGTGGAATGCCAGGCGGTAGACGCAGCGGCTCGTAAGGTAATCAGCGATGCCGGGTACGGTCCGGATTACAAATTCTTCACCCACAGAGTGGGACACGGAATAGGAATGGATGGCCACGAATGGCCCTATCTCGTGCATGGCAACACTATGCCGCTCGCCCGCAATATGACCTTCAGCGATGAGCCGGGCATCTACATTCCAGGCGAATTCGGCGTGCGCCTCGAAGATGACATGCACATCATGGAGGACGGCGCGGAGCTATTCACTCCGCAGAGTCCGTCGTTGGGGGATCCGTTCGGGACAACGTGATGTGGCTTCATCCTCCATTGTCCCGAACTCCTACGCGTGTCAAACTCAGGATGACAACTAAACCTCAGGCACGGGAGGGCATCCCGGGAAGCTCAGCAGGTAAGTGTTGCCCACGTAGCCCAGATACTTGATTCCGATCTCGCTGGTGAAAAATCCGTCGGCTGTCATCTCACGCAGGAACGCGAAGAACTCGACACCCTGGCTCAAACCCGGATCCTTCTCCGCATTTTTGCTATAGGCAATCAGGTCAAGAATTTCTTCTTGCTGTTTCGGCGCACAGTCGAGATAGGGCTTGTCGTAGCGATCCATGCATTCCGCATCCAGCCACATCATGCCGCCACCCAGCTTCAGCTGATACTTGGGATTCTCGCTGGTGAGCAGATCAATAAATTCCGGCGCACCCGCTTCTTTTGCGCCGCCGGAGTCGCTGTCGGCAGGAATGATGGCCTGACAGAGGGCCTGCAGCGTCCTGTATTGCTGGGACGCGAAAAATTTTGGAGCATAAGCACCCGCGCCCGTCGCGGCCTTTTCCGCAGCCACCATGTGGTGCGCGTATTCAGCCGCCTGCGCGGGAATTACCCGCAGAACTGAACCGGCCATCGCTCCCATTGTCAGAGTCTTCAGAATGTCGCGGCGCGATATGGACTTGGTTGTCATGTTCCCTTCCTACAACCCTCCCTTCTTGGCCTGATCAAGCAGATACTCCGACGCTCGCCAGGATAGCGCCATGATGGTCAAGGTTGGATTCTTGTCCGGGTTGGTCACGAAAGCTGCGGCATCGGTCACGAACACATTGTTCACGTCATGGGCCTGGCAATGCTTGTTCAGCACCGACGTTTTGGGATTGTTTCCCATGCGCGCCGTGCCGAGCTCGTGAATGATCACTCCGCCATCCTCGATGCCGTAGGGACGGCGGCCTTCGGGCTTGGCTCTGCTGATGAATTTCCCGCCCGCCGTTTCCACGATCGAGCGAAAGGTTTCCTGCATGTCTTTCGCCATTTTGATCTCGTTGTCGCTCCACTGCCAGTGGAAGCGCAATACCGGAATGCCCCACTGGTCTACGGTGTTGGGATCGATATCGCAGTAGCTGTTTTCGTTGGGGATCATCTCGCCGCGGCCCCCGAAACCGATGTAGGTACCGTACCTGCTCCGGCAGTACTGCTTGAGTGACGTGCCGTAACCTTCTTGCTCTTCGCAGATCCTGTCGAAGTCCCCCACACCGGGCATGCCCCTGCCGCCGCCGAACTCGATGTGGTATCCGCGGAGAAAGTCATTCTTGCGGTCATATCTCCACCACGGCATGTACATGTGCATTCCGCCCACGCCATCGTGATTGTGGGGCGGCATTTTCTCCAGTTGCGGGAAATATCCGCCGGCAGCGCTGCCAACCGAATCGGTTAGGTAGCGCCCCACCGCGCCGGAAGAATTGGCCAGCCCGTCGGGAAACAAAGCGGAGCGCGAATTGAGCAGTAGGCGCGCCGACTCGCAGGCGCTCGCAGCCACCATGAACGCGCGGGCATGGACCCGCTTTTCGGAACGTGTGGCTTTGTCGATATAGGCCACCGCCTCGGCTTTGCCGGCCTTTCCCACAACAATCTCGCGGGCCATAGCACCAGTGATCAGGGTGAACCGGCCGGTGGCTTGCGCGGGTGGAATCATGACCTGGCTGGAACTGAAGTTCGAAGCCGTAATGCAGCCGCGGCCGCACTGATCACAGTAATGGCAGGCCGCGCGTCCGTTCAGCGGCTTGGTCAGAATCGCCATCCGCGAGGGCACGCAGTGAATGTTCAACTTATCGCAGGCCTTCTTGACCATAGTTTCGGTGCACCGCGGCGGAGGCGGAGGCAGAAAAATGCCGTCGGGGGCACTGGGAATATTCTCTTTCGTGCCGAAGACCCCGATGTAGGACTCGACCTTGTCGTAGTATGGCGAAACTTCTTCGTACGTGATGGGCCAGTCGTCGCCCATGCCATCCGTCGAGCGAGCCCGGAAGTCCACCGGGGCGAAGCGGAGCGCGATGCGCCCCCAGTGATTCGTGCGACCGCCCACAATGCGGGAGCGGAACCAGCGGAATTGGGATCCGGGTGCTGACGTGTAGGGTTCGCCCTCGATTTCCCAGGCGCCGTTTGGGGCTATAAATTCGTCGTTAAGTTCGTGCCGGTGCTCGCCACCAACGCCCACCCCACGATGAGGCAGTTGATAAGGCCAGACGTGCTCTTTGAAATCCTTTTCCGGATTCAACGGCGGGCCCGCTTCCAGCATCACGACACTCAGACCGCCTTCAGTAAGAACTTTCGCGGCGGTGCCACCCGCCGCGCCCGATCCGATGATGCATACGTCATACACTTTCGGTGAACGAACGACTTGTGCCATCAGGTTCTCCGGAACCATCACTCTCAATAGTCGCTAGAAACGCACCATTGCCAGGTATTCGTAACTCGTCTTGATGCTGGCAAAAGGATCCTTGGGATGGTCATGCTCGACAAAGTAATGCTTGATACCGGCTTTGTCGGATTGCGCGAAAATTTTCTTCCACTCAATCATTCCACTGCCCACTTCCGTCATCTCCTCCAGCGAGTCGCCGAAATTCTGTCCACCGGTGGCATCCGTTTTCGGAATCTTCGTCAAGTCCTTCACGTGAACCAGCGGGAAGCGGCCCGGATAACGATTGAAATACTTGAACGGATCCTGCCCACCCACCATGATCCAGCAAAGGTCCATTTCCATCTCTACCAGCTTGGGATCGCACTCTTCGAGGAGAATGTCGTAAGGAAGTTTCCCGTTGACCGGTGCAAATTCGAACCAATGATTGTGATAGGCGAACTGGATTCCCGCCTTCTGGCTGGCTTCCCCGGCGCGATTGAACGTTTCCGCCGCTCGTTTCCAGCCGTCGGACTGTTTACGAACGTCGTCGTCAATGTACGGGTTGACTAGGTATTTGTGACCGACCACATGGGCCGCATCCAGCACGCTGGGCCACTTTTCCCCCAGGCTCTTATAGTCGATGTGCGCGGATGGACCGGTAAGTCCGTGGCGGTCGAGCATGGCTCGCACTTCCTGCGGACTATGGCCGTCGTAACCGGCAAACTCGACCTCGCGGTAGCCGATCTCGGAGACCTTGGCCAACTTGCCTTCGAAGTTGTCTTTCATCACGCTGCGGATGGTGTAAAGCTGCAGTCCGACCTTCTCGATCTTGTGATTACCGGCTGCCCAGGCCAACGGGCGGGACAGAACGGTAGCGGCAGTCATCGTACCCAGAAAAGTTCGCCGGTTCATAGCTCGTAGGTCCATAGTTAGATTTCTCCTCGCTTCATTTGACTAACGGCGTAATCGCAGGCCCGCGCGGTGAGTGCCATATAGGTGAGGGATGGGTTGACGCATGAAGATGAAGCCATGCACGCACCATCGGTGACAAAGAGATTGTTGGCATCATGCGCCTGATTGTGGGCGTTGAGCACCGACGTTTTCGGCTCCCGTCCCATCCGCGCCGTGCCCATCTCGTGAATGGTCAATCCGGGAGCGTTATCTTCGATGAAAGGTTCTATATCCCTCGCCCCTGCAGCAGAAAGCATCTCCGCCGCTGAAATCGACATATCCTTCAGCAGGGCGCGTTCATTCTCGCGCCAGACGCAGCTGATCCTGAGCACCGGAATGCCCCACGAATCCGCTTTGGTCTTGTCGAGTTCGACAAAATTTTCGTGGTTAGGCAAGCACTCACCGAACCCGCCAAAAGTCATCGTCCATGGTCCGGGGCGGCTGAGCGTATGTTTGAACTCCGCACCAAACCCACGCATGTCCGTTCCCCGTTCCCACTTCGGACGGCTGGCGCTTCCCTGAAAACCGTATCCTCGAAGGAACAACGGATGCTTTTGCTTTACGTTGCGGAAACGCGGTACGTAAATTCCGTTGGGGCGGTTTCCTAGCGAGATGTGATCTTCGTTCCCTGGAATACGGCCCCTGGCCCCGCCGCCCATGCAGTGGTCCATCACGTTGCGTCCCAGCTCTCCGCTGGAATTGGCCAGTCCATTAGGGAATTCCGGGGTGGCAGAGTTCAGCAGAATGCGGGCCGACTCCAGTGCCGAGGCACACAGGAAGACAACCCGCCCGCGAAATTCGACCGTCTCGTGGGTTTGCCCGTCGATCACCCGCACGCCGGTGATTTTTCTCTTCTTGGCATCGAACATCACGCTGTGCACGACGCTGTGTGGACGCACCGTCACCCTGCCGGTGCTGAGAGCGGCGGGCAGAGTCGAGTTAAGGCTGCTGAAGTAGGAACGCGTGATGCAACCGCGCGCACACGGCCCGCAGTAGTGGCAGGCCGCGCGGCCATTGTGGGGCTGAGTCAGGATCGCGGTGCGGCCAATCGTCATAAGACGCTCGCCGGGAAAATACTTGGATATAGCATCCCTAACCACCACTTCCGCGCAGTTCAATTCCATCGGTGGCAAGAAATGCCCATCCGGCAAATGCGGAAGCCCCTCGCGCTGGCCCGAAACACCGATGAAATCTTCTACGTGGTCGTACCAGGGCGCAATGTCTTTGTAACGGATAGGCCAATCCACACCGATACCCTCACGCAGGTTGGCTTCAAAATCAAGGTCGCTCCAACGATAGGATTGCCGTCCCCAGATAATCGAACGGCCACCTACCTGGCGCCCGCGAATCCATAAGAATGGCTTGCCGGGTTCCGTCGTGTAAGGATTCTGCTGGTCGTTGACGAAGAACTTGCTGTTCCACTCGTCCATTCCGGTGCAGGTTTCCTGGACGGGCTGGTTTTCGGCCACCCGTTTGCGATCGCTCATCCCGCGGAAGCGCACTTCCCATTCGGGCACATGCTCCGCGTAGTCCTGGTCGGGATCAATCGGGCGTCCGGCTTCGAGTACGAGCGTCTCCAGTCCCTTTTCACCCAACTCCTTAGCGGCCCAGCCCCCGGTGATCCCTGAGCCTACGACGATTGCGTCATAAGTCTTGGCTGCCATGATCTATTTCGTCGCCTCCTCTTCCAGAGGGACGCAACCAGCGTGGCGAGCAGGAATAATCTCGCCATGGAGTTCCTGCTCAAAACCGACCTGCGAGGTATAGTACCCAATCAGTGTGAGCTGCTTGATCATGAAAAAGAAATTTCGTTCGGGCGGGCGTTTACGCCTGCTTCCGCGTCGTGGCTCAGTGCGAGCGGTAGTGACTTCATCATCCAAAGCCTGAAGAATCTCGATCTGCTCCTTCTCTGCACAATCAACAAAGTCCTTGCCGAATAAATCCCGGGTACGGGTGTCAACCTCAGTCAGGCCGGTCAAAAACGTGGATTTCTCCTCTTCGTCGTACCACTCGGTGAGAATCAGATCGATGAATTCGTTCACCCGCGCCGCCTTCGCACCCGGAGTATCGGTTTGCGGGATGATGATCTCGGAAATCATCGTCACCGTCGCGTTCTGATGCGGATTGAGAGTCCGCAGCACCGGCTGCTCCGGAATCTGTTGGTGCGCGGCCTGGAACATCGAAAATGCTTCTCGTGACAGCAGCGGGAGAGCGGCGGCTGAGGCCAGGAGTCGTAACGCTTCACGTCTTTGCATGCTTTCTCCAAAAATGGCAGGAATGGGCAGCTTACGCCGTCGCGGGAATCAAGGTCAACGGTTGGCGAGTCGAATCTGTCTTCTCGAGCGCCGCTCGAGCCGCGCTGACGCGGCTCAAGCAAGGCGAGAGACCTCTGCCCTTCGACAAACTCATGAAGTTTTTAGGGTCCTTCGACTTCGGAAACCGTTTTGCAAGCTCCGCTCAGCATGACAAAGGGTACGGGATTCGCGAATCTCCCGCGCGCCGTTAGGTCGTTCCCAGCAACTCGTTCCTCACATTTTTCAGGACGTACAGGGCACGTTCCACTCCCACCTCGCCGGAAAGGATGGGATCTTCATTCTCGACGCTGAAAATGCCCTGGTAGCCAACCTCCATGTAAGCGCGCATGATTTCTTTCCAGGTGCCGGCGCTGTGTCCGTAGCCTACAGCACGGAAGGTCTCCGAGGCCTGGGAAAGATCGTTCTTGTCGAAAGCGAAGTTCAGGACACCATATCTGTCGACATTGTCCTTATAGAAGGTTGTATCTTTCATGTGCGCGTGGAAAATCGCGCCCTGCTTACCCAGCATGCGAATCACCTCGACGGCGTCGCACTGCTGCCAGAAAAGATGGCTGAGATCGCAGTTGGCCCCAATCTCCTCGCCTACGGCTTCGCGCAGACGCAACAACGTTTTGGGGTTGTAGACCACAAAATTAGGGTGCATCTCCAACGCCAGCTTGTGGATTCCATGTTCGCGGGCGAACTTGGCTGCCTGCTTCCAATATGGAATTACTTTTTCCTTCCATTGCCAATCGAGCATTTGACCGTACTCAGGCGGCCAGCGGTAAGTGACCCAGTTCGGCATGGTGTCGGTCAGGCTGCCGCCGGGGCAACCGGAGAAACCCACGATCACACTCACTCCGAGACGCTCGGCCAGCAGTACCGTGCGCCGGAATGAGTCGGCGTCGCGCTCTGCAATCTTCGGGTCCGGGGACACAGGATTGCCATGGCAGCTGAGCGTCGCCACTTGAATGTTGCGGTCTTCGAATTTCTTTTTCCAGGCGGCCGCCTTGGCTGGATCATCCAGTAAATCCTTCACCGGACAATGAGTGGAATTGGGATAGCCGCCAGTCCCGATCTCCACCGCCTCCACACCCCAGCCGGCAAACTTGTCGATCATTTCATCCAACGACAATTTGGGAAACGCGGGGTCGAAGACACCGATTGGAATCTTGCGCAGTCTGCCCGGCGACACATTCTCTTCGCCGGATTCTGATGCGGCGTCCGCGGTCAGTGCGGAGGCGGTTCGTGGCGCGACCGCCGCAGCGGCTAACAGGCTGGTGGTGGCGAGAAAATCTCTTCGGCTACGAGAGTGGGGTGCGGACTTCGGATCCATGGCTTATTCCCCGGGCAGTCAGGTTCTGTCGTTCCAACACATTATGCCGCGCCAGCATTATACGCATCCTGCGAAGCGGAGAAACACAACATTAATGTTGCTTGCGAGGCCGGCTTGAGCGATCTTTCTCGGACTACGTATGGGCAGACGTCCTCATCTGCCCAGTCGAGCAAAGCGCGGCAGGTTCTTGTATGCCGCGAAAAAAGCGGAGCTACGCTCCGCCGGGCAGATGGGACATCTGCCCCTACGTGATCGGTGCGGTTGACAAGAACGCATGCTTTCCAACATGCTTTTGTGCCCGATGAGAAAGCCGCGGAAAGTCGCGCGTCCGGTTTCCGTCATGAGCCCGTCGGCGCGCATCAGCCTCCTGAGCTCGAAACGACAACACGTTATTCGCCCCGTTTTCCAACGGCCGCGCGAATTTGTCTTGATGAGCGTGCGTGCATTGGCCAAGCGGTTGGGCACCGATCCGGCGACCATGGTCCGAATCGTGCGCGGAATGAAATTTGATTCCTACCGCGAGTTCCAGCATTACGTGCATGAATTGTCCATCGCCTACGCCACCTCGCTCGATACCATGCAAACCGGCCCAGCAGGAAAATCCCCCATTTCGACGCAAGTACGGGCATCGCTCGATCAGGACGTCAAGAATCTGAACCGCCTGATTCAGAGCATTGAGCCCCGGCGGATCGCGGCGCTGGTACGGCGGCTTTACACCGCCCGGCAGGTCGTTCTGCTCGGCGGCGATCTGGCGGCCAACCTGGTGAAATTTCTGGAACATCTGCTCATCATTCTGGGGCTGCCGGTCACCAGCGCTACTTCGCCCGCGGAAGTTGTGCACAAAGTTCGGTTGCTCGGGAAACGTGACCTGGTGATTGCCGTCAGCCATGGTCGCGGTCTGCGGCAGACCGTGGAAGGCCTGCGCCAGGCCCGTGCCAACGGCGCCTACTGCGCGGGTATCACGGACACGCTGGTCTCGCCCATCGGACAGTTCGCCCACGAATTTTTTCTGACTTCCATCTCAACTCCTTCCTTCGGTTCTTCATATGTTGCTCCCATGGCGCTGTTCAACGTCATCGTCGTCGCCTGTGCCAATCACCGACGCTCTCGAACCCTCAAGCTGGTGAAGCAACTGGAGCAGGAGGAGCGCCATGGCTTCCGCTGGTACGAATCATGACAACCTGGTCCCGTTTTTTCCCTTGGACTGCATTCATGCTGGGGGTGATCACTGCAATCGCTCTGCCCGCACTCGCCCTCGAGCCTCCTTCTCCGCCCGCCTACAACGTACGCATGGAGAACTCGTGGATTCCGATGAAGGACGGGGTTCGCCTTTCGGTAACTCTGTATATGCCGGACGGCGGCGGAACAGGTGAGAAATTCCCCGCGGTGATCGAGTATCAGCCCTATCGCAAAGACGACGCGACGGCCGAGCGTGACTACTCTCTCTATTCCTATTTTGTGCGCCGCGGATACGTCTGCGCCCGCGTTGACATCCGCGGCTTCGGTACCAGCGAGGGTGTTCCCACCGACCGCGAATACTCGGAGCAAGAACAGCTCGACGGCTTGCAGATCATTACCTGGCTGGCGTACCAGCCTTGGTCCAACGGCAATGTGGGGATGATGGGCATTTCGTGGAGCGGCTTTAACTCCTTGCAGATGGCCATGCGACATGCTCCCGAACTCAAGGCAATCATCGCGGTGGACGCCACGGCGGAACTTTTCCACGATGATGTGCATTACATGGACGGCATGGCGCACATCGATGAGTTCGAGTTGAACATGGACATGGCGCCCGGCATGACGGGCGCTCCCGATTACACGCTCAATGAGAAGGTCCTTGGTCCACGCTTCGACGCTCCCCCGTGGTCGTTGCGTTATCTTAAGCATCAGCGTGACGGTGAATTCTGGCGACGCCCGGTGAGTCCCTACAGTGAGATCAAGATCCCCTGCTTTCTCATTGGCGGCCTGCTCGACGGCTATCGCGACAGTGTCACCGACATGCTGCAACAGACCCATGCTCCGCTGAAGGCGATCGTCGGCCCCTGGAACCACACTTTTCCTCACGAAGCGGTTCCCGGCCCTCAAATCGAATGGCGCAACGAGGCTGTGCGCTGGTGGGATTACTGGCTCAAGGGACGAGACACCGGCGTACTGAAAGATCCGAAGCTGGTCATATATATGCAGCACTGGCATCCCCCGGACCCGAATCTGACGAACGTTCCGGGCGAATGGCGGCGCGAAGACGGCTGGCCGCCTCGCGAAGTACAGGAGACCGTTTTCTTTCCCCAGCCAAACCATACGCTGGAAACAACCGCGCCACAGAAGGATGTTCACCAACTCAAATACGTTCCTTCAGTCGGCGTGGAATCTGGATTCTGGTGGGGCGAATTGCTGAGCGATCCTCGTCCGGTTGACGCCTTCAGCCTGGTCTACGATTCCGCACCGCTCAAGGAAGAACTGGCCATCCTGGGAAGGCCGCGCGCCCTGCTGCAAGCTTCGGCCACTGCGCCGTTGGCGGATTGGTTCGCGCGGCTCTCCGACATCGCTCCCGACGGAACCGTCACGCAAATCACCGGCGCGGGAATCAATGGTGCGCAGCGCGAATCCATGGTGGAACCACGAGACCTCGAACCCGGCAAAGTGTATCCCCTGGACATCACGATGCACCTTACGTCGTGGGTTTTCTCCAAGGGCCATCGCATACGGCTGGCGATTTCGAACGCTTTGTGGCCGATGATTCTGCCTACTCCGTATTCGATGACTACATCGCTTCAACTCGGAGGTGATGGCTCCCGCCTCAATCTACCCGTCGTACCTGTGCAAGGCGCTGCGCCTCCCGCATTCCAACCGCCGCAACCTTCAGAGAAACGCAAAGACATCAGGAGTGTCGGCTATCCCTGGCCCGGGGAGTGGACGTTCGAGCGCGACGAAGCGAATCAGAAAGCAAGAGTGCATTGGAAGGGCAAGGCAGAAACTAACTATCCCTGGGGAAAGGAAACCGACTACGAGAGTCTGGTCTACAACGCGGACAACGCCCATCCGGCAACCAGCGCTGTTCACGGCGAGGCGGAGAGCATCTTTGCACTAAAGGGCCGCGAGCTCAGGTGGCGCGGACATTTATCCGTCACCACGGACCAGAAGAATTTCTATTACAAGTACACGCGAGAGCTGCTGAAAGACGGCCAGATGCTGAAGCAGAAGACCTGGGAAGAGACCATTCCGCGCGACCACCAATAACCCAGCGCACCTGTCATCCCGAGCGCCGCTCGAGCCGCGGCGAGAGCAAGTCGAGGGACCCTACCTTGCCCCGGACTCATCAGCTGATAGGGGTCATTCGCTCCGCAAAGGATGACACGGTTACTGTTTGTAAACCTTTCCATCTTTCATCACGAACTGGACATGCTCCAGCACGCTGACGTCCTGCAACGGATCGCCGGCAACTGCGATCACATCGGCATACTTGCCCGGCACGATCGAACCTATGATATCGGAATGGCCCAGCAAATCCGCGGCTGAAGTGGTGGCTGACTGGATCGCCTGCATCGGTGTCATCCCATACTTCACCATGAAGGCGAACTGCCTGACGCTACGGTCGTAAGGACAGACGCCGGCGTCAGTCCCAAACGACAACTTCACTCCGGCTTTCACAGCTTTGCGGAAGTTCTCCCGATGAAGCTGTCCCAGATCCGCGTCATGCTGCAGAAAATCCAGGGGCATTTTGCCGAGCCTGCCCTTCTCCTGAATGCACTCTTCGTCGTAGATATCCATATCGAGATAGGTGCCGTGCTGCTTGGCCAGCGCAATGCCTTCGTCATCGATCATGGTTGCGTGTTCGATTGAGGCCACGCCCGCTCGGATCGCATTCTTGATTCCGTCGGGAGAATGCGCATGCGCCGCCACGCGCAGTCCGAAGTGACTGGCCTCGTCCACCGCCGCTTGCAACTCTTCCGGGGTGAACTCTTGCGACTTCGGATTGCTGCCATGGGTCAGCACGGCTCCGCTGGAAAGGACCTTGATGTGGTCCGCGCCGTCGTGCACCAGCTGGCGGATCTTCTGCCGCACTTCCCAGGGGCTGTCTGCCTGTCCGTAGCGGAGGTCCCAGGGCAATGTGATATCTGGCGCGAACCCGGTCATGGCGCCGGCGCCGCCGGTGATGGTCACGTAGGCTCCGGCCACATACATGCGCGGGCCTTCGATAAAACCGCGCGCGATCGCGTCCCGCATGGCGACGTCGTTCAACGCCCGGTAGACCCCAACGTCGCGCACCGTGGTAAAGCCCTCTCTCAGAAAGGCCCGTGCATTGGGAACGGACTCAAACGCAACCTGCGCCGCGCTTTTCTTCAGTTGCGAGAAGGGATCGCCATCGTCGGTGGGGCCATCCGCCAGGTGCGTGTGGCAATCGATCAGGCCGGGCAGCACGGTCATCTGCGAGAGATCAATGACCTTGGCGTCGGCGGGAATGGCCAGGCCCTTGCCCACCTGTTCGATCTTGTTGTCGCGGATAAGAATGATTTGATCGCTGAGCACAGTAGCGGCCTGCGGATCCACCAACCGGCCGGCTTTGATCGCTGTCACCTGGGCAGCCACGCCGGCGGCACACGACAGGCATACTCCCAGCACTAACCCGAGAGTGGTTTTCAATTTCCTCACCTCAATCTTGTGATAGCTTAGGACAGAAATTCTAGAATACAGATTGTCGATTGAGCTCTAATCCGCGGCCGCGGCGGTTGTTTCCACGCCGCCTTTCAGATCTGCCGCCAGGAGTCGGTGAAACAGATGCTCGCCGGCCTCCCGCCGCACCGACAGCCTGCCCGCGCCATAGGCACGCGACTTCAGACCACGCTGCACCGCCTCGCAGATGCCCAGGTCTTCGTCCTGCACCCGGGCGCCGATGGCTACACTCTGCTCGTTGTACTCGCGGCGGGCCTGGCGGATATCGCCGAAATAAAAATCGAAAATTACGCGGCAGTGATCGACGTCGAGGGGCAGCACCAGGTTCGTATCCATGTAACCTTCATAGCAATTGATCATCAGGTTGGGATATTGCCAGAAGTACCAGGCGCGGTCGCCCTGGCGCGTGGAAGCGGTGGCAGCATCTTCTTTTCCGGCCACCATCGGACTGGACTGCAGGCAGTAACGGTCCTCGTTCTCGATGGTGTACCCCTTGTAATCGAGCACCGAGCTCAGACCTTTATGAAGATGCGGAACGTGATATCCGCCATCGAGGTAGTTGTCCACAAACACTTTCCAGTTGCAATGGATGTCGTAGGTGCGGCTATCGAAATAGTGCAGCCTGCTCACACCGAGGGGCGCCACCCGCTTGACCAAGCCGCCGAGAAAATCATTGAGTGGCGTAGCCTGCGGGTCAAGATTTACGAAGACAAACTTCTCCCAGGTTTCCGCCTTCACCGGAACCAGTCCGTTCTGCTGGCGCTCAAAGTTTTTCACGCCGTCGAATTCCGGCATGCCCTTTAGAGAACCATCCAGCCCATAGTTCCAGCCGTGATACGGACAATGCAGGATGGAAGCCTGCCCGCAAGGCTCGGTGACCACGGCCGCGGCATGATGACGGCAAACGTTGTAGAAGCCGCGCAGAACGCCGTCATTGCCGCACACCACCACGATCGGTTCTCCCGCGATGTTGGCAGTGACGAACTGGCCCGCCTTCTCCACCTGCTCCACTCTTCCCACCAATTGCCAGGTCTTGCTGAAAACCGTTTGGGCCTCAAGCTCGGCAATCCGCGCGTCCACATACCATGGCGCCGGGATGGTAGAGGCGTCCTGCAATGCAGCCTTAGCGTCGTAGCCCGCGAGAATTTCCGGTACCGACATGTGCCTGTTGTTCATGCTCCGATCGCCCTTTTTAAGACATCAAGAAACTGGGTAATGCGCGCGTCCTTCTTTTCCTGGGGATCGCCCTGCCGTCGAAACAGTCCAGGATCCAGTTCTTCCGTGAGCAGCGCATCCTGAAAGCGTTCCATCGTCCAATCCAGGATAGAGACCATCATCTCCTGATCCATCTCAGCAAGAAGTTCCCCGCGCTGCACTCCGTAGCGCACAAAGGCGACCGTGCCATAGGGGTCTTCCGCCATAAGGAACCGGTTGATCTCGCGCTTGAGAGTGAGGTCGGTGCCGTAGTTTCCCAACAGGGAAACGCGGTACGGAATCCAGTCCTCATGCAACAAGTGCTCCGTGCGCACCAACCAGTAATGCAGCACCTCGAAAAATCCTCGCTCTCGAACCTCCACAGGGGCGTCGAGGTAGCGCGGAAACGAACGCACCGCCTTCTTGTACACTTCGAAGAACAGTCCGTCCTTGCTGCCGAAGTGTTGGAAGATCGAACCCTTGGCAATGCCGAGGACGGCTGCGATGTCACCGACCCGGGCGGCATGGTAGCCCTGCTCGGCAAAATGGCGCATAGCGGCGTCAACGATTCTGGTTCGCTTGCCCTCCGACCGAGGCCGGGGCGGCCTGCTGCGGTAGCGCGGTGGGGAGACGAGACTGCTTCCAATTCCACTCATATCTGACCTCAAGTCATAAGACTCTACAGAAATACCACCTGAATTTCAATTCTATTTGCTAAGAGGATGCGGTAATGTATCTTGCCTTCATAGAAGTGCCGTAACTTTGGGTCATAAACGTGCCGTCGTCTTCGCCTTCAAAAATCTATGATGCCATTGTAGTCGGCGGGGGGCACAACGGTCTCACTGCAGTCGCTTATCTGGCGCGCGCCGGACTTACCACCCTGGTGCTCGAGCGCCGCGATATCGTCGGCGGTTGCTGTGTCACCGAAGAAATCGCTCCGGGATGCCGCGTCTCCACTACTTCTTATATCGCCAGCATGTTGCGGCCGGAAGTGATTTCGGAGCTGCGCCTCGCCGAATACGGACTGCGCATGGTTCCCTGCGACCCTGCCCTCCAGGTTCCCTTTCCTGATGGACACGTCGTTCCCTGGTGGGCGGACCGCGAACGGGCGAAGGCCGAATTCAAGAAGATTTCAGCGAAGGATGCGGAGACCTTCCTCCAAGTAGACGACCGCCTGAAAAAGCTGGCGCGCTATCTGCAACCGTTTTTCATGGAACCGCCGCCGGAGATTGACACCCGAAGCATGCGTGGGTGGACTGACCTGTTTCGCGTGGGAAAGAAATTCCGCGGCATTTCGAGCGACGAAGTTTCTCAACTGATTTCCTTCTTGACCGGAAGCTTGGGCGAATTTCTCGACCACAACTACGAATCGGAAAAAATGAAGACCATGTTCCTTGCCAACAACGTTTATGGCAAGCATGGTGGCCCCTATCAGCCGGGCACGGCCATCGGCCTGCTCTTTCATCTGCTCAGTGGCGGCGAACACGAACGTCAGGGCTTTTCTGGACACGTCGTGGGCGGCATGGGAGCGATCACCCAGGCCCTGGCGGCTTCCGGACGAAAACTCGGAGTTGAAATCCGAACCTCCGCACCGGTTGCGCACATCGACGTCCGCGATGGCCGGGCGCGCGGCGTGGTGCTGGAGGATGGCACCGAGATTCGCTCCCGCATTGTGCTCTCCAACGTGGATCCCAAAAGAACCTTCTTGAAAATGGTGGCTGCATCCGAACTGCCCAATGAGTTTGTGCATTCGATTCGCGGCATCAAGATGGAGGGACCGTGTGCCAAGGTAAATTTGGTGCTCGATGCTGAGCCCCGCTTCACCGGGACTTCTCCGGAGGCAACTGCCCTGGAACGCGCCTTCTATACGCTTGTCCCTTCCCTCGCGTTTGCCGAGCGCTGCTACGACATTGCCAAGTTTGGGGAGATTCCCGAAGAGTTGTGGGTGGACTGCGTGGTTTCGTCAAATGCTGACCGGTCGCTGGCACCCGCGGGCAAACACATCCTGACCTGCTTTGTGCAGTACGTTCCATATCATCTGCGCGAGGGTAACTGGGACGAGAACCGTGAACTGCTGGGCAATCGCGTGATCAAGAAAATTGCCGAGTATGCGCCCAATGTACCGAATGCGATTGTCGCGCGCCAGGTGCTGACGCCGCTCGATCTGGAGCGAACTTACGGATTGACCGAAGGCAATATCTTCCACGGGGACCTTCGCCTGGAGCAGCTCTTTTTCATGCGCCCGGTTTCAGGATGGTCGCAATACCGAACTCCTGTGGATGCCCTGTATTTATGCGGAGCGGGCGCGCATCCCGGCGGCGGCGTTACCGGAGCGCCCGGACATAACGCGGCCCACCAGGTCTTGCGCGACTGGAAAAAAGGGCGACTGAAGGAGGCCGCCGCGTGACCAACGGCAACTCCAGTCCCCGAACTGCGGACATTGTGATTCTCGGCGCCGGTGTCATGGGTGCGTCCATTGCGTTTCACCTCGCCAAGCGGAAACCGGGAAAGATCGTCGTCATTGACAAGGGACACGTCGGCCAGGGAGGAAGCGGACGCTCTTCCGCGCTGATCCGCATGCACTACAGCTACCCGCCCGAAGTGCAGCTCGCGCTGGTGAGTCTGCACATGTTCGAGCACTGGCGCGAGGCCGTCGGCGAAGAAGGCGATTTCCGCAAGACCGGATTTGTACGCATCGTCCATCCCGGTGAAACCGAGCGGCTGAAGCAGAACGTAGAAATGCAGCGCAAGCTGGGTGTAAATGTGAAGCCGATCGATCGTGTCGAACTCAAAGAATTGGAGCCGGACTGGACGGTCGATGAAGTCGAACTGGCCGCCTACGAACCCGATTCTGGCTATGGCGACGGAGCCGGAGTGGCCAACGATTTCCTGACCCGCGCCCGCGAACTCGGCGTCACATACCTGTCGAAGACGCCGGCCGTGGAGTTTCTCGTGAAGGGCGGACGCGTGCGCGGGATCAGCACTGATCGGGGCGAAATCGCTGCGCCGGTTGTGATAGCGGCTACTGGACCATGGACTCGGCCACTGTTTCAGCACGTCGGAATCGAGCTTCCGATAGAGACCGAGTATCATCAGGTCGCGATCTTGAAAAACGCCCCGGGTATGAAGGGCGGCGGTTGCGCCTGCATTGACTCGGTTAGCGCTACCTACTTCCGCTCTGACGCTCATGACAAATTTCTGATCGGGGATTTCTACGGCCAGCGCGGCGCGGATCCCGACAACTTTCCCCAGCGCGCGTCCGACGATGGATTGGAAGAAATCATCGAGCGGACCAGCCGACGCATTCCGAAACTGGAGAACGCCGAAGTCGTGCGGGGAGTCACCGGGGTCTATGACATGACTCCAGACTCACGTCCGCTGCTGGGTCCGGCATTGCTGGCTTGTACCTTTGCGCCGGTTTCTCCGGCATGGGTTTCAAGATCTCCCCAGCCATTGGCCTGGTGATGTCGGAACTATTGCTGGACGGGCGCGGCAAGACCGTGGACATCAGCTCGTTTTGTCCCGGCCGTTTTGCGTCGGGAAAACCGATCAAAGCAGAGTTCGAGTACAAAGACGATTAGGCGTAGCGGGTTATCGGAGAAGGACGTGGCACGATCAGTCGTGCCTCACCAGACCTTTTACAGTTTTGTCATCGGGAAAATGATGGATTGCGAAAATTCAAGGAGCACACATGGCAAAGAAAAAGGGCATTCTCGAGCGTCTCAAGGACGGTCCTGTCCTGGGCGACGGGGGTTATCTTCTGGAACTTGAAAAGCGGGGATGGGTGCGCGCGGGTCCTTTTACTCCGGAAGTCGCCCTGCTCCATCCCGACGCGCTCCGCGAGCTGCATGTCGAGTTCCGCGAAGCCGGAGCGGATGTGCTGCAGGCGCTGACGTTTTATGCCAGCCGCGACAAGCTCGCTACCGTCGGTCTGGAGAACAGGCTCGAAGAGCTGAATCGCGCGGCCGTGCGCATTGCGTGCGAAGTTGCGGGTGACCAGTGTCTGGTGGCAGGCAATCTCAGCCTTACCTGGATGTATGAGCCCGAAAGTCCAGCCGCCGCCGACCGTGTGCGGAAGACTTTCGACGAGCAACTCGCCGTGCAGGTCGACGAGGGCGTGGACTTCATCATTGGCGAAACTTTCTCCTGGCTGGGAGAGGCCTTAATCGCCGTCGAGCGGGCAAAGAAAACCGGCCTCCCGGTGATGGTCACCATCTGCTTCGAGAATAAAGACGAGACCGCAGACGGCAAATCTGCAGCCGAATCCGCCAAGGCGCTACGGGATGCCGGGGCCGACATCGTCGGTATGAATTGCCTGCGTCCTCCGCAGCACACACTGCCGGCGATGGAACAGATGCGCAAGGCGGTCTCCGGCTATCTTGCCTGTCAGCCGGTGGCGTATCGCACACCCAAGGACAAGCCCGACTTCACCAGCTTGCCGGAATTCCCCCTGGGGCTCGATCCGCTGCAACTGACCCGAAAGGAAATGGGCGACTACGCGCTACGCGCCCGCGAAATCGGAATCAACTACCTTGGTTCCTGCTGCGGATCGGTCGCCATCCACGTTCGGGAGATGGCGCGCGCTCTGGGCAAGCTTTCGGAAGATGGACGCGTCTGGAAGAAGGGTGGAGAAAAGCCGATGTCAGCCTACGAATATTACGGGCATGACGCGGTGGCCGCGAAGAAGCAATAGTCTCGCTCCATCAATCGGCATAGGGGGAGTGGTCACCCACTCTCCGCCGAGTCGGCCCAGGGCATGGCACCCCGAGCCCCTCACTGAACCGGACTTAAGCCTCTCGACTTATCCGGCTCGTGCCCCCCACCGAAGACTGCCGTCTTCCACTGAGATCGAGTTCCTCCGGTTGCCCGTTGACTCGGATCAGTCCGAGTGACCTGCTCCCTTTGCTCCCCGGGAATTACCCCAGATCTACGCTCCTACGAAGCAGTCCGCTCCTGGCTTGCGCATCGGTACTTTCGGCCTCGCAGGGCTACCATTTGTGCCTTTTCCCTTCTCATCGCAAACCAAGTTCTCAAGTTCCGTACGAAAGCCCAGACTAGAGTCACGCCCCCTGTACACCGGACATCGCACGGCCAGTAAGTAGGTTGCTTCCGTGCTCCTCCCAGAATTGGCAGGCAACTCTGGTTCTGATGTCGTCCTAGTGGTGTTTCGATGCGTCGTCGGAGGTTCATTTACATTCGTCTCTCTAATCCATACCTGACGTGATCTGAGGTCACGCCTTTTAACTCCCTTCACCCTCAGTCCCGATTTCGTGACATGCCGCAGATCTCCCGAGGTAAGTTCGACCGCCTTCGACGCACAACCGCCGGATTTACCACCAGTGAGCTTGATGGATATGGGCTTCGCAATCATCAGCTCGCTCGCCCGCCACCGTAGGCCTCGTATCCGGTTCTTGTTAATCGGCTCGCGTCTTTGCTCTGCGCTTCTTTGCTCTGCGCTTCTTTCTGGCCCCGCCTCGCGGCAAGTGTTATTTCACCCTTGCGCTTCGCTAACCCTTCACTTCCATCAAGTTGGGTAGGTCGGGATAGAGCCGAGACGCGCGCACTTTGTCAGAAAGAACAGAGCCACGTTTCCTCGGGCCCCCCTGCAATCCCGGAAGGTCGGATTTCCCGATTCCGGTTTTGGCCTTGGCTTTCCCCGCGAGGCCTTTCCGAGACAGGTGAAGTTCAAGCGCTCGCTCGCATACACCCCGGCCCTGTCCGGTTTGCCTCGCAGCTCGTCCTTGAAACCACGGCTCCTCCGGCTTACGCCGTTGACCATGGGAGGACCGCCAAGTACCCAGAGCTCCTTTGCCTGGCACCAGCGTTACTCGTGTCAGGGTGATGTTCAACACCACCTCAAAGGGCGTTACCCCTTCTTCATCGCTCCTACGAGCTCATGCGCCAAACCAGCTCCCTCCTCCGGAATTCGTGTGTCCACACTTATCTCCCGAGGTCTTTGCAGGTTGCTGCGAGCCCCCTGCTGGCAACCGGTTCTTCCGAGTAGAGGAGACCCGGTGAGCTGTAGGCTTCCTTTGGCTGTATCCGCCGTTTCCAGCTTCGTGCCCGCTTAAGTCCACCATGGCTCGCCGGGGTTCTCCCCCCTCACGGACCCCACCGTGCAGATTTCCCGCAG
>CATPBJ010000113.1 GCA_955652395.1 uncultured Terriglobales bacterium | reverse complement strand
GGCCACCCTGCACAAGCGGCAGCGGGGAGTCAGCGCGGAAGTCAAAGAAATTGCCTGGAAGGCTCAGCACCGGCTTCATAAACGCGATCGCAGTTTGGCGGGAGCCGGAAAAAATCAGCAAAAAGTTGTAACTGCCCTGGGACGCGAATTATTGGGCTTTATTTGGGCCATCGGAGTCAAAGTGGAAAGCCACGGTAGCCAGCGGACACAGCTGGCCGCGTAATCGTAAACCCCATAGACCAACCAGCACCTGGAGATCCACCCATGTTGAGGACAGAGCGAGTCGCCATCGAGGAGCACACGGAAAGGAGCGATGGCCACCCCGTCGGGGTGGTTGTTTGAGTCAGAAACTCTCAGAGAGCTGGAGGACCCTGGAGTGCGCTTTGGCGCGGGTAGAATGCGAGGCACAACATGGCTCGGCAGCTAAGGCTGTATTTTCCCTGGAGCGTTCCTGCCCGATAAAGGAGCATGGCTCCGGTATTGGCGATTGTGTAGATGGTGGCGGCGTTGTCCTGAAAAGGATAATGCCCGACCCCGCTGGAGAGATTGGATAAGTTTCGCCGACCGGGCCGAGCCACGTTGAATTCAACGTGGGAAGATTAGCATGAAACCCAAGCTACGCAGGTTTTAGGTGGAAGCCGACAACGTCGAGTGATACACAAGCCCCATTCTAGGTGGCACTGCGGCGTTCGAGAGTTGAGCAGGCCCCGGGAACCTGCTGTGCGTGTCGAACAAAAAACAAGGGCGACATCTCGGTCGCCCTGCTGCCAACTTCCAAGCAGCTAGTAGCGGAACACAAGTCCTGTGGAAATTCGCATGTTGTTGTTGTCGCTAGCTCCATTGGAATGCAGGGAGAGCCAGTCAAACTGGATCGCACGTACAGCTATGCGTTGGGTCGCCTTCACGTCCACTCCGCCTCCCAACATCATGGCAAACCCGCTACCCGACGCGGACAAGCTACCCGACGCCGCAGAGCTGCGGAAGCCACCCGCCAGGAAGTGCGCGAATGGGGTGAAGGTCTCGTTGCGTCGCATAGAGATCACCGGCCCAAAGGTGTAGGTATAGTTATTGACACTGACTCCATTTTGGGACTTGTAGGCGCCGCTAAAATCTGCGGCCGCGCCGAACCAATGGTTAAGATTTCCGGTCAGGGTCGTATCCCAGCCGTTTGCGTTGAGGCCGCCGTCAAAACGCGTGTATTGATAGCCGCCGAAGATTTCTGCCTTCGGCGCACGCTCCTGTGCGACCGCCGCCAACGAACACATCCCAAATAACAAAGCGAACCCGATAAACTTGCGCATTATTTCGCTCCTCCAGGGTGAAATTCGCACTCTCCTTCGGTCGAACTCTGATGCTGCGGGGCAGGGCGCACCTAAGTGTCCTGCGCTGAAGTCGAGGTGCCGCGTACAGTGAAATTCATTACCGGATAGCAGACAAGTAACAGAAGGCAAGGAGAATTTGGTCCTTTAGTAACCGGATCAAATGGCAGGTTATTCTCAAACAACCCTAGGGGCCCGAGCTATTGCGGCAGTTCTTGTGGCGGTCGCCTGCGGAGTACGGGACCGTTGATCAGACTGTCTCCGGAGCGGTGTCGTCGCAGAATCGGTCGATTCGCCAAGGCGAGCCTGGCTTTTACATCCTGAAATTCGCTGGTATCGAGGATATAGTTCTTTCTGCTTGGGAGCAGCGTGGAAATCTCTGTTTGCACTCTCTGGATGCGTTCGTCGGTGGAGGGATAATTGGCGTATGCGTGGGCAATCTGATCGTGTAGCGGTACCTTGCCGAGGAAATTGAAAATAGGAACTTTTGCCATGCGCGCATGCCTCTGGTTCTCTATGCTCTGCAATTTTTCCAATGCCTCGAGAAACGCCTGTGGATCGTAGCCAGCGGCATATTGATACTCGATTCCGAGCAGATCAGCTTCGATTTCGGCGTCACGGTCAAATTTTTTGAAACTAAGTGGAACTCCGATTCCTGCTATCTGTTTTACTCCGATCCCGGCCGGGCCGCCGAGGTAAACAAGCGGAATCGAGAGCATATTCCAGGCGTACCTTCGGGTGGCGGAGCGGGACGCGTGCCGCGCTGCGACGTGTGCGATCTCGTGCGCCATCAGACCAGCCAGCTCCGCTTCGCTGTCGACTTCCATGATTAATCCTTTGTCGACATAGAGGAAACCACCCGGCAATGCAAACACTCTGAGATCCGGAGAATCGATCACTTTGATGATGAAGGGCACCTCAGCGTCGGAGTTGCGGGCAATTTCTTGACCGAGTCGATTGATGTAGTCATTGAGCTCCGGATCGGCGACGAATTTCGTGCGGCGATCAATCGCCGCTGCCATCGCTTCTCCAAGAGCACGCTCTTTCTGTAGCGAGTACACATTCACGCCCTTGCCAATGCCCCGCTGCCCAATGCGATCAACATCGTACTTACCCGATTTCTTTGTTTTTTCACCCGTACCGGGCGCGGTTCTCGAGGATACAGAATTTGAGGCTTGCTCCGTGGCATCGGCGTCGGGAGGTGCTTGAGCGTCCGAAGCCCACACAGGCAGCGCGCAGAACAGGAAAGCGGCTGTATAGATGGCAAGCCGTGCGTACTTTGGCTTAATGTCACGCTTTGTGACCTTACCCCCAGCTGTGAAAGTATTTTCACATCCGGGTAAAGTTTTTGGCTTGGAGGCCTGTGCGGCACGGCCTAAGCCGGCTCGGCAAAGATTGTTACAGGGTCCTACTACAGCTCCAGCTGCTTGGAAACACTGGCCACCGAGGGCGGGAAGAGCCACTCAATCACCCCCCAACGCGCGATGCATTGCCGTTCTGGGCTTGTTGTAGAGCACGGATGAGTCCAAAATGCCCGCTACGGAGGAGTTTGCGAAGGGCGCAATCTCAAGTCCGAACCAGCCACGAGGGCGATCATCGGTTCGTAAGCGCGCTTGGTCATTTGAAAGTGCATGACGGCGGTCGTGCCGCTCGCGTCTTCACCTTGCCAATAGAATAGCGGATTGCTGTTTTTCCCTGCGGCCAGATTCACGGTGGAGGGGGTAGAAATAGTGTGCAATGTTGAACAGACATCAGTAAATCGCCCTTGTAAGGTGCTGAGATGCAGCTCGCTGAATTGCGCAAAAACGCAGGCATGATGAGCAAAGGATTGTTGCTCACGATTACGGTAGTTGCGGCGGGATCAATTCCAACGTTATTGGCCCAAAGCCAATCCGGTCAAGCCAACGATCCGACCGCACAGGCTCCCTCTACGCTTGCCCCAACGACTCCGTCGACAGTCCCTCCCAAAGTCAATCAGTCCGGCGAGGGAGTAAACCAACCAACTGGTGTGTCCTCGCATCAAGAAAGAGGAACGAGTTTTGTGGGGACGATAACGAAAAGGCGACATGGGTATGTTCTGATAGCAGCGGATGGCGAGTATCTGCTTGATAATCACGAAGAAGCAAAGAAATACAGAGGAAGGCGTGTTAAGGTCACGGGCAAATCGAATGAAAACCACGTGATTCGGGTAAAAATGATCCAACTATCGCCGCCGATGTAAGCGGAAGTTATCCGGTTTTCACATCAGAGCAACTCGCCGATTTACGCTCAAGACTCGGGTCATTCGCAACATCGCCGTTTCACCAGTAACCTCCTGAGCAAACATCGTAAGAACGATCTCGCCAGCGCAACCGTAGTGGAGCCTATTCTGTTCAGAACCGGCCAAATCGCCCTTGCCTTACTGGTTTTTCTTCCTCCTACCATCGCCTTGAGCCAGGCGATTACAGTTGAGTCGGTTCCTCAGAAGTCACAATCCGCGCAAACTCAAAACCAGACCCAGACCGGGGCTTCCGCTCAGACGCAAAGCCCCCCGACCCCGTCTAAGAAATCGCTTCCTGAGGCCCCTGGCGCCACTATCATCGATCCAAATGAGGAAATCCTGCGCCAAACTCACCGCATTATGGGAGTCCTCCCCAACTTCACCGCCGTCGACTCCAATATCCGGCTCCCGCGCCTTTCCACCCGCGAGAAATTCGTTATTGCTATGCACGACAGTGTTGACTACTCGTCTTTCCTGCTCGTCGCCGGCCTCGCCGGCAAAGGACTATATTCCAACACGATTCCCGCCCTTGGCACTGGTCCCGCCGGTTTCGGCCGTTACTACTGGAGACAGTTCACCGACCAGGTCTCTGGCACGTTCTTTACCGAGGCCATTTTCCCCACCCTCACCCATGAGGACCCCCGCTACTACACTTTCGGCAAGAATGGTTTCTTCAAGCGCGCCAGCTACGCCATAAGTCGCACCTTCATCACCAAGAACGACCGCGGCACTAACGAGTTCAACATCTCCGAGATCGGCGGCAATGCGTCGGAGGCCGCCCTTTCGAACCTTTATTACCCCGCGGCCGAACGCGGCTTCAGCAAAACAGCCAAGAACTTCGCCACCCAGACCGTCATCACCGCAGGCGCCAACGTCCTCAAAGAATTCTGGCCCGACATCCGCAAAAACCTCTTCCGAATGAAAGACTAGTCTCCGCTTCGGTTTCAGTACCTGTGCCAACGCCCACGCCTCGCGGGATACCAAAGAATCAAGAAGCTGATCACTGCCGAAGACTTCGCGAGGATGCCCCGTTGTTGGTCGAAGTTGGAGATGTTCACAGTCGCGATGTAGTGAAAAACTCCCTCGGTGTACCCGGGCAGTGAGCCTCAATGTATCCGCCGTCACGCTGCTTAGGATCCCTCCGATTCCCCAAACAATCGCTACGATGACCCATGTCGAGGCATACGGGAGTATGCCAGGGCACAGGCCTTCTCATCTATCGTCCCCGCAAGGTTCTCTAGCGACTAAGCGTCAGAAACGGAGCTGAGGCGGAATGGCCCGACCTTGAACGGACCAGAGAAAAACAAAAAAGGCGGCGAGATTCGCTTCGCCGCCCGATTGTCGTTTTGTGGCAACTATCGTCCGCGCTTATCGCGACGCACATCACGGCGATCATGCTTCACGTCAAGCACGTCATGGCGGATATCGCGGTGGTCAGCTCGCACAATCTCGCTTGTCGTGATTGATGTCCCGCTGGTCTCTGTGGCGGCCGCGTCCGAGCTTACAGCGTGATAGGCTTTTAGACGCACCGTGGGGACCCGAATTTGCATTCACCGATGGAGGGGAAGAGCATGTGCAGTCGCTCTTGCCGTCATAGCCGGCTGCGGCGTGGCCTGCGCTCAGGAGTCGCCCAATGCTCAGGGACCTCCTCCAACACGACCTTTGCCGGAAGCAACTCAGAAGAACGCGACCGCGCCGTGCGTGGAGCCACCACCGCTGGTACGCCTGGAAGATTACGACGGGCCGCTGAAAAAGACAGTGGGAATTTTCGCACGGAAATTGGAACGTAAGTCGGTCAGACCGCACTACAAACCCGGCGCAATCCTGTGTTCGTTAGAACTGAAAGATAAATTTGTATTATTCGTCATGGACTCGATTGATCCGGCGTCATTTCTCGACTCGGGATTCAACGCGGGGGTCGCGCAAGCGCAAGACGACGACCCCACGTTCGGGCAGGGAGCAGCGGGCTACGGCAGACGATTTGCTGCAAGTTTTATAGATCAAGCTTCGTCTAAGTTCTTTACGGATTTTGCGTTTCCCGCGATCTTTTCGGAGGACCCACGTTATTACCGGCTAGGGAGCGGCAGCGGTAGGAGCCGTTTTCTGCATGCGGTCGAACATGTGTTTGTCGCGCACCATGATAATGGCAAGCGCATGTTCAATCTCTCGGAGTGGCTCGGTACGACGAGCTCTGTCGTGTTGAGTAACGCGTATCATCCAGGCAACGAGCGCGGATTGGCACCGGCAGCGCTAGCTGTGGGTTCCAGCGTGATCCAAGACGTGGGATTTGATGTGCTTCGCGAATTCTGGCCGGAGATTTCCCACAAATTCAGGCTGCCCTTCCGTGATCAGCCTAACCGGACGAACCGCGATGCAGGTTCTGCTGGGTACAAAATGAACTGAAAGACTTGGCTGCGCCCTGACCGTAACACACTCACGCCCCGCGCCCCGAGCCGAACAGCGACCCTGGGCCGCCCCGCGCGGTCGAACAGTTCTTGTATGGAGATACCAGACGGCACTGTCACCTCGAGATTGCCGACGCACGGGACGCGGCACGCGTGAAAGTGATCATTCATAGGAATATCAAACTCAGCAAAGTCCGGGAACGCGTCGGGGCCTGCCAAGTTCTGGACTTCGGCTTGGCAAGAGTCTCGGTGAAGCCAAGAACCAGCCATCTCGAGTGTCGTCGCTCGCTTCTTACAGCCTCGCTTCTGGACCTGAGTTTTGTGGGCCAGGGCCCTGTACCGTTGGACGGGCGCGGTTCTTAGAATCTGTATCTCACAGAAAGCTGAATGGTCCGGCCAGGATACGCCGCGCTGGGTTCTCCAAACAGCGGCGAACTGACGACGCCTATGAAGCTTCTGAAATTTGCCTGATTCAGTGCGTTAAACACATCTAGGTTGATCTCCGCATTGTTTGCCGCGCCCTCACGACTGAGCAGACGGGGCAGACGAAACAACTTTGTGAAGCGGAAATCCAGCTGTGCGAACCCACTGCCTCTGCCGGTATTCCGCGTAATCCCCGGAGGCCTGTCATTTGCTACCGTGTCATGATTCGTGTCGAATCCGTTCGTAATATCAAAAGGAACGCCAGTTGATAGTGTGAGAAGAGTGCCGAGCCTGAACGAGCCGGGAAGATTCGCGGTTCCGGTGAGGGCAAAACGGTGGCGGCGGTCAAAACCAGCCGGACCTCGCTCAGCCAGCAAATTGTAATTGTCAGCGGGCAAGCTGAATATCCCTCCCGTATCGTCGGTGGTGCGAGACAGGTCATATTGCGCGATCATGTAAACTCGCTTCCCAATCTTGCCCTTGAAACTTACGCTCACTCCCGTGCTTCGCGAGGATGCTGTCGACTGAATTTCGTCCAGGTTCAGAAGACCTGCCATCGGTCGCACCCCAGTGGATGGCAGAGGTGCATTAACATCGCGGGCACGAAAGAGATGAACGCCTCGGATGGTGTAAGCTTCGACCGTAAGCTGGCCTTTATTTGATAGCTGCCGTTCAATGGCGAAACTTGCGTGCAATAAATATGGTGCGCTGATGTTGTGAGTCAACCGAAAAATAGAAGGAGGCACACTCGACCCCCCGGGTACCATCGGATTGGGAAATCCGGGGTTTGGAATCACCAACTGGCTTTGCCTTAGGTTCTCAAACAGCGCGGTTCTCCAGACTGCGACTTCAGGCAGTTGCTCATAAAACACTCCCGCGCCCCCTCGAATTACCGTGCTATGTTCGCCGGGCGAATACGCAAATGCAAGACGAGGCGCGAATTCGTTGCGCCGTCCAAGATTCGATTGCCAGTCATAGCGTAGTCCCAATACCAGGTTGAAATCTGCACGCAAGCGTATGTTGTCTTGCACAAACCCGCTGGTCTCGTGCATTTGAAACGCAACATGAGGCACACCCTGATTGATGCGAAACACATACGGATTTCCCTTAGCAAAATGACCCAGGTCAGAAAACTCAAACGTCCCGCCAAAGTTCGACCAATCGTTCCCTCGAACGAATCTCATCCTCTCGGTGCCACCAAGCTCGATGGTATGAATGCCCCGAGTACGGTAAACAGTGTCTCCGATCTCAACCATGTTCTGCTGCTCCGTCCTAGCGGTTTGGGCATAGCCGCCGACAAACGCGCCATTTACGACCAAACTCGGTGTTGAGGGAGTGCTGCCAATTTCCGTCACTTGCCTTCTTGCTGCGAGCAGGAACCTGTTCAAGAAAGTGGGAGACAATGCCACCTGGTCGGTAAACTGAACCTTGTTCGCATATTGTTGTGTCCCAACTCCTTGTGACGGCAAGTAAACTCCTCCGATACCCTGGTTCGATTCCCGTCTTTTGTCGAAAAGGTATTGAACGAAAAAGCTATGGGCTGCGCTGGGATGAAAATCAAGGCGGCCAAGCCAATTGGTCCGGTAGAGCGCTGTTGGTACGTTGGCGACGAGTCGACCGTTGAGCGTTTCCGCGTTGATGATGGCGTTTTCATTGCTGCTGAGACGCTGGGTAGAAAGGAAGAAGGAAGTCTTCTTAATTGCAGCTGGTCCGCTGAAGCTTGCATCCCAGAACCATCGCATTAGGTCGGGCTTGGTGGAAGCAAGTGGATTCCCAGCATCGAGTGTGGAATTTCTCGCAAATAGGGCAATGCCACCGTGAAAAAGCCTTGGCGACCCCGACTTGGTCGTAATTTCCACGCGAGCTTTCCCTGGTCGACGAAATTCCGCAGCATACGGGTTTTTGTCGATTGTGATTCGCTTGATGGACGAACTCGGAATGTCGTCTAGCTGATCTGCCTCGAGGCCGTCCAATATCACGGAGATTCCTGTCGTCCCCGCGGCTGCGGGAGAAATAAATCTGTCCAGCATTGGTTGCAGGTCTTGACCCTCAGTGGGGAGCGCCCGCAGAAAATTGTCGTTCAGTCTTACGGCGTTTGCGTTTGAATCCGCTGCGAGGGGGTCTGATCCAGTTGTGTTTACGGTCACGTTTTCTTCTGCAGCAATCCTCAGCTTGATCTTGACGTTGAGAGGTTTATCGGTAATAAGGACGGACATCGCTGACTCCCGAAAACCTTCGCTCTCGGCTCGGAGGGAGTAAGCTCCGGCTGCCACACTCCTGAACAGGAACTGACCTTCCTCATCTGCCAGCGTCGATTGCGCGTTGGTGGTCTGTTTGTTGATCAAAGTTATTTTTGCCGATGGGACAATCGCCCCGGTTGGATCTTCGACAGTTCCCGTCAGCCCACTTCCTCCTTGGGCTTGGCAAACACAAGGAAAAGCGCTGGCAATGAGAACGAATTGGACAACGCGGTAAAGGTAAAGCATTTTGTCCTGCCCTGGGTCGTTCTGCGGTCCGAGCCCTTTTCGCCATGCCTGTCAATCAGGGTCTGAACTGCGGCCAAAGCGCTGTTTCGGCCTTATCGCGAAAGGCCAGTCGCCTGGGCGGTCTTGCGTTCGCGTCGCGGTTTCTGTGGGCGGGTGCGCTTGGCCCTTGGCCGGGTGCGGCCCTCGGGGGAGTACACGTCGGGTCACGCCACGTTGCACACTCGCCCGCACAAAGCGCACGCCGAACTGGGCATTATTCGCGAAAGCGATCTTGTACTGAATCGAGCGTCGCCCGCCAACAATTCCTGGCGGCCGACGCTCAATCCGGTTCTAGGCCAGACGAGACGAACGGGTAGATCGGGAGAGATACCTACCCTTCGACGTTTCCGTCACCGGTCGGTCCTTGCTCGGTGGTGTCAGTGTCAGTATCAGGCACGGTACCAGCGCCCTCGTCGTCTGCAACCTGGACAAACGATGAACCATTTCGGACCGGTGTGGTGTGTTGAGTTGGGGCCAGTTTCGTCGCTCCGGAAAGCAGAGCGAACGAAAACAGCAATGCCAGCGTGTAGCGTACTCGGATCATGACAACCTCCTGTGGTTTCAGTGATTTGGACGGGTGGCGGTCGCATCGCTAATTAACTCTTAACCGGTTAAGATTTACAAGTCTTAATCAGTTAAGACTTAATGTCAAGAAAAAAGTTGGGAGGTAAGAAATGACTAGTACCATTTCCAACTCATCCGATTCTTTGCTCGTACACTGGGAAGAACTTAGGCCGCGGAGCCGCTAACAGGCGCTGAGAAAAAGGACACTGGGGGGCCAAGAACTTGACCTCATTTTGTGCCACCCGTTGAGGTAACCGGGCCGCGGC
>CATPBJ010000112.1 GCA_955652395.1 uncultured Terriglobales bacterium | reverse complement strand
GGCTGGGCAGCCGCGTAGCGTGCCGCTGCTTCGCGTTGAACGTCATTGTCCACTGTGCCCGTCAGGGTCACGGTCCCGCCTTCTGCTTTCACGCCTAGTTGCTTGCCCTGCAGACCGGAGTCCGTAGCTAGCTTGGTCTGGATGTCGCTGGTAAGTTCGGCGTCATTCGGGGCCTTGGTGCAACCGACGCCAACTGTCAGAATCGCGAGCAGCATGATCCCGGCGACGCCGAGGGAGAGTTTTGCCTTCATAAAGAATGCTCCTGGTTGAGCTTAAACCCACTACAGACAGTTTAGATGCAGAAAGGCTTCCGGTCTCGGGCAAAATTATGGCTGTGGAGCCCGCGGATACCAGGCCTATAACCGTACGGTGGAGAACAATTTACGCTCCCACGGAAGCTGCTCTTGGGGGCAGATCGTGGACCCGGCCTGCGGGGTCAGTGCAGACGCAGGAATTTGTAGTCAAGAATTGACGCTGCCAGGCCGATCGACCCCGAATCGCGGGTATCCTTCCGCCGAATAATGCGGCCTTGGCAAAGCACCGTGCTGTTCTTCTGGCCGGAAATCTCCTCCGGCATTTCGAACACCATCTCGACCAGGGTATTAACCGGCAATTGCTGGGGCCCGAGCAGGAGCACGCCGGACTGGCTTAGGTTTTCGACCGTACCCTCGTGCCAGGTGCCCAAGCCCTTGGGGCGGTAGCGGACGGCGGTCTGCAACGTTAAGCGCCGGGCGCGCGGAACCCAGGTCGGCTTTTTGCCGTTCTGGCCTCGTCGCGTCTCGCTCGTCGGTTCGGGCGCGCTCGGCATGCGCTTGATCCGCTTCATCGTCTTCCAGTCGTACTTGTACTCTGCGGCGCAAAGCAGGCACACCTGGTAGTAGTGACCGTCGGCAGCCCGTCGGGGCCACGAAAATTCATGAGAGCAGCGGCCAAGCATGAGGACATCCATTAACTTCTGAGCCATGGTCGTTTCTTCCGGAGGGGATCGCCGGGAAGAACTATCATCCAACAACGATTGGCGGTTGGGCTAGGTTACTTTCGTCTAATAAAGGCATGGCCCCGCAACTGCCTGGAAATAATGGTTGTTCTGTGATGTTGTGGGTAGCGCGTGGGGCCAGAGAAGTCGCATCGGGCCCTAAGTTCCCCGAAGCGGACGTGCGGTCCAAGGCTGCCAAGGCAAAGACTAGGGCGTGTATTATCACGGCGTGGACTATGTAACCGGGTTTGTCCTGGCAGGCGGAAAAAGCTCTCGAATGGGCCAGGACAAGGCGTTTTTGCAGTTAGGAGGGCGCACTCTGTTAGCGCATGCGCTGGAACTCGCAAATGCGGCGACCGGAAACGCATGGATCGTCGGCAGGGCGGAGAAA
The DNA here is from genome assembly GCA_955652395.1 of uncultured Terriglobales bacterium. GTDB lineage: Bacteria > Acidobacteriota > Terriglobia > Terriglobales > Acidobacteriaceae > JAIQFF01. Next base: position 43,853 of record CATPBJ010000112.1, on the reverse strand, counting down.
TTCGCGGCGTTCGGTCCGGTGGTGGAAGACATATATCCCGGATGCGGACCCCTCGCTGGAATTCAGGCCGCGCTGGCGAGGACACGCACCGACCTGAACTTGATCACAGCAGTGGACATGCCATTTCTTCAGGCGGAGTTTCTGAACTATCTGATTGCTCAGGCACGTGCAAGCAAGGCTGTGGTAGTGGTTCCGGCCGCGGCCGGAGGCCTGCAGCCGCTGTGTGCCGTCTACCGAAGTGATTTTGCGGAAGTTGCAGAACAATCGCTGCGAGCTGGGAAAAACAAGATCGATGCCTTGTTCGCCGAAGTGCGAACCCGGGTGATCCAGCAGCCGGAGTTGGAACGAAACGGTTTCGGGGAAGAGATGTTCCGCAACCTGAATAATGAGAAAGACTGGCAGGAAGCCCGGCTGAAGTTGTCAGCTCAATGATCAGGAGCACTTAGTATTAGACCATCGGTTTTTGACCGACGAGCAACAACAGCTTTGCGCGCTTTGCGGATTTCTTCGTGTCCTTATGCGATCTTTGCGGTTAAGCGCTTTTGACCGCAAAGGACGCTAAGAAGCCGCTAGCGCTAACGACCAGCTTATGTCCAGCGAAGACCAGTCCGGACCTTACATCGAGTTCAAGGATGTCTCCAAGGCCTTTGGGGACAATCGCGTACTCGACCACGTCAGCTTCAGCGTGATGCCTGGAGAAACGGTTTGCATTCTGGGCCGCAGCGGCGTGGGCAAATCTGTATCGCTCATGAACATCATGGGATTTCTCAAGCCGGATTCCGGCCGTGTGATCGTCGCCCATGAGGACATCACAGACTATGGCGAGGAAGACTTGGAACGTATTCGCAAGAAAGTCACAATCGTTTTCCAGAACGGTGCTCTGTTCGATTCGCTCACCGTGGGCGAGAACGTGGCTTTTCCGCTGCGCGAACGGCGGCAGCTTTCGGAGGAGCAGATCTATCAGATCGTGGATGGCCTGCTGGACATGGTCGGAGTCAAAGAGATGCGCGACCAGTTACCCTCCGATTTGTCCACCGGAATGAAGCGCTCGGTGGCGATCGCGCGAGCGTTGGCAGCCCAACCGGAATGCGTCCTGTATGACGAACCCACGACGATGGTGGATCCGCTGATGGCTCAACTCCTCGGCGATCTGATCAAACGGCTGAAAATTCAGCTGCACCTGACCAGCGTGGTCGTGACTCACGATATGCGCCTGGCCAAGAAACTGGCCGACCGCGTGGTGTTTCTCTACGAAGCCAAAGCTATCTTCTTCGGAACTTATGACGAGATGGAGCGATGCGATGAACCTATTGTGCAGGAGTTTCTCAAGCTCGATGAGCCGGGAATAACGGCGTCCATTGAAGTGAACGCGACCTCCGACAACGGGCCGACGGACAAAGACTCTCCGCCGGCGTGAGCTGTTAAAATGATTCGAGAACGCGAAGGAGCACCACGATGCGCCCCAAGAATACTCGTATCCAGGAATGGCTCGATCGCGTCAAGCGCCTCTTCAGGCCGAAACCCGGAGCCCACGAAGATCCCTACGCCTACGTGACCGCCCCAAAAAAGCCTCGGTCGCCGTACCGCAGTGCCGCTGCGGTAGCGGACCCACCTGAGGACTGACCTCTCAGGTGTACCCGGAAATCGCTCTAGAATCCTTCGCGCACCAACCGCTCCACTGTGAGCGACGAGTTCGTGGATTCTCCCTTGATCATCTTTTCCACGTATTTTGCCACCGTGTCCACTTCGAGGTTCACGGGATCGCCCGGCTTGAGCGACTTGAGATTTGTCATCTTTACCGTGTGCGGAATAATCGCGGCCGTCACTTCGATGCCATCGACCTTGGCGACGGTGAGGCTGATGCCTTCGATGCAGAGTGAACCCTTGAAGATCACATAGCGCGCCAGTTCCGGAGGTATTGCAATCCGCAGCCAGTAGTCGTCCGCTCCTCGAACACGATCCAACGCCATGAATTTGCCGGTGCCGTCCACATGGCCCTGAACGATGTGGCCGCCGAAGCGTCCGTCAGCGCGCATGGGCAACTCCAAATTCACCAGCGCGTCCTTTTTGATACGAGAGAACGAGGTCCGCTTCCAGGTCTCGGCCGCCAGGTCGGCCGCGAAAGACGTGGGCGTGATTTCGATCGCGGTGAGGCAGACACCGCTGACAGCAATGCTGTCGCCCGTCTTGAGTTCCTGGTTCAATCGGGTAGCCGCTACGCTAAGTCGGCGGTTACCGTTCTCTCGAGCGACGCGAATGACGCATCCGACTTCTTCGATGATGCCGGTGAACATGGGGGTATTGTAGCGCCGGCGCTACTCCGCGTACGGATCCCGCAAATATCCCTCAACCCCAAAATCTTCGCCGAAACGGTGCAGCCTAATTGCTTTCACATAAGCCGCATCGCTCATGTGGGCGAAGCCGGGGCCGATGGCAAACGGCACCGACCCGGTGCCCGCGAGAATTTTAGGCGCGTAGTAAAGAAATACCTTGTCAACAACGCCCGAGGCCAGCGCCGCGCCATTAATCATGGCTCCGCCCTCGACCAGCAGGCTGGTGATCTCCATGGTCCCCAGGCGGCGGGCGATTTGTGTCATATCCGGACGGCCGTCTCCAACTCCTACCGGCACCTGTTCCACCCTGATTCCCTGATCCTGCAGCTCGCGCTTCCTCTTCTCCTCGGCGAAAGAGCAGAGTACGAGCACATCGTCCTTTGCCGTCTTGACCACGCGCGATTCGGGAGGCAGGCGCAGCCGCGAATCAACAATCACCCGCAGCAGCGGCCGGCGCCGTGGAAGACCGCTGCGGTCCGTGAGCAATGGATCGTCCGCGATGATCGTGCCCACCCCGACCATTATTGCGTCATGGCAGTGACGAAGCTCTTGCACGTGGCTACGGGCAACAGCGCTGGTAATCCATCCGCCGCTCGCGCCTCCTCCGCCGAGCGCCGCGGGGGGGTGTAACTCGCCTGGAGTAGGAGCGATCTTGCCGTCAAGCGTCATGGCGGACTTGAGCGTGATCAGGGGCGTGTGCTGGCGAATATATTTGGCGAAACTCTCATTCAGCACTTTAGCTTCTTCCTGCAAAATGCCTGACGCAACAGAGACTCCGGCATTGCGAAGCCGCTCAAACCCTTTGCCGGCAACCAGCGGATTGGGATCCTGCATGCAGGCCACCACGCGACGGACGCCGGCTGCGATGACCGCGTCGGCGCAAGCCGCGGTGCGGCCCTGATGCGAGCAAGGTTCGAGGTTGATGTAAAGGGTTGCGCCGCGGGCTGGGTCGCCAGCCTGCTCCAGGGCCAGCACTTCGGCGTGCTTGATTCCCTCAAAGGTGTGGGAGCCTTCACCGATTACTCGTCCTTTGCTATCTACAACGACGGCCCCCACGCAGGGGTTGGGCGAAGTTAAACCGATACCCTTACTGGCTAGCTCAAGGGCGCGCTGGAGAAAGAATTTGTCATGCTCGCGACTCGACGAATTCGGCCGCGCGGAAGTCGAGGATTTGCGCGATGCTTTCCGGCTTTCGCGTTTAACCGCTTTCTTGGACATTGAAAATTCGTGGACCCAGTAAGCTTTGATGCCGCGACGCAGGCTAAGCGAAAAGTGAATCCACGAAATCCCTGGGATTGAACGGCAACAGGTCGCCAGCCTTCTCGCCCACCCCCACGTAGCGCACCGGAACACCTAGTTCTCGCCATATAGCGACCACCACGCCGCCCTTGGCCGTGCCATCGAGCTTGGTCAAAACGATACCGGTCACGCCGGCCGATTGCGTGAACTGCCGGGCCTGTTGCAAACCGTTCTGCCCGGTGGTGGCGTCCATGACCAGCAGGGTCTCATGGGGCGCGCCGGGAATGATGCGCTGCGCCGTGCGTCGCATCTTCTCCAACTCGGCCATCAGATTGGTCTTGGTGTGCAGGCGTCCAGCGGTATCGATGATCACGTAATCGGTGTGCCGCGCCGTCGCCGCCTGCAGCGCATCGTAGAGCACCGCCGACGGATCTCCGCCTGCCTTGGTGCGGATGACTTCGGTCCCGGTGCGCTGTCCCCAGACTTCAAGCTGTTCAATGGCGGCGGCCCGGAAAGTATCTGCCGCACACAGCAAGACCGTCTTGCCGTCCGAACGCAGAACCTGTGCCAGCTTGCCGATGGTCGTCGTCTTGCCCGTGCCGTTAACCCCCACTACCAGGATTACCTCGGGCGTTCCGTCCACGCTTGTGACCGGTTGATAATCAGTGGCGGTCAGGATGGCAAGAATTTCTTCCTTGAGCAGCCGCTTAAGTTCGTTCACATTCCCGATCTGTTTGCGATCAGCTTTTTCGCGGAGCTTCGCCAGTACTTCATGAGTCGTAGTCGTACCCAGGTCGGCCCCGAGGAGCGTCGCTTCAAGATCGTCCAGGGTGGCCCGGTCGATTTCCTTGCCAAAAGAGACCACCTCTTCGATGCGCTCGCTCAGATTTTCACGAGTGCGGGTAACCGCTTCCTTCATGCGATCCAGGAAGCTGGGTCTCTGCTGTTCGTCGAGGCTGCCAAAGAGGGTCTGAATCATGGAATTTCGGGACCTGGAGTCTACGAATTGATTATAGCGGGCCGGGGGATGAAGTCTCTGAAGGCCTTCGGGTTGACGAGCTTTTAACCGCAAAGACCGCAACGCAAAGAATTATTTGATCGAGTCCAGGCGCGCTTTGCGGCCTCGCCAGTTATGCCTTTGACGGCAAGGTGCCGAGAGTTATCGTCCGGAGACTTCCGCGGCGGCCACGGCTGCACCGACTTCGGGGGAAGATGAGGGCGTAACCCGAGGCTGGCTTAAAGGCGTCTGATCGAGGGCCGCTGGAATGGACACCTCAGGCTGCTGGATCTGGATTTCGCCCCGCTTGTAAATCGCGGTGAGGGCGGCGACAGCATTCGGGTCCAGTCGCTTGCCGGAAAGATTGTGGATGATCCGGAGTGCGGCTTCCGGATCGTACGCCTGCTGATAAGGGCGGTTTGTGGTCAGCGCATCGAAGGTGTCGGCAACCGCGATAATGCGCGGCAGCAAGGGAATGTCCGCATCCTTCAGCCCCCGGGGATAGCCGCGCCCGTCGAGCGACTCGTGGTGCAGTTCGATGCCTGGAATCATGTCTTTCAGCTGGGCCACCGGACGCAGTATGTTGGCTCCCTTGCTGGTATGAGTCTTCATGATTTCGAATTCTTCCGGGGTCAGCGCTCCCGGCTTTTTGAGGATGCGATCTTCAATGCCGATCTTGCCCACGTCGTGCAGTTGGGCGGACACGCGGACGATTTCCAGAAATTCCTCAGGATGGCCCATCTCTCGCGCGATCATCATTGAGTAGCGTGTCACCCGGTCAGAGTGTCCACGAGTGTAGGGATCTTTTTCGTCCACCGCGCCGGCCAGCATCTGAATCGAACTCATGAACAGATCGCGATTTTCCGTAGCGGCCCGTTTGAGATCGAGTACGAAATGCTCGAGTTCCTCGGACATGGTGTTGAAGGTCGCCGCCAGTTCCCCAATTTCGGTGCGGCTCCTCAATTGGACCCGCTGCGAAAAGTCTCCGCGCGCGATGGCGCGGCTCGAAGCGGTGAGAACTTCCAGCGGATTGGTAATCCGGCGCGCCGCAAAAATACTGATGCCGACGCTTAACAGAATGGCAATTAGCGCCAACAGACGGGCGCTGCGCTGCATTTCGAATACCCCGCGGTAAGCTTCGTCGCGCGGCTTTTGCACGATCACCGCCCAGTTCAGATTGCCGACCGGGCTATAGGTGCCGAGCATCTTCGTGCTCTTATTGCCCTGGGTAACACTGAATTCCCGCGTGGCCGCGACCAGTTGAGCCTGGCCGCCCTGTTCCAGGAAGTTGCGTACGATCTCCGAGTTGGTCAAATCCTGGCCGGTGGCGTAATCGGGTGTAGCCCCGGCAACCAGGCGGCCCTCGCTATCAACCACGTAGGGCGTGAGCCCGCCGCGGTTGACTTCCAGCAAACGGCGTATCAGGAACTCCAGATCCTCTACCGCCCCGATCATTCCCAGAAAGCGCCCGCCATACATGACCGGGGTGCTGACCAGCATGACAGTGCGGGCGGACTTCCCGCTGCCGACCACCAGGGCCTGCCCGCTGTAGGCGCGGCCTTCGCGGGCGGCTTGATAGGCCCGCACCAGGTCGCGTTGCAGAAAGGCGTCGGGCGCGATGCGTCCAGCCGAGATTCCCTTGGACTCCGCGTTCAGCAAAGTAGCGTAAGCCAGATCGCCCGACGAAGAAACAAAGTGCTCCAGCAGAGCGCGCAGCTCCGGCGCCTCCACATGCTCGTCGGTAATGTCTCCCCCACTGGCCACTTGCAGAGCTGAAGACAGGTTGGCCAGCATCATGCGCAACGATTCCTGGTGTTGCGAGATGTCGTCAGCCAGAGAGCGCGTTACGGTATTTTGCAGCAGCCGCTCGTTGGTGATCAGACGCTCGCGGTTGATCGCTTCCACCTGCGCCGAATAAAAATACATCGGTACCACGCTGATGAGCGTGAGCACACCGAGGATGACGTACAAGATCGGGATGCGTGATGGAAGGGGTAATTTCAAGACAAAGTGGGCCAGGCCTCGCTTTTTGCGATGGCTGGAGGCAATAGTTTCTGTTGAAATTTTACTGGGTGAAGCCGGTCACAAGGTCAAGACTGAAGGCCAATGTCTATTACCAAAGTTCAGGAACTCTTCGTTAGCCGGGCCATGGCAGCCGGCGTTAGTTGTTGTAAACAATGAAGAGGTTCCCCCCGGTTTGGTTGCAATAGCCGTCCACCGAGTTGTCGGGGTTAATTTTGAGCTTGCATTCCGCGCCGGCAGTCGCGCTCACCGTCGCATTGGGATTATCAGTGGTGGCAAGAGCAGTTTTGGTTTCATTGCCCGCGGGTACGGAAATCAGCGCCAGTAGAATTTTTCGAAAGCTGCGGGTATGCTGCGGCCCGATCACCGGAAAACTCTCGACCATCAGACCAGCTTTGTTTACTTCGCTTTGGCCCGCGGCGCTCTTGCCTACAAGACAGTTCACGCTCGCGACCATCTGCTTCGTTGTTGCGGCTGGAGTCGTGTAAGTGACCTTCGGACAAGATTGCGCTCCGGCAGTGGCGCAGAAACCAAGGAAAGAGAAAGCTACGAAGAAGATTTGGAAACGAGTCATGGCTGCATTGTCCCAGAAGGCCTGGAGAGAGGTAACCTTTCGAAAGACCCAAGTCTTAAGTTTGTGCTGGACGGCTGCAACCCAGAAGCCAGAAGCCAGAAGGTAGAAGCTAAGAGCGTAAGAGCTAAGTAAGAGCTGTCTCACTCTTGACGCTGCGAGTCATCAGATCGCGGATCGCCTCTGCAGGAGACTTGTCGCGATGCAGAATCTCATCCATCTGTTCGGTGATCGGCATTTCAACGCCGCGGGCGCGAGCCAGTCCGACAGCGGCCTCGGTAGTGAACACACCTTCCGCGACCGCTCCGTGCATGCCGGCAATGATGTCCGGCAGTTTGCGGCCGCGCCCCAGTTCGACGCCTACGCTGCGATTGCGCGAGAGGCCGCCCGTGCAAGTGAGCACGAGGTCGCCAAGGCCGGCGAGTCCGGACATGGTTTCCTGACGTCCGCCACAGGCCACGGCCAGCCGTGTGATCTCAGCCAGGCCGCGCGTGATGAGTGCAGCGATGGAGTTGTGCCCGAGTCCCAGTCCATCGCATACCCCGGCCGCGATGGCGATGACGTTTTTTAGCGCGCCTCCGAGTTCGAGTCCGACAACGTCGTCGTTGGTATAGACCCGGAACCGGGGATCGCTGAATTCGCGCTGCACGGTTTCCGCCAGTTCGGTATCCTGCGACGCCACCGTAATGGCGGTGGGATCGCCGCGCGCAACTTCTTTGGCGAATGACGGACCGCTTAGCGCGCCGATCCGCGGCGCAAAATCCCTGCCCGATCCGATGACCTGCGTGGCCACTTCAGTCATCCGCAAAAGGGTGGTCTCCTCCAGTCCTTTGGTTGCGCTCACGAATAGCATCGAGGGAGTAAGATGGGGCAGCATTTGCTGGAACAAGTGACGACAATGCTGCGAAGGCATGACGCTTACCACGATTTCAGCACCATCCAAAGCTTCTTGCAGACTTCCGGTTGGGGAGACGGGCGTCGGTATCGACTGTCCGGGAAGAAACAGTTCGTTCACGCGACCGACCAAGATCGAATCGCGGACCTCTTTCTCGTGTGCCCAGAGTCGGACCTGGTGATTGCCCCCGCGCCCTATCACGATGGCAAGACCTGTGCCCCACGCGCCCGCCCCGATGACCGCGATCCGGCTCATCCGCGTCTCCACTGAAAGCGAGGTTCGGTCCTGGCCAGAAGCCGGCGAATATTCTGGTGGTGCCGGGCGATGATGAGTACCGACGCTACCCCCATGGAGACGAGCACCTGAGGCGTTTCGCCGTAGTCGTGTAGTAGACAAGCTAGAAGAGGGAAGAGTGCGACTGCGAGGATTGACCCAAGAGAGACACGACGAAACACCAGCACCACCGCAATAAAGATGCCCAACGTGACGAGCAGGGCCTTGGGTGCGAGCAGGGCAAAAGACCCTAACGCCGTGGCTACTCCTTTACCTCCACGAAATTTCAGCCAGATGGGAAACATGTGGCCCACGATCGCGAAAAGCGCGGCCAGGCCAGCCAGCACATTGCGGCCCGGAAAGAAGGCGCGGGTGAGCGCCACCGCGGCACATCCCTTAAGCGCATCCAGAACGAGCGTAAGCACGCCCAAGGCGGGTGATGAGCGGGCGACATTGGTGGCGCCGATATTGCCGCTGCCGGTCAGCCGAATATCCTGTCCCCGAAAACTTCGAACCAGGATAAAACCAAAAGGTATCGATCCCAGCAGATAGCTCAAGGCGGCGGTGAGAAAAATACTCATCGATTTTCGTAGCGCCGGCGTCCCGCCGGCTCTCGGGGGGCGTCTCGCCCACCCATCTTGGAGCAAGCGCTTAGCCGCAACTTCCGGTTCAACAGGTCGCCTCGCGGCGGGCGCGGACGCCCGCCGGACAGCCGGCGGGACGCCGGCCGCTACCCCAGCCGGAAGCCTGCAATCTTCGTGTACCGAGCACCGCCCCGCATCAATTGGCTCTGGTACAGGAAGAATTCACGGGCGGTCATCGTAGCAAAATCAAGAGGCGGCATTGCAGCCAATTTCTCCTGCAAACGCTGAAACACCGGGTTGGCGCCGTCGCCCTTGCGCCAACCGGGCGCTCCGGAGCCGCTGCGACGAGCCAACGTGAGATGCGGGCTGAACTCGTGTTCTTCTTTTGGGACGCCAAGCGCCGCCGTAGCCTCATCCACCGCCTTCGCGAGGGCGGCCAGCTCCGGGCCGGCGACCATGCCAATCCAGAAAACGCGAGGCGCTTTGGAAGTGGGGAAAAATCCATAACCGCGAAATGAAATCTCAATGACGCCCGCCCGGATCGCACCCAGCGACGGCTTGATCTCTTCCACCGCTTCAGAAGACTTCTCTCCGATGAACTTGAGAGTCACATGCATCGATTCGGGACGCAACCACCGAGCCTCAGGCGCAAATCCGCGCACGCCGTCCAGAAATTGTTCCAGGCGCGCACGGATGGCGTCGTCGATATCGAGAGCAACGAAGACTCGCATAAACATCCGGCAGTCGTCGGTCGTCAGCCTTCAGCCTAGCGGTTTTGCTGATGACTGAGGACCGACGACTGACGACTGCTTCACATCAATTTTCTTCTCACCATATCCAGCGCCAGCTGACTGGCGAACCAGCGGATGCGTTTGCGATCGCCGGGAAAATTTCTTTCCGCGACTTCGGTCCCTTTTTCACCCGCCAGGGCGAGGAAGACCAGGCCCACTGGTTTTTCCGGCGTGCCACCCGCGGGGCCCGCCACACCCGTAACGCCAATTCCCAGGGTTGAGCCGCAGCGCTTGCGAATGCCCTCGGCCAGCGCAACCACCACTTCGCTGCTTACGGCTCCGTGCTTTTCGATCAAGTCTGCAGGAACATCGGCGAAAGCAGTCTTGAGCTGGTTCGAGTAAACCACCGCCCCGCCGAGAAAATAACGCGAGCTGCCGCTGATCGTGGTGATGCGCTCCGCCAGCAGTCCGCCGGTGCAGGACTCTGCGACTGCCAGCGTGGCATTGCGCATCTGCATGTAGTAGCCGACAATCTGTTCCAGCGAGTCTCCGTTGTCCGAAAAAACGTTGTCGTCGAGTTCTTCTTCGATTTCCTCGGCCAGCTGGTCCACCCGCTGTTGTGCGGCCTCGAGCGACGCCGCGCGGGTCTTCAGGTGCAACTGGATCTCCCCAGCTCCTGCCAGGATCGTGGTTTGAACGTCGGTATAGCGCTGGTAGATGGGCGCGACTCGCGCATCGCAAAGCGACTCGGGCATCATGGCAATCTTCAGAACCCGGGTTGCCATGAATTGCGGCGGCAGCTTCGCCCTTAACCGATCCATGCACTGCTCGTCGAACAGGGCTTTCATCTCATGCGGAGGGCCAGGCAGCAGCATGATGATTTTTTCTTCCCCCTCATACTTGCCGCCGATCCACTGCCCCGGAGCGCTGCCGTTGACATTAGGCAGGACCGTGGCGCCAGCGATCACGTCCGCTTGCTTCAGATTATTGGGCGACATGGTTTTCCAGCCGCGCGCCACGAAGCGGCGTTCCAGACCGGCGACAATCTCTGGGTCGCGACGCAGTCCAAGTCCCAACGCATCCGCTACTGCTTCACGAGTGAGATCGTCTTCGGTAGGCCCCAGGCCGCCCATGAGAATCACGATCTCGGCGCGAGAAAGCGCAAGGCTGGCCGCACCCGTGAGATGTTCGCGGTGGTCGCCGACGATAGTCTTGAAGATCACATTGACGCCAAGCTGGTTGAGCTTTTCCGTGAGGTAGAGGGAGTTCGTATCCTGGCGGAAGGGAGTCAGTAGCTCGGAGCCGATGGCAATGATCTCGGCATTCACGGTTAAGAGTGTAAATGAAACCGCACAGGACACAGAGGATGCAGAGGTTTGTCGGAACGGTTTCGGCGCAATAGACGGACCGGCTGATCGCTCAGAACTGACAGCTATCTCACGCCAACTCCGGCACGAGCGGCGCCCCCTCGACACCCCACGAAAGATGATGTACCGCGCCGGTCGTAGCCAGCACCGCGGACCGGCCGGGTGCGAAGGCCAGACCAACCAGTCCCGGGCCGGCAACTTCGATGGAAGCTTTGGCCTCGGGCGTGATTTTGACGATGCCGCGCTTCCCAGAAAGCGACGCCGCCACGTAAAGATTGCCCTCGATATCAAACGCCAGTCCTTGCGGACGTCCTAAGCCACGGTAAAAGATAGAAACGCTCCCGTGAGAATCGATTTTGTACACGGAATCGAAGCTCGAGGTCGTGGGCCCGGCGACAAACAGGTCTCCGCTGGGGCCGAATGCCAGGTGATAGGCGGAAACGCTGGGTTCGAGTGTGGCGAAAACAAAAATCTGGCGGTCCTTGCCGATCTTGAAAACTGTACCGCTGCGATCGCCGACATAGAGATTTTCGTGGGGATCGAACGCGATTCCAGTCGCTACGCCCATACCCTCGGCATAGGTGGACATGGTGCCGTTCGGCGCTACCCGGTACACCGTCCCGTCAAAACGCGAGGAGACGTACATCTGGCCCACTCGATCAAAAGCGATGGCGGTGGCGTTGGTCATTTCCGCCAGGAACGGCTTGACGTTGTAATTAGTGTCGATCTTGAAGATGGCCACCGGAACTTTCTGGCCGCGCGATCCAGAGAAGGTGACGTAGATGTTGCCCTCGGCGTCCAGCGCAGGATTGGTTACGGGATGCAGATTCTCCGCAATAGGAGCGGCAACTTTCATCTGATGCGGGTTGCTCGCGGTGCCGTTCGTCGATACCACCACCGGTCCCGAAGATGCGCCGGGTGGCACACGGGCCACCAGAAAATCGTCGGAACTGATGACCACTGCACCCTCGACATCCCCAAAACGAACCTGAGGCCGGCGCAATTCGTGTGGTCGAAGAGCTTTGCCCACAATACGCACTTCACCACCGGGCAAGGCAGCGCTGGGATGCACCGCCTCAATGTGCGGGTGGCCATTGACGTTCTTCTTCCCTAGCAGACGGTCGGATATTCCCATTGACTCCAGCTTCTTCAGAGCGCTTTCATCGCGGGAGCAGGCCGAAATGCAGTACGATCTGCATCACCGCCAGGCCGTACAGACCGGCTCCCACATCATCAACCACGATGCCCACTCCCTGAGGGAGGCGTTCGAGTTGGCGTACCGGTGGCGGCTTGACGATATCGAACGCTCTAAAAAGTATAAAGCCCAGCAGCAGAGATTGCCACGTGATCGGCGCCGCAATCAAAGTGATAAGTTGACCGGCGACTTCGTCAATGACCACATACGGTGGGTCTTTGCGACCGCTGGCCCGTGCCACTTGTGTGGCAGCCGGAATTCCGGCTAAAACCGCCGCCAGAGCGAGCAGGCCAGCCGCCCAAGGCTGCCAGCCGGGCCCGATCCAGCGTCCCAGAAGCCACCAGAGAACGACTGTCGTTCCAGAGCACCAGGTACCAGGTCCGGGACGTAGATGCCCAATTCCAAAGAAGGTGGCCACAAGCGTGGCCCAGAGCGGGGCGCCTGGCCCACCCTCAGGAGTTCTCATCAGGTTCTCGCGAGAGATCTTCGATTCCGTCGCCGGTATCCTGCACCGGCGACGAGATCACATACCCGCCGCTGGCCCATTTGCCCAAATCGATCAGACGACAGCGGTCGCTGCAGAAGGGGAACTCCGTATCCTGGCTAGTCACCGCCTTCTTGCAGTTCGGACACTTCAGCTTGAGATTGCGCGTGCGAGCCATCGGCTTCCTACAAAATCCTGGCGACCAGGTCGTAGTCGTGGGCCTCAGTGATCTGGCAGCGATAGAACTCGCCTGTCTTCGGCTCCAGCTCCAGGGGAACGTCGTTGACGAACACCTTGCCGTCGATTTCGGGCGCGTGCATTGGAGTCCTGCCTTCGAGCAGCAGATCGCTTTCGTTGGAGACGCCTTCGAGGACGAGATCAAATTCCTTGCCCACCAGCGTCTTCTTTTTCCCCTTGCTGATCTTGCGCTGGATTCCCATGAGATGTTTCCGGCGGCGTTCAATTTCGCGCTCGGGTAACTTCCTTTCCTCGGAGAACGCGCCCGCGCCTTCCTGGTCGGAGTAGCCGAACGCGCCCATCCAGTCGAACTCCGAGTCGCGCGCGAACTGGCAAAGCTCTTCAAACTCTTTTTCAGTCTCACCCGGGAAACCGACAATGAACGATGTGCGCAGCGTGACCCCGGGAATCGTCCGGCGCATTTTCTCAATCGAGCGCAAGAAGATATCGCCTCCCGCGCCCCTCTTCATGCGTTTCAAAACGCTGGGGGACGCATGCTGCAAGGGCACATCGATGTAGGAACAAATCTTTTCATGGGATGCGATGGTTTCAAGCAGGCGGCCAGTGATCTTGTTGGGATAGGCGTAAAGAAAACGGACCCAGCGCAGATCTTCAATTGCAGCCAGTTTTTCTAGCAGAAGCGCCAGGCCGTCTTTCAGGCCGAAGTCTTCGCCGTAACAGGTAGTGTCTTGGCCGATGAGGGTAATTTCGCGCGCACCCGACAGCGCCAGGCGTTCGGCTTCAGCGATAACGGACTCAAACCGCCGCGAGCGGAACTGGCCGCGCAGTTGGGGAATGATGCAGAAGGTACAGGGATGATCACAGCCCTCGGCAATCTTGATGTAGGCAGTATGGCGCGGGGTGGCCAGCACGCGCGGCGTGGCTTCGTCGTACAGATAGTTGGGTAAGTCGGCGATGGCGCCGTCCCAGGTCTCGCGCGAAAATCGGCCCTGCGCGGCGCGGGCATCGCCTTCGGCCCGCGATTGCAGAATCCTGAACGGAGAATCGACCGCCGGAGCAGGGGCCACTCCGGTCGCTGCCAGAATCGCCTCCAGTTCTCCCGTTCCGACCACCGCATCCACTTCAGGAATGTTCTGGCGAATATCGTTGCGGAAACGTTCCACCAGGCAGCCCGCGACCACCAGCTTCCGGGCGCGCCCCGTACTCTTGTGCTTCGCCATCTCCAGGATCGTGTCCACCGACTCCTGCTGGGCGCTGGCGATGAACGAGCAGGTGTTAACCACGATTACGTCGGCTTCTTCGGCGCCCGAGACCAGCGTGGCCCCGGCCCGCTCCAGAAGGCCCATCATCACCTCGCTGTCCACCAGATTCTTGGGACAACCCAGGCTTACGAAACCCACCCGGGTAGGGCCAGGAGATGCAGGTGCGGTGGCTTCGGTCGAGTCCTGGGACGGCGCGGGTAAGGTTTTCGTGGCCATGCAATCTGTTGATTTTAACACTCTTGCTTGCTTGTCACCTGGCTGCCCGGCGGCACCAAACGAGGTATCGCTTTCCCGAATCTAGCTCGCGTGGCGGCGTGCCAACCTCTAGGCGGGCTTGGTCAGGGGAAATTCGCGGGGAGGTGAAATGAAGCGCACACAGTTGCGCTTCTGGGCTCGCTGGTGAGCCTGATTTCGGGCGCCAGCGCCCAGGATAAGAATGAGCTCACAGTCCTGCTCGGCCGTACCTTCGTTAGCGATCAAGGAGTCACGGGTACCAGCACGCCCGGCGCGCTTCTCACCTCGGGGGCCGTCAGCGGCGGCGGGTCGCTGAAATTTCTTCATACAATTCGGGCAAGCGCCGCACATCCTCGACGGAATCATCGAAGCGCGCGCTTTCGTAGTGCCGGGTAAATTCCGCGACCCTCTCGCGGACGCCGGCATCGTCAATCCGGGAAACGAACTCGTCGGGAGTCTGGGTCGGCGATTTGCGCCATCCTCGCCGGGCCACGCTCTCTGTCATCCGCTCGTACCAGATCGTGGCGGCCCGCCGAGGAGACCTTTCCGGTCGCGCCGCTAGCCGGATTTTGCCCAGGGCTTGCAGCAGCCCCGGCGCGTTGACCACAAACATAAGCAGGGCCGCAATCAACACTCCTCCGAGACCCCAGCGCAGTGGGGACCCAGCCGCCTCGCTCCCGGTGTGGCGGGCCGCCGCCCGAAGCCCTTTATAGTGGCGATGCCACCCACGCCGCAAAGCCCAAACCAGTTGGCGGCCGCGACTACTTGCGCTCACCGCCAGGGATCGCTGGTGACCCACGTCGTAGTTGATGATCCATTCCCGCCAGAACGAAGCCATGGCGTCGACGTACAGTGACACCCGGCTCCAACCGGTGCGCACCGGAATCGACGCGTCCGGCGTCGGATCGAAAGCCACCCAGTCATGGTTTGGGAAGTAAGCCTCTACCCAGGAGTGGGCATTGCTTGCCCGTACGACATATTGCGAAGACAGATCATTGAATTCGCCGGTCCGAAATCCGTTTACGACACGCGACGGAATTCCCAAGGTTCGCAGCATCACCGCCATCGAGGAGGCGAAGTATTCGCAATGTCCTTGTTTGCGCTCGAAAAGAAAATTGGCTAGGGGATCATGCGGCACCGTGCGCGACAACTCCAGGGTGTAGCCGAAGTGAGTGCGAAGGTAGGTTTCCAAAGCCCGGGCTTTGTCATAATTGCTGTCTGCCGAGGCTGTAATTTCTTTCGCGAGCCCCGGGATGCGACTATCGAGCACGGGCAGGTCGAGGTAGTTCGAAACTACATCGGGCGGATACGTTTTGCCCGCGGTGCGGAGGTCGCTGGCTGCGGCCTGCGCGACGTTGGAAGATGCCCGGTAGCGATTGACGGGATGTTCCGGATCCAGATCGAAAACTGCCCCTCCGTCGTCGATGGCCAGGTGTCCGTAATTGCCTTCCAGAGTCTCCGGCGCGCCCGCGAGTAAGAAAACATTCATTCCTACGGGTTCCATCAACACTCGATAGTAAATCGGGTGGACAGACCCTTTCTGAACGCTGCCAGGCGTCCGCGACAACACGAAAAGACCGTCCAGTTGGGGGAACAGCGGGTGCTGTGCCCGGTTGTTTGACCAAGAGCGGCCGTCGAAGTTGCCGAGCGCGACCCCACGCCATTTCAGGTCGAAGCTGCCCGGCTCATTTCCGTCAATCTGAATGTGCATGACGACCGAACTGGACTGCTGGATCTCGCCAATGCGTCCCAGTTCAACCGTGTCGCTGAATCCGGTGCTAATTTCACCGCCGGGAGCATACGCCCCCAGATAACCGGCGGAGGCGCGCGGCAAGAGGAAGAAAATCGCGGCCGCACTCAACAGAATACCAAGCACTAGTACGGGGGAGGCTACAGCCAGCGAGGTCGCCAGGTTCCGGTAAGTCGGCCCCATGTCTGACTCCCGCGAATGGACTCCGGCCTTGGCGGAGATGTGGCGCATCTCCATCAGGATGAAACAGACCACAGCCATCAGCATGAAGACCGCGAAGGCCAGCAGGAAAAGACTGTCCACAGTCAGCAGCGCCGCCGCAAGCACCATCAGAAACGCGATCACAGACAGAAAATAGAAATCGCGATCGCGCTGCGCCGAAAACAACCGCACCACCATCACGAACAAAACCAGATGGACGGTGGCGTTGAGAAATCCGCCCGAGATCAGAAAATAGTCGGCCAGGTAAAACGCCATATAGCCCAGGGTAAGGAGGGCAGTCCAGCGCTCGGAAATCAGCCAAGCTCGACGCCGGAACAACAGGTATCCGCGGAAGAGAAGCGCCGAACCTATCAAAAGAACTGTGGCAATACCCAGCCCTCCGGTGGAAGCCAGTGTGCCAAAGCCAGCAAACAGCAATAGATAGAGGGAGACCTCAAAGTAGCGCTGAAGGGATCCTGCGAGCAGGGTCGTGGGATGCAATTTGCCAGCGGAAGCCATGGCTGTGCTCCATTGTTCGCTATGATGGCCAAGAAGGGAAGAGTACTGAGGGCACCCCACAGAGGCGGGGATTCGGGATATGGAGGCGCGGGCGTCCTCGCCCGTGCAGGCCGCGCCAAGCTCGGCGACTTGGCTTAGAGGAAGGGAGGAAACCGATTCGCTCCGCATCGGTCCGTGAAAGCAATCGCTTTGCTTCAGGATGACAGCGGCGAGTGAGAGGTTGCGTCCGGAACCGATGTTAAAATCAAAGACGGTCAGGCATCGGTCCCGCGCGATGCATTCCCGCCAACCCCGCCAGGTCCGGAAGGAAGCAACGGTAACGGGCTCTTGCGTGTGCAGTGGGTGTCCGGTGCCTGGCTTTATTAGGCCTGGTCTCTCACCGGATTTTTTCCTACCCCACAAAGTTCAACAGCTGGTTGGAGAAGTTCGGCAGATTGGGGAAGATCGTTGGTAGATCTGCCGTCGGTACTCCAAACCAGCTGGCCAGCGTGCCCGCGTATTGGTCAAGCGAGGTCGTCGGAATCCAGCGTCCTTCATTGCCGGAGTCGTCGGGCCCGGCGAGAGCCAGGGTTGGGAAGGTACCGTAGAAATCGCCGCCGTGGACCGCTCCTCCCAGGACCAGATGATGACCGCCCCAGGCGTGGTCAGTTCCAGAGGTGCTGTCCGGCTGGTAAGTCCGGCTGAAGTCTGACAAGGTGAAGGCGGTGACCTGTGAGGCCGCTCCGATCTCCACCGTAGCCTGGTAGAACGCGTTCATACCCCCGCTGATCTGGGTTAACAGGTTGTCCTGCGCAGGCAGTTGGTCACTGTGCGTGTCGAAACCGCCGATCGAAACGAAGAAAATCTGGCGTTGCACTCCCAGGGCGGAGCGCACGGAAATGATCTGCGCCACCTGCTTGAGCTGTCGCGCCAGACCGGTGTTGGGGAAGACCGTAGCCAGAGCCGGACCTGCGGCCAGAGCATCGGACAGCGATTTGCTGTCCCGGAGGGCATTGTTTGTGGTGCCGCTGGCTTGCTGGATCAATGTAACGCCAGTGTCGAAGGTCAGCAGGTTCTGCAGGGCGGACAGGCGGCTTTGCGATTCGGCGGAACTGCTGAAGCCGGACAGCAATCGGGTGGGGTCGCCGCTGGACTCGATGGCGCGGGCCACCAGGCCTTCGCAAAAGATATTCGATCCCGCCAGCGAAATAATAATGGGGAAGGTCCCGCCATAGATGGATTGGATCTTATCCGCGGTTCTCCCTGCCCATCCGGTCCGGCCGCTGTTATCGAGCGCGGCAGTCTGCATCTGCGCCTGCTGATCTTCGTGGGAGAAAAGATTCCGAGGAAGCGTGACCTGCCTCTGCTGATATTGAGCGCGAGTCGTGGGGCGAACCAGCGTGCCCAGGTTGGTCAGCACAGCCAGATGTTTCTGGTTGAACTGAGCCTGCATCTCCGGGAACCGGGGATGAAATCCAAAAGGCGAACCCGCGCTGGGCGGAGCAATGGGAAGCAGGCTGCCCTGGGGGAGGGCCAGTACGGAGCGGATCTGCTGATAGGAGGCGTATCCGCTGCTGCTCAGAGGAACGATCATGTTATTGCTGTCGTTGCCGCCGAACAGGAAGACGCAGACCAGGGCCTTGTAATCTTGGGCGGTTTGGGCCAGCGCATTCACCATGCCAAACCGGTTGAAGCTGGCAGCGGCAAATCCGGCAGCCGCGGTGCAGCAAGTCTTTTTCAGAAAGTCTCTGCGTGAAAATGCCATGGAGGTTCTCCCTTTAGTGTTCGACCTGGAACTGCGATGAACTGCCGATCAGATAGAAAGCGGCCTTGGTGCGCCGGGTGTTGTCAGGGATGCCCGAAAGCGTAGTTACCAGGGTGCTCCGCATGTTGTCCGACACCTGGCCGTGCAACATCACGGCCGCGACGGCGGTGACCAGTTGATCCGGGTTTGCGGCCAGCGGCACGTAGCCTGAGAGATCCACGGTGGTGGTCCCGCTCACCGATCCGTAAACCAGGGTGTTCACGAAATTGATCCGGGATACGCTGGTGCTGTTGTCGAAGATCTCGAATTCGGGGCCAAATAACGTAGTCCCAGCAATCACGTGATCGGGGTGATAGAAATTGAACACCGTCGGCGAGAAGAACGGCGGCTGCTTCATGTCGTTAGCCCGATCCGAGAGCACCGCGCCGTCAGACACGCCATTCATCGCGCGCAACAGGTTGGTGATGAACAGCACGGGCTCTTTAAGGTGACCGTCACTAGGTTGAACCTGAGCCGGATCGTCGCCGCGGCGCGCCTCTGGATCCATCAGGATTGCGGACACCACCGCCTTCAGGTCGCCGCGCACGCCGTTGCCGTTGTCGCCGAATACGGCGGCCACCCGGCCTACATATTCTGGACTCGGGTTGCTCGTCACCAGGCGCAGGATGAGCTGCCTGCAAATGAACATGCCCACGTTGGGATGGCTGAAAATGTTCTGCAGCGCAGCCGTTAGATCAGCCTGCGCGGTTCCACCGGCTGGAAGCGTTACTCCGTTCAGCAGGAGTTTTGCGCCGGTATCGTGGTGACTGTCGAAGGGGATCATGGGCCCACCGTAGAATTCAGGATTGCCGAAGCGAGCGGTTGCTGCCGGCTTGGTGGGATAGGTCCATCCCGTGAACACGTGGGCGAAGCCAATGATCTCGTCCTGGCCATACGTCGGGATGGCATTACCCGAGCCATCCAGTTGCGGCGTACCGTCCGGATTTAGCTTTTCCAGTCCGATACTGAACAGCTGCAATATTTCGCGGGCAAAGTTCTCGTTAGGGTTGATGCCACGAGTGGGGTCGGGCTTATCGTTATTCACCATGTCCAGATAGTTGCCCATCACCGGGCTCAGAGTGACGTCCGTCAGTAGTGTGGAGAAGTTGCCGAAGGCGTCGTTCTGGAACATGTTTTGCCAAAGCACGAATGCGCTGGGGTTGTTTATTTTTACGGCTGAGGCCACCAGGATCTGCGAGAGGCCCCAGGCCACGCGCTGCCGCAGCTGGTCCTGACCGGTTAGCGCATTGGTGAAAAAGCGCTTTTGCACGAAGGACATATCGTCGTTAGCTCCGGGCGCGGGGAAGGGCGAAGCCGGCGCGGCGAACTGCTCATTGAGGAACGCCTGCACGCCCACGGCTTGCACATGCGAGAGGGTCTGTGGGTTTACGCCCCAGCTGGACTGTTCAAGCAGGCGTGCGGCTGCCGCGGCGCTCAAAGTATTGGCGGAGGTTCCCACCGCCAGCGCAAACGCGTTGGAGGTTTTCGAGCCGGGATCGGGATTGATCACGGTAACCTGAACCGTGCCGGCTTGAGCGCTGGTTGCCGTGCCGGTTGCCGTGAGTTCGTTGCGCGAGACAAACGTGGTGGTCAGGAACGTGCCCCCGAATGACACAACCGCACCATTCGCAAATTGCTGGCCGGTGACCACCAAGGTGAAAGCACCCACGGGAATCGTCGTGGGCAGCACTGCCGTTACGACCGGTGCCGGGTTGGTAAGGGTTGCCGTGCCGGTGGCGGTAGCGGTCGTATCCGCCAAGCTGGTCGCTTGCACCTGGATCGTGTTGGGGGTCGGGACCGTAGCCGGCGCTTGATATATTCCGCCCGCGGAAATCGTGCCTACCGTCGGATTGCCATTCGGTATTCCGTTAATTGCCCACTTCACCGCGGTATTGCCACCCGCGCCGTTTACGGCCGTCCGGTACTGGAACGTGGAGCCGGCGGTGATCTCGGCGGTGGCTGGTATCACCTGCACCGACACTTGGCCGGCAGCGCCCACCTGCACGTTCAAGGAGGCGGTAGACCCGATTTTGCCGGGGTCAGGATTCACGACCGTGATCTTGACCATTCCTACTTGTGCCGCTGCGGCGGTTCCGCTGGCCGTAAGCTGGGTAGGGCTCACATAGGTGGTGGTCAAGGCCGTTCCACCGAACATCACTTGGGCACCGTTCACGAAATTTGCGCCCCCCACTTTCAGTGAGAAATTGCCCACTGGGAGGAAGGTAGGGCTCAAAGTGTCGAGTTGAGGAATAGGATTCTCGAGACTCACAGAACTGGTTGCGGAAAGGGTTCTGTCAGCTGTGCTAGTGGCCTTGATTTTCACCGAATTCGGCGTGGGGAGGCTGGCCGGAGCCTTGTATTTTCCAGTGGCATCGATGGTGCCAACGGTTGAATTCCCGGCGGCCACGTCGTTCACTGACCAGGTAACGGACTGGTTCATGTTTCCCGTGACCGTGGCCGAGAACTGGGTGCTGTCTCCGGCGCGAACCGTGGCGCTCGGAGGCGTAACCGTCATACCGTTTGAAGTCGAGATCGAGCCACCAACACTCATCCCGCCGCCGCAGCCCGACCATGCAAGAATGACAAGAGAAACCACCATAGCGCCCGCGAACCTTGCGCCTGGAGACTTTGCTGATCCGATCATCTCTGATCCCCTTTCCTGAAGATCCGAGTACAGAGGAAACATTCATGGGCGCGTCGCACATGGGCGCGTCGCAAGTTTTCGAGTGGCTGGTGAAGCGTAGTCAAACGCTGCCTGTATGCGAAGGTCTCCGTGGTCCATTCCGGGACTAGTGCCATTTCGGGGCGCGCGCTGCCTTTCGGAAGCACTAGCGGCGTAGCTCCGTCGTGCATTTTGCGGCTGCAGGTACATGTACCGGGGTAATGGACGACCGGCTCGTCGAGAGATGGACTCGACCGTCCGGATTTGAGCAACCCTCTGCGGGACATACAGTTGGACATTGCCGTATGGGTGCGTCAAAATAAACGGTTCGTCTTTCACCACAAGATTCGAACCCGGAGAACTGATCGAGTGAGCCAACTGGTGCGCGCCAAGATTACTGCCCTGGGTGCTTATGTCCCGCCGCGTCTTCTGACCAATGACGATCTGGAAAAGCTGGTGGAAACCTCCAACGACTGGATTGTGGAGCGCACCGGCATTCGCGAGCGGCATATCGCGGACAAGGGCATAGCCACCAGCGACCTGGCCACCGAGGCCGCACGCCGGGCACTGGCCCAGCGCGGCCTGGAGCCCTCCGACCTGGATGCGATCCTGGTAGCCACGGTCACGCCGGACATGTTTTTTCCTTCTACCGCCTGCCTGGTGCAGCACAAGCTGGGCGCAAAAGGAGTTTGGGGATTTGATCTTTCAGCCGCCTGCTCGGCATTCGTTTACGCGCTCCAGACCGGGGCGCAATTTATTGCCACCGGCGCGCACACCAAAGTGATGGTGATCGGGGCGGACGTGATGTCATCGATCATCGACTACACCGACCGCGCCACCTGCGTGATTTTTGGCGACGGCGCCGGTGCGGTCATCCTGGAACCGGCTGAGGGCGACTCGGTGGGCTTGATCGATTTCATTCACGAAGTGGATGGTTCGGGTGGTTGTTCGCTCTACATGCCAGGTGGCGGGAGCCTCCATCCCGCCACCCAGGAAACACTGGAGAAGCGAATGCACTACGTTCATCAGGATGGGCAGGCGGTCTTCAAGTTCGCTGTCCGCAAGCAGGCAGAACTGTGCGAGAAGATCTTGACCCGTAACGGACTCAAAGGCGCCGACATCGATACCTTCATTCCCCACCAGGCCAACCGGCGGATTATCACGGCTACGGCGGACCGTCTGGGTATGAGACCGGAGAGCGTGGTGGTCAATATCGATCGTTACGGCAACACTACCGCCGGAACGATCCCTCTGGCGATGGATACCGCGCGGCAGGAAGGTAAGCTCAAGAAGGGCAACCTGGTGCTGCTGGCGTCAGTGGGCGCGGGATTCACGGTGGGCGTGACCCTACTGCGGTGGGCCTTCTAGAAATTCTTTCTCGATTGCGGACTCTGGAAGCTCAGTCTCCGGGTCGCTCAGAATCCCATGGATGAACGCCTGAAAAACCAGGTGCGCCACATATTCGACAGCGCCAACTTCGTTCGCGACCTAGGTATGCAGTTGACTCGTATCGAAGACGAATATTGCGAAACTATGCTGGTTCCAGCCGAGCGCCACCGACAACAGCACGGCCTGATCCATGCGGGCGTGCTGGCTACCATGGCGGACCACACTGCCGGATGCGCGGCCCGCGGCGCGGTCGGTCTGGACCGTGACGTGGTCAGCGTCGAGTTCAAAATAAATTTTCTGCATCCGGCCGTGGCCGACCGCTTGCGTTGCCGCGGACGTGTGCTGCGTGCAGGTAAAATGCTAGTGATTTGCGAGGCAGAAGTTTTCGCGCTGAAGGATGCAGAAGAAAAGCTGGTCTCCAAGGCCATGGTCACTCTGGCCGTGAAGCGCGCATTCCAGTAGCCCCCCACGACAGCCGCCGGCGGCGCTACGTGGTTCATTACCGAGCCCACATTCAGGCTATCCGTTTTTTTGCTGCTCGAATGCTTTTTGCAGATACTTCCGGGCCTCATCCAGAGCGCCCTGGGTGTTGTCGTTGGTTTGTAGCGCTTGACGGTATTCATTGGTGGCGCGTTCGCGCTGTCCGGTGACGTCGAAGATCTTGCCCAGCTGAATGTGGCTCCAGACCTCGGTCCAGCGCGGCTCGCCATCGCCGTTCAGACAGTCGCGATAGGCGTTGGCCGCGGCCTGGAAGTTCCGCTGGAGGAAGAAGACCTCGGCGACACGATAGTGGGCCAGCGAACTGTTCTTGTTGACGTCGAGCGCTTTGTTAAACTCCAGCAGCGCGCCCGCAAGGTCTCCCTGCTGGGTCAGGCCCTGGCCGCGCTGGATGGAAGCTCTCAGCCTGACGTCGGATGAGTTTTTCAGCACCCGGTCATCGGGATCGACCACGATCCGGCGGGGCTTGCCGTAGGTTTCGACGTTGAACGCCGAATTCGTGCCCACGACTTCGATGCGTTTGTTCTCCGTCTTGCCGTCGGTATCGATCTTGAGGTCCACCGGCATGCGGAACAGATCGAGGTCCTGTGAGATCTGGCCCACAACTCGAAAGCCTTTGTTGTTGCCCAGCCGGAAGATGGTGTACTTGGTCTTGAATTCCGGTGCGCCGGTGGAGTCGAGCCACTGGGAGAAAAACCAGGTAAGCTGCTGGCCGTAGTTCTGCTCGGCCAGAGCGCGGAAATCATCCAGGGATGCCGACTTCCCCGCGTACTTGCCGGCGAAAGTGCGCATGGTTTGGTCGTATTTCTGATTGCCGATGACCCAACGCAACATGTGCAGGATCATGGCGCCCTTGTCGGTCACAAGAGATTGGAATTCAGGAGAGAACACATCAAGCTTTCCAGCGCTGGAGAGTGGTACCGTGTCGTAAGCCAGCGCACCGACTGACATATCCTTAACCGTCTCTTCCAAACCTGCCTGACCCGCCGCCTGTTCGACGTAGCGGGCCTCGGAATAACGGGCAAAGCCGTCGTTCAGCCACCAGTCGTCCCGCGACGCCGGGCTGACCGAGGCGCCCCACCACTGGTGTGCGATGGTGTTGGCCAGCAATCGGTAATTGACCTTTTCGGTGACGGCCCGGCTGGCGACGGCGGCGATTTCCGGTGCCCAGGCCGCGGGTACGGTGTCGTCCGGGATCTCGACCACTTTCAGAGTGGTCGAAGGCGCAGCACCGTAGAGCGTCACGTAGTAGGTGAATTCCTTGACCGCAGTGGTCGCGTAACTTGCTCCCAGGTTCTGATGTGCCGGCTTGAAGAAGACGTGAAGGTCCAGACCGGCTTCATCACTTTTGACCTCCTGAAAAATGCCGGCCACGATGGTGCCGGGAAAACTAGGCTTGTCCCAGGCGAAGGCGAAGGTCTTTGTGGGCATGGCGCCTGCGGGTCGCTTGGCTGCCGGGGCGCTGCCGGGGGACTCCTTTCCGCTGCCGATGACTATCATGTGCGCCGGCACGGTGATGTTCATGGTGGCGGTGAAGCGGTTGATGCCGTAGGCATTCACCGGGAACCAGCGGCCCGCGTA
This sequence comes from uncultured Terriglobales bacterium, assembly GCA_955652395.1. Classification (GTDB taxonomy): domain Bacteria; phylum Acidobacteriota; class Terriglobia; order Terriglobales; family Acidobacteriaceae; genus JAIQFF01. The sequence goes on along the minus strand of CATPBJ010000112.1, from coordinate 19,085 downwards.
CAGCAGGTAGGTCGTGTCGTCGCCGATGTGGGCCAGCTTGAGGCCTTGTACCGGACTGTCGTCGGCGGAATCGAGCGCACCTTCGTATTCGAAAGTAAGCGTGGTCGAACTATCTTTAGCCACCGGAGTAGTGAGCGGAATGCGAATGGTGGAATCCTGGGTGACGCGCTCGGCGCTCAACGGCTTGCCCGCCGCATCGACCACCTTGATGACGCGCAGCGCGTTGTGCAATTCAAAAGTCGCGACATTCAGATCTTCAAGGGCGGTGAACTTCACCCTGGCCCGCGCGCTGATCTTGTGGGTATGTGGCGTGAGCTCGGCGTCGATCTGGTAGTCGTCCACGCGCAGGCGCATCTTGTCGGCCGCCCGCGAGGGCAACGACATCAAAAAGAAGCAGAAAACAAGGCACAGCAACAGGGTTCGACGCTGACGCTGCGGTTGAAAATGGATCAAAAGCGGTCTCCTGACACAACTACGATAACCGTTAAGATGAAGATTGTGGCGCAAAAGATGCTGGCAGGACAAGGCTTAGCCAGTTTTTGGCATCCCGCCTGCGCCCAACAACGACAGAATCGCCTCGGCAGCACGATCCACTGGGTGCCGTTCGTCTTGAATTGGTCCGTGCAACCGGGCTTTCACCCCGGCCAGCCCAGCGATCATTTTATTCCGGGCACGGCCATCAGAAATGATTTCATTGAGCCTGACCACAACCTTCTCGGCGGTGAAATCGTGCTGTACTAACTCAGGGACCACCTCCTCTCCAGCAATCAGGTTGACCATGGCAAAGTGCGGTATTTTGACCCGCGGGCGCCCCACCCGGTAGGTCAAGGGCGAGACCCGGTACACCATCACGAATGGCGTCCCCATCATTGCGGCCTCGACCGTAGCCGTGCCGCTGGCAATGATTCCGGCTCGCGACTGGGCCAGAGCGGGCAGGGCCTCGGGAACCAGCTGGATGGAATTGTCCCCGATAAGCGCTGGCAGGAAGCGGCGATCCAGTGTGGGAGCAACCGGCAGCAGAAATTCGTATGCCGGGCCTAACTTCGCGGCCGACTCAAGAATCACGGGCAGATTCATGCGCACTTCTTTCACGCGGCTGCCGGGCATGAGCGTGATCCAGGGTTTGGCGGCATCCAGATGGTGCAGGTTGGCATAGGCCGAGCGATCGATTTCAGGCCGGGGAAGGTCGGCGAGAGGGTGGCCGACGAATGCGGCATCCACTCCGCGGTCGCGGTAGAACTTCTCCTCGAACGGGAAAATCACCAACGCCTTGTCGACATATTTTCGCAGCAGACGTACCCGTCCCTGACGCCACGCCCAGAATTGCGGACAGACGTAGTAGACCACCGCAATGCCACGCTTGCGCATCTGGCGGGCCACGCGCCAGTTGAACGCGGGGGAATCAATGACAATGGCGAGATCAGGCTTGCGTTTGTCCGCTTCCGCAATCAGCTTGTGAAACAGACCCCAGATTTTGGGCAGATGGCTGAGGATTTCCGAGATGCCGACTACAGCAAGATCTTTGGAGTCGACCACGGTATCGCAACCCGCGGCTCGCATGCGACCCCCACCCACACCGAAAAATTCCAAATGTTGCTTCAAGGTGGCGCGGGTCCCACCGCCCGCGAGACGCCTCAAAGCTTCAATGAGCAGCGCGCCGTACATTTCGCCAGAAGCTTCCCCAGCGGAGATCAGGATTCGCACGGAGGACATTGTAAGGGGAGAGGTCTCTCCCCACGCTCGCTCAGGTCTTATAGTTCACGTAATAGAGCACCCTGGCCTTGGGATCGTACAAGATCACTTCCGCAGCCGAGGGTTGCCGGCCATGCAGAACGACCTTCGGGAGCATAATGTTCATCTCTGCCGAGTCTGCTTGCTCCGCGGATAGGGAAGCAAGTATCGACCGCTTGACGTGCTGCACCGACGGCCAGCTTCAGGCCCCTCGTGCCACTCTTTCTTCGTGAAGTCGGAAGGGTCGAACTTCGCAAGAGATATGCAGTAGTAATCCAAGTGGTCACCGGTGAAGCTCCTCCGATTCATAGCTAGCCAACACCTTGAAATTCTGTTGTACGGAAACGCAGCCTCGTTGAGGACGAAAAGAACTTCCTTCGGCTTTGCTTTATTGACTCGCGGGCCGCGGAACTCCCCAACGGCGGACGCCACGAAAAAAGGATGGCCAGAAGCGCCATCACGCCAACTATTTCCAGCCCTGCGCGAAGCCACTTCATAGACTATCTCCATTCATGTTATCGCGAAGGATGGGCTGTAAACGACTGCTAGTGTCCCCGAGGTCTTGCCTAGTCGTCCGCGTTGGCCGTGACCTGCCCGCCCGCGCCGACCGGAATCTCCTGGTCTTTGTATTGCAACTGGTAGAGCTTGTAGTAAATGCCGCGCTGGGCGAGCAGTTGCTGGTGTGTGCCTACTTCGCGCACCTGGCCCTTGTGCATCACGATAATCTTGTCGGCGCGCTGGATGGTCGAAAGCCGATGCGCGATGACCACAGATGTGCGGCCCTCGACCATGCGGTTGAGTGCGTCTCGTACCCGCAACTCGGTCTCGGTGTCCACGCTCGAGGTGGCTTCGTCCAGAATCAGGATCTTGGGGTCGTGCGCCAGCGCACGGGCAAACGAGATGAGTTGCTTCTGACCGGTGGAGAGGGTTGAGCCGCGCTCGTGGACCTCTTCCTTGAAGCCTTGCGGAAGCCCGCGGATGAAGTCGGCAAGGTTTACATTTTCGGCAGCTTTTTCCACGTCCTGGTCCGTAATCCATTCCGTGCCCAGGCGGATGTTGCCCTCGACCGTTCCGGTAAACAGAAACGGGTCTTGCAGGACCACACCGTAGCGGCGGCGAAGTTCGGCCAGGTCCATATCTTTTACATCGATGCCGTCAATTTTGACCGCGCCCTTTTGGACGTCGTAGAATCTCATGAGCAGAGAGATGATCGTCGTCTTGCCCGCGCCGGTGTGGCCCACGATCGCTACGGTTTCACCGGGTTCGATGGTGAAGGAAACGTCGCGAAGAATCCAATCGGGTTCGCTAGGAACAGCCGGCCCTTGCTCGGCCGGGACGGGGCGAAGCCCCGTCCCCACATGACCATCGCCGGGGGCCGTGCTCGCTGGTGTGGTCGCGGGCGACTCGCCCGCGTTCTTGCCGCCATCTTTCCCTGGCGTATTGCGGTATGCGAACCAGACATGATCGAACACGATGCGTCCCGGCCCCGTCGGCGTCTTCGTAACCGCGGGCGAAGTGATTTCCGCGGGAGTGTCCAGCAGTTTGAAAACACGTTCGCTGGCTGCCATGGCCGACTGCAGAATGTTGTATTTCTCGCTAAAGTCCTGAATGGGACGGAAGAAGCGTTGTGCGTACTGGATAAAAGCCGCGAGGACCCCGATTGTGGTCGCGCCACGTATGACGTCGTTGCCGCCGAACCAGATCACACATGCGATCGCGGTCGCCGAAAGAATTTCCACGACCGGGTAGTAGACAGCATGGGCCATGATCGCGTCTTTGAAGGCGTCCATGTGGACTGCGTTCACTTCAGAAAATTTGTCATAGGCGCGCTGCTCGCGATTAAAAAGTTGCAATACAGCCATGCCGCTGACGTGCTCCTGCATGTAGGAGTTGATCCGGGCGATAGCGGTGCGAATGCGCCGGTACGAATCGCGCACCTTGTCGCGGAAGATCTTAGTGGCGAACCCGATCAGCGGTAAGACTGCAAAGGTGATCAGGGCGAGGTTCCGGTTCATGCGGAGCATGAACCATACGATTCCGGCGAGCACGAAGACATCTTCAAAAATGGATACCACACCGGAGGTAAACATTTCGTTCAACGCGTCCACGTCGGAGGTGGTGCGCGTAACCAAGCGGCCGACGGGATTCTTGTCGAAGAAGCCGATGTGCATGTGCTGCAGGTGGCGGAAAATCTCGCGGCGCAGATCGAACATCACCATCTGCCCCGCCCACTGCATGTAATAGACCTGAAGATAATCCAGCAGGAAACTGAAGATCAGCAGGACCACTCCGATGGCAGCGACCTGGGCGATGCCGACCAGCGCCTGGCTGCTCAGGAAGCGATCCAACGGCGTGTGTCCACCCGGTACCGGCGCCAGGTAGCGATCGATGACGACCTTGGTGAGATAGGGCCCCAGAACATCGGCCCCGACTTTGAGCAGAATCGAGCCCAGGGCGATCCCTGTCTGCCATTTGTAAGGGCGCAAATACTGGAGCAGCCGCTTCATCAGGCGGCTGTCATACGCTTTACCTAGTACCTCTTCTTCTTGGGCCATCGGATAGCTTGGGGTATCAGCTAAAGATACCTTAAGTAGATTAAGAAAGAAGAGGGGAAGATGGAAAAGGTTTTTCGGGCTAGGGCGTTACCTGGGCCAGATGTCCGCATCTGAGCGGGCGAGCGAAGCCCGCCAGTGCTGCGGAGCGCTGCTCCGCCGGGCAGGCGAGGACACCTGCCCCTACGCGGTCTTTTTCAGCACCAACGCCGAGTTCTTCGATCCGAAGCCCACGCAGTTACAGATCGCATACTCGATCTGGGCCTTGCGGCCGATGTCGGGTACGTAATCCAGATCGCATTCCGGATCGGGTGCGTCCAGATTGATGGTGGGCGGAATCTTACCGTGTTCCATCGCGATCAGCGTGGCCGCCAGGCTGGCTGAGCCGCAGGCGCCCTGAGCGTGTCCGATCTGCGATTTCAGCCCCGACATGGGAATTCTCCCGGCATGCTCGCCGAGCGCCAGCTTCAACGCCCTCGTTTCGACCCGGTCATTCATTTCCGTGGAAGTGCCATGCAGGTTGACGTACTGGATGTCTTCCGGCGCGAGGCTGGCCTCTTCGAGGGCCAGCGTGATGGCGCGAGCCGGCTCTTCAGGCGACTCGCTCATGCGCACCCGGTGGAAAGCTTCGCAGGTCGAACCGTAACCGACGATTTCGGCGTAGATGTGGGCGCCCCGCGCGCGCGCATGGTCGGAGTCCTCGAGAATGAACATCCACGAGCCTTCGGCGATGACAAAGCCGTCACGGTCGGCGGAAAATGGCCGCGATGCGCTCTCGGGAGCGTGATTCCAGGACTGGGTCAGCGCGCGCAGCAACGAATAGCCCTTGATGATGCCGGGAGTGATAGGTGAATCCACACCGCCCACCAGAAACATGGGCAGCACGCCCGCCTGAATATGCTGGTAGGCATAGCCGATAGCGTCGGTGGAAGAAGTGCAGCCAGCGGTCACCACGTGGCTGTAGCCGCGAAATCCGAAGCGCATGCTGATTTCGCTTGGCAGTGTCCCCATAGTGCCGCTGGGAATGCAGAACAGGCTGACCTGTTTCACGTGTCCACTATGCCACAGCCGGTATTGCTCCTCGGAGAATTCCTGTGCCCCGCCGCCCGTGCCCAGAATCACGCCAATCTCACGCTTTTCCTCCAGGGACATGGTGGAGGGATCGAGGCCGGCATCCTTGATTGCTTCCGTCGAGGCAGCCACGGCCAGCGGCACCACGCGGGAGACATGTTTGCGTTCGCGCACGTCCACCCAGGCTAGTTCGTCAAACTCAGGAATCTCGCCGGCGATGTGTACCGGGAGCGAAGACGGATCGAAGCGGGAGATGCGTTTCACCCCCGATTTTCCGCCGAGGAGAGCGAGACAAAAGGCTTCTTTGCCTATACCGTTGGGGCTTACGACACCGACTCCTGTTATGACTACGCGAGGAACCATGAGTTTCTAAATACTGTTTCTGTCCCGAACCACTCGTTTTCGGACGACTTGACCGCTGTCCATGCTACGCGAAGTGGGATAATCAGTCACGATGTCCCTTGGCCTCTATATCTCGGTGCCGTTCTGCCGGACTAAGTGTACCTATTGCAACTTTCGCTCGGACGTCTTTTCCCGGGCCGTCTTTGAACGCTACGTGGAACGTGTGGCCGCCGACATCAACCGCGGCGGCAAAACCGCGGAACAGATGGGCGGCGTGTTGGAATTCTCGGCCGACTCCATTTTTGTCGGCGGCGGCACTCCTACGATACTCGATATAAACCAGTTGGAGCGCTTATTTGTCACGATTTCGCAAAAGTTTGCGGTTGAGAGAGGCGCAGAGATCACGGTGGAATGCGCCCCCGGAACCATGTCTCCAGCGATGATCGAAGCATTGCAGCGCTGCGGAGTGAATCGGGTAAGCCTGGGAGTGCAGTCGTTTGTCGATATCGAGGCAGCGTCGGTCGGACGTCTGCACCAGCGCGCGACCGTGGTCGAGGATATTGCCCATCTCCGCGCCGCCGGTATTGAGAACATCAACACTGATCTGATTGCCGGCCTCCCTCACCAGACGGCTGAGAGCTGGGACTTTTCCATCGCCGAGGTGGTCGCCACCGGAGTGCCTCACGTCAGCGTCTACATGCTGGAGGTGGATGACGACTCACGCCTGGGACGCGAGCTGACCGCAGGCGGTACAAGATACCATGCGCATTTCGTTCCCGACGACGAACTCACTGCCGACTTCTACGAAACCGCCTGCGAGCGGCTGGAGTCGGCGGGAGTATGCCAGTACGAGATTTCGAACTTCGCCCGGCCTGGGCAGGAGTCGCGTCATAATCTGAAATACTGGACACGCCTGCCGTATCTCGGCTTTGGCATAGATGCCCATTCCATGCTGCCCTGCGCCGCGAAACGGGGAGAAGCGGTGCGATTCTCTTCGCCGGACTTGCTCGAGGAATACGTGGCCGGAGCGCCGCCCAAGAAAATACCGGTGTCGACGCAAGCTGCTCTGGAAGAGACCTTCTTCCTGGGGCTGCGCCTGAACCACGGCGTGGACTTGGAAAAAGTCAGTGCTGAATTCGGGGAATCGGCAACCGAGAGTCACTCCGGCACCATTTCGGAGTGCGTGGAAGCGGGGCTGCTGGAACGCGACGGCGATGTGATCCGGCTGACACCGCGCGGAAGACTGCTTTCGAACGAAGTATTTGAGCGGTTTTTGACCGCGGAACGGATCGGTTAGGCCCTGTCATCCAGGAAACAGTGCTTCGAGTCCTTATACCAAGGGCGTACTCCTTCCGCACTCTTTCGCGCTTATTCTTTCGCATAGTCAGATAGGACTCGGAGCGCAGAGTCATGTCGGACGACAAGGTGATCCAACTTCTCGAGGGAAATCCGTGACTTCGAGAAGCCACAGATCGAAAATTCCAAGCTGGCCCTGGGAAATCAGCAGCCGGCCATCGCAACCCAACAGCAGTCGGTACGCCGCGCAAGAACCATGCTGCTGATTGTGGGCGGTATCATTGTGGCTATCTACCTTCTGCCGGTTTTCTGATGGGGCCTGGCTTGGGGGCTGAAATGCGCGTTTCCTCGCTGATCCGCCAACGGTCGGTGCCGGACTTCTTCTCCCTCGAGCGCTATGTTCTAATTAAAATTAATTTCCGCGACGTCGTAGCGAGTTCCTGGTTGGACCCGGAGGCATCTTGGATTTCCAACTCAACGAAGAACAGCTTCAACTGAAGAAGAGCATCCGCGAATTTGCCGAGTGCGAAATCGCGCCCCACGTCATGGAGTGGGACGAGGCCGGTGAATTCCCGTTGGCGACGGTCAAAGAACTCGGCAAACTCGGTCTGCTGGGCATTGTGTTTCCGCCCGAGTACGGCGGCGCCGGCATGGGTTATGTCGAATATGTCACGGCTATCGAAGAACTCTCCCGCGTGGACGGCTCGGTGGGAATTATCGTTGCGGCCCATACCTCGCTGTGCTCAAACCATATTTTTCTTGCCGGGAATGAAGCGCAGAAGAAAAAGTACGTCAGCCCGCTGGCCTCGGGCGACGCCATCGGAGCCTGGGGCCTGACCGAGCCTTCGTCCGGATCAGACGCGGGTAGCGCGCGTATGGCGGCAATGCGCAAGGGAAATAACTGGGTGCTGAACGGCACCAAGACTTTCTGCACCAATGGCCACTACGCCGATGTTCTGGTAGTGATTGCCGTGACCGACCGCGCCGCGCACACGCATGGACTATCGGCCTTCATCGTGGAAAAAGGAACGAAGGGGTTTCGCCCGGGAAAGAAAGAGAACAAGCTCGGCTTGCGGGCCAGCGATACGGCTGAATTGATTTTTGAAGATTGCGTCATTCCGGCCGAGAACCTTTGCGGCAAGGAAGGTGACGGATTTATCGACGCTATGCGCGTGCTGGATGGCGGCCGCATCTCAATCGCGGCGCTGTCGCTGGGCATGGCCGAGGGCGCTTACGAGGCCGCGCTGAAGTATTCCAAGCAGCGCAAGCAGTTTGGCAAGGCGATCAGCGACTTTCAGGCGATCCAGTGGAAGCTGGCCGACATGGCCACCGAAATTGAAGCCGCCAAGCTGCTGACCTTGCGCGCGGCCGCCATGAAAGATGCCGGGATGAAGACTACGCTGGAATCGTCCATGGCCAAGCTCTACGCCAGCGAAGTGGCCGTCCGGTGTGCCAACGAGGGAGTGCAGATTCACGGCGGGTACGGGTTTATCAAAGACTATCCCGCGGAAAAGTTTTACCGTGACGTGAAGCTATGCACCATCGGCGAGGGGACGAGCGAAATCCAGCGGCTGGTCATTGCGCGGCAGTTGTTGAAGGACTGACTCGACATATCAAGCTGCTACTAAACTCCGGCCGCTACGATCTGCCCGGAAGCCGCGATGCCTGCGTGACCCTGCATTAGTCTTCGCCGATAGTATATGTGCCGCAGGCGGGTGATCTCAACCAGGGGGCGCCACACCGCATGCACCAGATCGTGCCTGATCAGTTGGTGCCAAAAGCGGTTCGAACGCTTATACAAGTACGACATGGCCAGATACATTGGGACCGCGCGCCAGTCTTCCGGGCGGCGGCGCCAGATCGAGACATGCGAAAACAAGCGCTGGTAGATCCAAGCATACCCAAGCTCCAGCTCCTCTGGGGTCATGTGTTGGGGCCGAAAAACTGCATGCGCCGTGTCGTACAGGGACCAATCTCGATGTAACAGGCGGCCTTGCGCTTCCATCTGCCGAAACAAGGGTGTGGCCGGATAGGGTGTAAGAATGTGGAATGTGGCGCACTCCAAACGGTTTTCCTCAATCCAGTCTGCCGTACGAGTAAAGACATCCTTCCGGTCGTGGTCGAAGCCGAGGACGAAGGAACCGTTTACTTGGATGCCATAGTCGTGCAGCATGCGCACCCGGCGTGCGTAGTCTAAGGTTTGCGGCGTTTTCTTGTGGGCATCGGCCAGATTCTTGTCTGATAGGGACTCGAAGCCGACGAAAACGCCGGTACATCCAGCTAAGGCCATGTTGCGGATGAGGCTGGGATCGTCGGTAACGTCAATCGTGACCGCTGCGGACCAGATCTTGTTAAGCGGCCGAAGCTCCGCACATAGGGCATGCAGATAATCGCGACGGGACCCTAGATTGTTGTCAACAAATACTGCATAAGGCTGTCCGTCAGCGGCGAACTCGGTTGCTACCTGCTGTGGATGGCGCATGCGGTACGGTATTCGCAGGCCATCCGTCGCCAAATAACAGAAGCCGCACCGGTTGTGGCAGCCCCGCGTGGCAATAAGGCTGGTGGTGGTCAAGAAACTCGCGCGACGCAGCATTGAGCGGCGGGGCCGGGGATCATCGGAATAGTCGTTTTCATAGGTCGCGAGGTAGCGGGATTGCAGCTGACCCGTTTCCACGTCGCGCAAAATCTTGGGCCAGAGCTGCACCCCGTCTCCCAGAGCCAGAGCATCCGCATGAGGCGCACACTCATCGGGGCAGGACAAGACGTGCAGTCCGCCCAGGACTACTTTCGAGCCCCGGTTCCGGTACCACCTGGCCAGTTCGTAGGCGCGATGGCAAAACGTTAAGTGCACGGTGATGCCGACGACCTGCGGAAGCGGATCATGCGGCGGACGTCCATGCAGGAGGTTCTCGTCCCAGTACTCCACGCGCCAATGTTCCGGCGTGGTAGCGGCAACACTGGTGAGCGCAAGCGTTGGCGTGAGCACGTGTTTGCCGAAGCTGGCATTTGCGTCTTTGGGATAAAACGGGTTGATGAGCAGCGCGTAACATAGATTGATCGAAGCGGCAGGCGCGTCCGGATCGAGCTTTGGTGGTGTGGTCATTTCCGCTGGAATCCAGCGTTTGGGAATCGGTCGAAGGAACGGATCATTCAGAGCCAGCATGCGATGTACTTTGCAATATAAAGCACGATTTGCCAATGCAATCTGATGTACCCGAGGGTATTATTAGCGAGACTTCTTCCTGGCTGACGGCCGCCGTGCAGTGGTTCGTGATTCTGCTTTACACTTACTTGCTTGAATTCCGACGCCCCACCTCTAGTTGATCAACTCCGCGCGGGCGATGCGCGCGCCCTCGCCCGTGTCATCAGCACGGTCGAAAACCGCACGCCAGGATGGTCTGAACTGCTCAAGGCCCTGTTTCCACATAGCGGACACGCCCGACTGTTGGGACTCACCGGCCCGCCGGGTGCGGGCAAGAGCACGCTGGTCGACCAACTCGCCCGCCACTATCGCAAGGAAAACAGGACGGTAGGCATCATCGCCGTGGATCCCACCAGTCCCTACACGGGCGGGGCCATTCTGGGCGACCGCATCCGCATGCAGGACCATTTTTCCGATCCTGGAATTTATATTCGCAGCATGGCGACCCGCGGCTCGCTGGGCGGGCTGGCACGCACCACGGCGGACGTGGCCACGGTGCTCGATGCCTCGGGACGCGATCTGGTCATGATTGAGACAGTCGGCGTCGGGCAGGATGAAGTCGACATTGTGCGCCTGGCGGATATCACCATCGTCATTCTGATGCCGGGTATGGGCGACGATGTGCAAACCATCAAGGCCGGCATCATGGAGATCGCCGACATCTTCGTCATCAACAAGAGCGATCGCGAAGGCGCCGAGCGAGTGGAGCGGGAAATTCGCGCTTTGCAGTCCCTGGCTGAGCGCAGCGACAACTGGACTCCTCCGATCGTGAAGACGGTGGCCAGCGAAGGCACCGGCATCGCCGAACTGGCGGCGGCGATTCGTGACTACGAGGCCTATCTGCAGAAGGAAAATCTGGTGGTTCAGCACAATGTTCAGAACTGGCAAAATCGCCTGGTCGAGATGTTGCGCGATGCGCTGTTAGACCGGGCACGCGAGCAGCTAGGGAACGGCGCGGTCGCCCGCTACGCCGCCGAAGTGGCCGAACACAAACGCGACCCTTATACGCTGGTGGAAGAGATTGTGGGCAGGATGGGAAAAGCGTGACAAGCGTTTTTGTCGGAGGACGAGTGTCCTCCCCCATCCCGAATCCGCGCACAAGCGTGACGCTCGCGCCTATATTGAGATGGAGACTCTCTGATGTTCAGCATTGACCATATTGGCGTTGCCGTGAAGTCGCTCGCCGCCGCAAAGGGCATATACGAGAAGCTGGGGCTTAACCTCACGGCTGAGGAAACAGTCGAGGCCGAGCAAGTGCGTGTCGTGCTGGTGCCACTGGGCGAGAGCCGATTGGAACTGCTTGAGCCCACTTCGGAGAGCTCGGTCATCGCGAAATTCATCGCCCAGCGGGGTGAGGGATTGCACCACGTCTCGCTGTGTGTCCCCGACCTGGAGGCCGCAGTCGAGCGGCTGAAGAAAGATGCCGTGCGGCTGGTTTCAGACGAAATCAAGGTGGGTGCCGGCGGGCATAAATATGTTTTCGTACATCCTTCGAGCGCGGGCGGCGTGCTGCTGGAACTGGTGGAAGCGATCCGCTGACTTCGAAAGACGCCACGGATTTTCGCGGATTCCCACGGACAGAAATCTTTCAAGATGCTTCTTCTAGCCGCCGACACTTCGGGCAAGCATGGCAGCATCGCCCTGGCACGCTGCGGGCCGGGCGAAGCTTGCAATGTAATTGAGGTGGTGCCGCTCGAGGGAGGAACTTTCTCGGCACAATTGGTGCCGCAAATCGCCGCCCTGCTCGCGAAACATCGCTTCAGCAAAACGGATATTGGCGCCTTCGCCGTGGTCTCCGGTCCCGGCTCATTTACCGGAGTGCGCGTCGGACTGGCGGCGATCAAGGCGCTGGCAGAAGTCCTGGAAAAGCCGATCGCAGCGGTATCGCTGCTAGAAGTGCTGGCCGTCTCAGGCCGTTCACACGGCAAAGTGATAGCGGTGCTCGATGCGGGGCGGCACGAGGTTTACGCGGGGGAGTACGAAGTTCACGGTGATGACGTCCATCCGTTGGGAGAGCGATTGCTGACCCGCGCAGAGTTGCTCGAGGCTGCGACGGGATCAACCGTCGTGACCGCAGATCCCAGCCTGGCGAATGCCGTCCGCGAGGCGGGGTTGCAGGCGGAAGAGATTGAGCTGCCCCGAAGCGATGCGATCGCCCGCCTGGGATGGCAGAAGATTCGGGCGGAAAAAATAACCTCCGCCGAGGAACTGGACGCGAATTATATCCGGCGGCCTGTTGCCTAAGAGCAGCTCTTAGCTGTTAGCGACTCTTAGCTAAGGCAGCAACCTGAAACCAGAGACCGGAAACCGGAAACTAGTCCGTGAAGCTCTCGATCCGTCCCGCCACCACCGCCGACCTGCCCGCCATGATGGCCCTGGAGAAGCACGCCGCCACGGCGGCGCACTGGTCTGCCGAACAGTATGAAGCGCTGTTTCGCGCCTCCGATCCGGCCAGGGTAGCCCTCATCATGCAGGAGGTGGCCAGCTTTCAGGGATTCGTGATTGCTCGAGTGGTGGGTGAAGAATGGGAGATCGAAAATATTGCTATTGCTGGTCCAGCGCGCCGGCGAGGTTTGGGTGCGCGTTTGCTGGGCGAGCTTTTGGATTTGGCCAGAGCCCAAGGCGCAACGGCGATATTGTTAGAAGTCCGCGAATCCAACCACGCAGCGCGGGCCCTCTACGAGAAGTGGGCGTTCCTCGAAAGCGGTCGCCGCCCGAGATACTACGAAGATCCTCACGAAGACGCGATCCTGTATCGCCTTGGTTTTGTTTAGGCTGCCCCGGATTTATTCTGCACCTCGAGTGGTGCAAGCTTGTTCACTATGAAAACTTGTTCACCTGTGGAAATAGGATTGAAGCGGTTGGGGCGGTGTGGTAGGTTAAGGCCTTACCAACGCTCAGGAGGGTCTACTGGATGACTCCAAAGGACCAGCTCCTGGTCAGCAACGACGAGTTCCGCAAGCTGGCTCAGGAGCACACGCAGTACGCCGAACGTCTCGAATCACTTACCCAAAAGCGCTACCTAACAGAAGACGAAAAGCTGGAAGAAGTCCGGCTTAAGAAGCTGAAACTGCGGCTCAAGGACCAGATGCAGTCCATTGAGCGGCAGTTCCGCCTGGTCATGCAGCAGGGCCAGGTCGCCTAACTCAGTTCCTCCAACGGATCGCGGCTGTGACCGCCAAGGGGTTAAATCTGCCTCGAACACGGCGCGGGTAAGCGCCTTTTTTTATTATCATTTGCCTTCAGGGAGCGACCGACCCGCCTTGCCTGCACTATAATTCCCAATAGCTCCCGATGGTTCCCGACGGCTACTATTACGCACTCGCGCTGGCTGGAGCTGCTGTGCTCCTAGGCTGGCTGGCTGGTCCAGTATGGGCACTGCCCGCGTGCCTGCTGGCGGTGTTCTTCTTGTGGTTTTTCCGCGATCCGGAGAGGGTAATCTCGGACTCTGCCGGAGCTGTGGTTTCGCCGGCCGATGGCAAGGTGACCGATGTGTCGTCCATTCTGATGAATGGCATCGCGCGCACCCGGATCAGCATTTTTCTCAGCGTGTTCGACGTGCATGTCAACCGCTCGCCGACAGCGGGCGTGATCAAGGACGTTCGCTATCAAAAAGGAAAGTTTCTCAACGCCATGAACCCGGCGTCGGCCGAGCACAATGAGCAGAACACGGTCACGGTCGAAGCGGACGGGCAAACCGTTGCGTTCAAGCAGATCGCAGGCCTCCTGGCGCGCCGGATTGTGTTCACCAAGAGAGTTGGCGATCCCGTGATGCGGGGAGAAAGGGTGGGGTTGATCAAATTTGGTTCGCGAGTCGATGTTTTGTTGGATGCCTCCGCCAATCTGCACATCAAAGTGGGAGACCGCGTGAAGGGCGGATCCAGCGTGCTGGCCTATCTGGGCCGCGTGCCCGAACCGCTGACCACAGTGGGGCAGAACCGACTCGTCAAGGAGTTCTGTGATGGATCCTGAAGTCCCGGAGCCGAGGCGACGCACAGGAGAGAAACCTCCCCGACGGCTGCGCAAGGGTATGTACATTCTGCCTTCGCTCTTTACCACTGCCAATATTGCCTTCGGGTACTACGCGATTCTCCAGATTACGCACGCGACCATCGCCGACGCGTGGCATTTTGACTACGCCGCCAAAGCCATCGGCTTTGCCGTGATGTTCGATGGTTTGGACGGTCGCATTGCTCGCATGACCGGAACCAGCAGCGATTTTGGCAAGGAGTTAGACTCCCTGGCGGATGTCATCACCTTCGGCGTCGCGCCTGCTCTGCTGGCCTGGACCTGGGGATTTCGCCAGTTGCCGACAAATCTGGGCGAGTTGTACAACAAGCTGCTCCAATTCGGCGCAATTGCCAGCTTCCTGTTCCTGATGGCGGGCGCTAGCCGCCTGGCCCGCTTCAACATCACCAGCAATCCACAGCCTTCCAACCCCGGCCGTCCGGGCAAGAAGTACTTTGTCGGGATGCCGATTCCGGCCGGCGCGGGGGTGATCGCCGCCGTGGTGCATTTTTCCAACGGCGATCCCATCGCCTCCTGGTGGACGGCCCTTACCTGGATGCTAATGGTGGTGGCCGTGGGCTATCTCATGGTCAGCACCTGGCGTTTTTACAGCTTCAAGGACATTGATTTCCGTTCCCGGCAACCATTCCGTTTGGTGATCCTATTTGGATTGCTGTTCGCGGCAATCCGCTTCTATTCGCAGTGGGTGTTGTTCCTGATCGCGTTGCTCTACGTATTTTCCGGCGTATTCTGGCGTTTGAAGTGGATCTTCCGGCGGAAGGGGAATCCGCCGCCACCTCCAGCCTACACCGAGGCGCCGCAGGCTTCATGAGCTCGAATTTCAAATCCGTCCCAACGGCGCATGCGGATCCGGTGCGGGCAGCGAACCTGTACCGCCTGGCCATCGTGGGCGCGGGCACGCTCAAGGGGAAAGAGGTTGCCGAGGTTCTGGGTGACCGTAATTTTCCTTCCCTGGACATCAAGCTGCTTGACGACAACGAGTCTCTGGGCAAACTGGAGTCAGTGGGTGACGAGGTTTCGTTTATTCAGAGCGTACGGTCGGAGCAATTCGAAAAAATTGATTTCACTTTCTTTGCTTCCGACCAGGAGTGTACCCGCCAGAACTGGAAAAAGTCGCAAAAGGCAGGCAGTGCGATCGTCGACCTCTCGTACGCTCTGGAGGACGAACCTTATGCAGACGTGAAATCGCCGTGGATTCAGCGTCAGCTGGGCCAGGTGCTTACTCCGGAGTTGCAACCCGGGCCGGCGGTCGTGGCCCATCCCGCTGCCGTAGTGCTCGCGCTTCTGCTACTACGGATCCAGAAGTCGGCCATAGTGAAACGAGTCGTGGCTACGGTTTTTGAACCGGCTTCGGAACATGGGCAGAAGGGCATGGACGAGCTCCATGAGCAAACCGTGAATCTGCTTTCCTTCCAGCAGCTGCCCAAAAAAATATTCGATACCCAGGTGGCGTTCAATATGGTGGCACGCTACGGTGAGCAGTCCGTTCCGGCGCTGAGCACAGTGGAGCGTCGTGTGCTCAAGCACTATAAGCGCATCGCCGGAAAGGACGCCCCCCCGGCGTCTCTCCTGATGGTGCAGGCGCCCATCTTTCATGGATACGCGTTTACCTTGCATGTCGAAATGGAAAGGCCGGTGGAGATCGACGCCATTTCCAAAGCGCTGGCGGGGGAGCATGTCACCATCACCGGTTTGGCGGAAGAGTCCCCGAGCAACGTGAACGCAGCGGGACAAGGAGATGTTCTGGTCTCGATCCAGCCCGACACCAATCTGGCCAACGGCCTGTGGTTGTGGGCGGCCGCAGACAACCTCCGGATCGCCGCCGCTACGGGGGTTGAATGCGCAGAAAACATGGCTGCCACCCGCCCCAAAGGGAAGATCCAATGAAGGGTGTGGCTGGTGAGGCTGGTGTGCTTAGTGTGATCGCGGGCGACTCCCCCGCGCGAGGCCGTGAAATCAGTTCTCAATTTTCAAGCGCGAGATGGCCGCGCATCTGCACCCTGCAGATAATCTCGCTTTTAAGTACGGCCTGCGGATATCACACCGCTGGCCATGCCGTCACTCTCCCGGCCAACCTCCAGACCATTGCCATCCCGGCATTCGTCAACCGCACACCGACCTACAAAATCGAGCAGAGGTTGACCTCCGCGGTGGTGCAGGAGATGGTCACGCGCACGCACTACCGCATCCTTAACGAACCCAACGACTCCGCGGATGCCACTCTGCGCGGTACCGTGATCAGCACCTCGACTTCGCCGTTGACCTATGACTCGCAGACGGGGCGGGCCTCGAGCGCGCTTGTGGTTGTGACGGCGAAAGTGACGTTGACCGACCGCCAAGGCAAGGTGCTCTACGAAAATCCTTCTTACCTGTTCCGGGAGGAGTATCAGGTCTCGCGCGAACTCTCCAGTTTCTTTGAGGAAGACTCGCCCGCGCTAGAACGGCTGTCGCGCGAGTTTGCCCGCACCCTGGTGAGCGATGTGCTGGAGGGTTTCTGAAAGTGGAGGGCTTCTGATGCGGGCCTTCGCCCAAGCCGACCGCTTCGTCTCCGAGGTCGAAGCCCGCAAGCTGCGGCCCGCGTATGTTTTCGTGGGCGATGAAACCTTCTTCCGCAAGCGCTGCCGCGAAGCCCTTATCAAACACCTGGTGCCCGCCGACCTGCGCGATTTCAGCCTGTTTGACTTTGATCTCTCAGAGACCGTCCTGGCAGAAGTTCTCGATCGCGTCCGCACGCCTTCGCTGATGGCACCGTTCCAGGTGTTCTTCGTCCGCGGAGTCAAGACCCTGTTCGGGCGCGGATCGAACGATGCGAAACTGGCCGCCATCGAGGCCTACTGCAAAGACCCCAACCCGGATGCGGTGCTTATTTTTGTCGCCGACCACATCAGCATCCCGGCCGATGCGCGGCGCATGGACATGACCGACAAAGAGCGCTATCAGCGAATTCGGGAGACCATGGGCGGGTATTGCGCCATCGTCGAACTGGCGCGGGTCGAAGAGAGTGAGGCCGTCCGCTGGATTGGCGAATACTGCAAGATGCTAGCGGTGAAAATTGACGCCGATGCCGCCCGTGAACTGGTGGACGCTCTCGGCGGCAACATGATGATGGTCTCCAATGAGCTGGAGAAGCTAATCCTCTACGTAGGCGAGAAGAGACGAATCACGCTCGGCGACGTGGAAACCATGGTGCTGGCGGCGAAGCAGCGGTCGCTGTACGAACTGACCGACGCGATTTCCGCTAAAGACCGGGTGCGAGCGCTGCAAATGCTGGATGCGATCCTGAGCACGGGCGACGGCGACGAAGCCGCCATCGGACATCTCTACATGCTGGCCAAGACTTTTCGCCAGATGCTGGTGATCCTGGAGCGAAATGTGCGCGACCAGCGCATGCTCTGGGCCGCGCTGTGGCAGGGGTTCCGAGTCCCGCCTTTCGCCGCCGATGACATCATCCGGCAAGCCCGCCGTTACAAGTCGAAACGAGAACTCACGCGAGCCATTCGACTTGTGGCCAAGACCGACCTGGCCCTGCGCTCGAATCCGCCCACCAAGCGGTTCGTACTAGAAAAGCTAATCCTGGATCTCACCGCCGAAGCCAAGCCCGAAATCCCCGGATGGTCCCAGGAAGAACTGCCAGTTTAGGAATCAAATGACGACAAAAGAGGTGTTTCGCCTCCTGGTCGAGTTTCCCTGGATCGTATTTGTCATCTACTGGATCGTGGGCGCACTCAAGACCCGCGCCACTCGCGAGAAAGAGTCCTTCACCTCTCGATTCGCCGTGCTCTCGATTGAAATTGTCGGCTATGGGCTGATATTTAGTGGTTCGACGGGAATCGGCTTTTTGGGAACTCGGGTCTTGCCCCGCACTATGGCGAGCGTTGTTGCGGGTGTCGTCCTTACGTGGACAGGCATTGGGTTAGCCATTTGGGCCCGGTATCATTTGGCGGAATATTGGAGCGCGCGAGTCACAATCAAGGAAGGCCATCAACTGATCCGCACCGGCCCTTATGCTCGCCTGCGCCACCCCATTTATTCCGGGCTCATTCTCGCAACTTTTGGGTCGGCTCTCGCCATCGACGAGTGGAGATGTGTCCTAGGTCTTTGCCTGGTGCTGGCGGGATACTGTTTGAAGGCAAGAAAGGAAGAAGCTATGCTCAGCCGGCAATTCGGAGACGCTTTCCGTGAGCACCAGAAGCACGCCGGCTTCCTGATTCCACGCTTCCGCTAGGTAATCCGACGTAGGGAAGACAACAGGGCCATAGCCCGTTTCCCCGCCAGTATCCGCCGGAAGGACGTCCTGAGAGCTGACAGCTGAAAGCTATTTCAGCACATTCACCCGCGCGCTCAGGCGGGACTTATAGCGCGAGGCGGTGTTCTCGTGAATCACGCCCTTCTGGATGGCCTTATCGAGGGCGGAAACGGTCTGTCTGAAAACCACTTCGGCACCGGCTTTATCGCCTTTGGCCAGGGCTTCACGCAAATCTCGCAGCGCGCCGCGCAGGCGGGAAGTGTTGGCACGGTTGCGGACGGATCGGGTCTCGGTTTGACGGGCGCGCTTCAGCGCCGAAAAATGATTTGCCATGTCTGGTTCGTTACCTTCGTTTCTATGGTGACGGTATTCCGGATCTCCCGAATCATCTATCTTACGGGAGTAAGTCGTAGATGGTCAAACCCTTATGGCAGATGCTCTGGAGCGCCTGAAAATCCTGCTCAGCTCTTCCACTCCCATTGTGGTGATGGAAACCGTGGAAGAGATGCGCGCCGTGCGCCTGGTGCGAACGGCTTGCTCGTCACTGAACCTGGCCACCTTCGAGTGGAGCATTGCCAGCGGACTGGTTCGATGCGGCAGCGAGGTGGGAGAG